>CADBXH010000017.1 GCA_902798605.1 uncultured Ruminococcus sp. | reverse complement strand
CTCATTGATAAATATATAGCTAAATTCAGCGCAAAGGGAGCGAGAATATGAAATACTTTAAGAATTGCCACACCGCCGAAGAACTCAAAAAAGAATACCGCAAGCTCGCTATGAAGCTGCACCCCGACATTGTCGCGGGAGACGGCGAGGATTTTAAGGCAATGCAAGCCGAATTTGAGAAGCTATGGGAACGCCTTAAAAATGTACATCAGAACGCTAAAGGCGAAACATATACAAAGACATCGGAAACGACCACAGAAACACCGCAGGAGTTTATACATATAATAAATACCCTTATTCGCTTAAACGGCTTAGAGGTCGAAATCTGCGGTTCTTGGATATGGGTAAGCGGTAACACCAAAGAACACAAAGAGGTTTTAAAACAGCTTAACTTCAAATTTGCCTATAAGAAAAAAGCTTGGTATTATCACAAAGACAAATTCAGAAAGAAAAGCCACGAGGAATTGACTATGGACGATATAAGGGATATGTTCGGAAGTCAACGCTACGAACAGAAGAAAGAGGAAGAAAAGAAATTGAAAGCAGCTGTTTAATAGTATAAGGTTGAGGGAGCGTAATGCTCCCTTTAATCTGTATTCCCACCTTCCCACCCTGTTACATAAAAAGACCGCCGAGGGTTAACTCTAAGCGGTTTTGTTTTAAAAGAATATATATAAAATATTTTTATAAATTTAAATCATTTTCAAAACAAATTGCGTCTATTATTTTAGAAACACTTTGAAGCATTAAAATGTGCAAATATTTCTGTTTATTTTTATAACCAAATCTCTTGAAATATTTTGCCTATAATGCTATAATTTAGGTGCTACACGAAAATTCGATAATTTTTGTAATACGAAGTGTGTATTTTTATCTTAGGTAAAAATACAGGCCTTAGGTAAAAATACAGGCTCTGTTATCTCATACTTTCGTATTACAGATAGAATTTTTTGTGTTGCAATAAAATGAGCTATGTGTTTTTCGGCGTAGCTCATAAGTGGCTACGCTTTTTATTTATCTTTCAATCACGAAACACAAAAGTTCTATGTGTTTTAAAAATGTTACTTTATTTAGAATTCAGTGTAAAATAAAAATATTTTGATTGATGGATTTTTAAAAACGCGTCAACAAATCTCATAAAATATAAATTATTGAAAGGATACGATATGAGAGATTTAAATGACATTTTATTTAACCGTAATGAAAAAATTATTTCTGTTCTTGGAAATAACGCAATTCAAAAATTTTTATCTACCGGCACTTTAGGAAATGGATTTGCTGTACTATCCGACAAAAGACTCTATTTTAGAGGTAAGTGCTTATATAAAAAAGGTAATTCCTTTGAAGCACGACAAGAGGAAAAGGCAGTTGACCTTAAAGATGTAACAGGAACAGGCTTTGAGCATATTAATCCTGTTGGTTTATTGATTGTCGGCATTATTAGTTTGGTTGCTGCAGCAATTTGTTTGTTTATTCACTAAATAATATAATAATTCATAAAGATTTCCAAGGAGGTAATGAAATGAGTCTCAATATAATACCAGTTCTATTGTTTTTGTTTTTTTTGATTACAGGTTTTGTATTGATACTTTTATACATAACAAGAAAGAGAAATGTGTTCCGTATTGATTACGCTGGCGGAAACATTGGTTTTGATTTAAGATTTACTACTTTAGAAGAAGCGCAACAGTTCCAACAAGCCTTGCGTATTCTTAAAGATAATGAGGATAATCAGCAATATTCAAGAATAGACCAAACGGATAGTTCTGTTGCTGATGAGATACAAAAATACTATGAACTTTTCCAACAAAGGATTATTACACAAGAAGAATTTGAAGCAAAGAAAAAATCGCTCTTAACTAATTCTTCGAATAAAATGTAAATACCTATTTTATAAAGTCAAATTATAAATATAAAGCTATAAAGCAGAGCTACTTGCGCTTGATATGTAATTTGTGTTCTTTAAATGTTCTTTAACAAACAGAAATGAAATGAAACAGTACGAAATGATAAAGCGCGTGAAATGGCATAAACAAACGGATAATGAAATGCAACATTTTATTGTTATAATTTGTGAATTCAAATCCATTGTCCTCCGCCAAACCCGCAAGTCACTATTTAAGCGGCTTTCGGGTTTTTTCTTTTGTCTGAAATTGCCGCGTTCTTTACCGTGTTCTTTATCAAGGCTTTATGTGGTTTCAAGCATACTCGCAACGCAGTTTAACGCCTTTTCATTTGCCTGCTGTACTGCGTGAGCATAGATGTTTAATGTAGTGCTTGTTTGGCTGTGTCCGAGCATACTTGATACCGCTTTTACATCGACACCGCTTGCTAAAGCTTGTGAAGCGACAAAATGCCGAAAACTATATGCCGAAAACTATGTAAACCCTTAAATGATACATTCTCACGCTCACAAAAGCGTTTAAGCCACTTATACGGTGCGCTTGGGTGTAGTGGCTGACCGTTCCATTTAATAAACAATCTATCAGTTTCCACCCACAAATCACCGCAATCATTCGCTTGCTGTTCTTGTTGAGCTTTTAACAGCTTTATCAAACCAACTATCTTAGGTTGAATATACAAAGACCGATAGCTTGATTTTGTTTTCGGAGTATCGGTATATACGCCATAGCATTGATGATAGTTTGAGGTTCTGCAAATGGTTAATACAGAAGTTTCAAAGTTTATATCCTTGTATTCCAAGCCCAACGCTTCACCGTGCCGCATGCCGCTATAAGCTAACAAGTTAAATAATAACCTATGTTGTATAAATATTTGTATGGTAAGTAAGATTAATATATTGGAATATGGTATGAATTTTCAAGAATAGCTATCCGTATTTCGTGGTCTTTATTTTGTCTTTATTGACTTGATTTTTAATGAAATCTAATGAAACTCAACGCAACACGATTGTGACAAAAACGGCTTGTTTATGCGCTTTATTGGCGTTAGGTGATATTTTACGAAACATAAATCCATATATTCAAGTCCCGTCACTCGCACCAGTATGAGTGTTCATAACGGATTTATGTTATGGACACTCTTTTTATTTCGATTCATATTTCGGATTTGGCTTTACAAATCCTATGCTCGCTGAATAATAAGACATAGTTCTTGCAAATCAATATGTTATATGATATTATAATAAAAAGGATGTGCATTATAATGAAAAGAACTATTCCGTTCTGTTTTTGTTTTCTTTTTATATTGATTCTGTGTTCATGCGGAAAGGTTTCTGTAGATAAGAATCAAACCGTTCAGCTTGTATACAAATACACAGACGCTAATGTTGATGTTCAGCTTTCCAAACAGGAGTCCGAAACGATTCTCGATATTTTCGACGGTAAAGAACTATTCTTTGATAATCCGTCTTGCGGATTTGATGAAAATATTTCTTTGAGATTTGACGGAAGAATTTATTGCCCTGCTTGTGACACCTGCTGCATTATAAAGGATTGCAGCAGCGGACAATATTTTAATATTTCACAATCCGAAAGAGATGCTATTGAAGAAATATTTGAAGCACACGGCGGCCATTTTCCATGTGTTTAAGAAATGAGGTAATCAAAATGATGTATCCTTATCTTACCCTTGACGACGAAACCGAGATTGTTCATTCCGAGATGCTTGAAAACAATACTGTCAAAGTATATATCGAAAAGCCCGACGAAAAGGATGGTTTTCACTATGCCAGTTGCTTTTTGCCGAAATATGAATGGAAGGATATTTACGGCTTTTCCGAAGATGAGATCAATGCTTTTCAGACGATCATTGAAAATAACGCCCATTTGATAATAGAACTATCGCAAAACGGAGGTATTGACAATGCCTCAGGTTTTTAAAATCGGTTCCTATTGGGTGTACTTTTGGGCAAATGAGAACAAACCGCTTGAGCCTGTTCACGTTCATATTTCAAAGGGCAAGCCGACCTCAAACGCAACCAAGTTTTGGATAACAAAATCAGGCAAATGCTTACTTGCCAATAACAATTCGGACTATGACAGCAGAACGCTTAATTACTTGAGTAAAGCCATTGAAGCTAATATCAATATCGTTATTGAAAAATGGATGTCTTTCTTCGGAGAGATCAGCTACTTTTGCTGATTATAAGTCCATTATGATATTTTCACCAAACAAAGGGTGTCCGATCGGACATCCTTTTTTGTGCGCAAAAGTGACGGGACTTGAAGGCGAGCGATCAGAAAACAGTCATGTGGACTGTTTCCTGAGAGAAAGCTAAACTGCATTTGTCGATTATAAACGCCGCAACAAACGAGCAGTAACTTTTCTAAAGCAGAAACACACGTCACTCGCACCAATTTTTATGTGGACAAACCCGAGCATTTCTGTTATGATAATATCAGAAAAATCAAAACCAAAAATATTAAATACAGGGGGTAAAGTATGGACTTTTTAACACTTGCAAAGGACAGATATTCCGCGCGCAAATTTGTCAGCGGAGAGATCCCGAGGGAAGACATCGACAAGATAATCGAGGCGGGCCTATGCGCGCCTACAGCGGTAAACGGTCAGCCGTTCAAGATCTGGGCGGTAGAGAGCGCTGACGCTAAAGAAAAGCTGCTTTCTTTTACCAAAATGAAATTCATCGAGCCCGCTCCTGTGATCTTCGTTATCGGTTCAAACTCAGACTACGCGTGGGTGCGCCCGTATGATCAAAAGAATTTTGCCGATATCGACGCGGCGATCGTAACTACCCAGATGATGCTCGAGATCCACGACCTCGGCTACGGCTCAACGTGGATCGGTCACTTTGACGCGGTGTCGATCAAGGATTTCTTCCCCGATATGGCGGACTACGAGCTTATCGCGCTCCTGCCCGTCGGAATCTTGGCGGAGGACTGTGCTCCGTCCGAAAGACACGCCCAGTCAAAAAGCAGGGAAGAGCTTGTAGAGTTCCTTTAACGGCATAAAGCTCTGAAAAACGCATATTGATTGCCTCTGACAATGATTATTGCCGGAGGCATTTTTTGAATCCAAAGCCTTGAACAGCGCAAATATCAAGATATATTTGCTTGCATTTTTGCCTATGTTATGATAATATATTAAAAGTATTTTAAATGCCGTGAGACAGTTGCGGCGACTGCGGTATTGTAAGGAGGCGTTATATGAAATATCCTAATGCCGCTAACGGCATAAACAAAATTTTTATGTCAGAGGTAATCGCCCTTGCGGCTTCGGTAATTGTTTTGGTTTGTTCCGTTATCGGCTTGCTGTGCTACGGGAATTCCGAGCTTGTTTTTTTGATGGGCATAATGGCATTAGTGGTGCTTTTTGCGCTGTTGATTTTTGTGCTGTCCTATATCTTGCAGATCGTCGGAATCGTCCGCGCTTCAAAGGACGAGCCCGCGTTCAGGGTATCATTGATCGCGATAATCGCCGCTTTGGTCATAACCGTGCTCGAGAGTATCTTCTATCAAAGTAACCACTTTGTCACGTTTATTATAGAGATCGCCGGAGATGTAGCGCGGTTCTTTTTGGTTCACTACATAATCCACGGCATTATGCACATTTCCGAGCACCTCGGAAGACATGACATTACAAAAAAAGGAACCCATATTTTCAGGGTTATTTATATCGCCATCGGTTTTGAGATAATCGTGCGTATTTTTGAGTTGATCTTCGGCAAGGAGGTCGGAGAACAGCTTTCGCTGCCGTTCGGCATAGTCGCGGATATACTGAGTGTTGTCGAGTATATCCTGTTCCTGACTTACATCGGCAAGGCAGTTAAAATGTTAAAAGAAAAATAAACGACCGCCCTTTGGCAATAATTGGTTTGTAAATTATTGCCAAAGGGTGTTTTCTGTAACAGCGCAGGGCGGTATTGCTCATTTTTGCAACAGCTCCGTAAAAGATGATTAAGCGTAAATTATTACGGCAAATAAATCTGCCTGACATATAGACAAACGCGGTGTGATTTGATACAATAAAAGTATAAAATCAACGGAGGGTTGAAAATGGGCGTTATCGGAGAGCAGATCAAAAAGTACCGCATACAAAAGAAATACACACAGGAAAATCTCGGGAGCATTATAGGAGTCACTACCCAGGCGGTTTCAAAATGGGAGAGGGGAGGAACTCCCGACGCCGAGATACTGCCGGCGCTTGCCGACGCGCTCGGCGTCAGCATCGACGCGCTTTACGGCAGAGAGGATCAGGATATCCAGATCGTACTTTCAAAAAAGCTGAGCAAGCTGCCGGGTGACGAGGCGTTCAGCCTTGCTTTCAATTATTGCTGGTCGTTCATTGTGGGCTTGACCGGAGATGAGTCTATTTCGGAAAATTATGTCGAACCGTTTTCGGATCATTCCGCCGCCGAAGGTGATCGCTGCAAGGATTTCTTTGCCAAGATCCTGCGCGATGACGGTATGACCTTAGCCCGATTATCAAACGATTTTCGCTATTTCTTCCTGATGGTTCGGCCTCATGACGAGGGTATTCTTCCGTATTTTGAAAGCGAAGACGCGATCAGACAGGTTTTTGCTCTCTTTGCGGATAAAAAAATACTGAAAATCTTTTTTTATCTTTATAAGGTGTCAAACATTCCCGTTACCGCGCCGCTAATCAGTCAGGGAACAGGGCTTGATATCCGCGACGTCGATCGGTGTATGAAAACACTTTGCGATAAAAAAATCGTGCACCCGATGAAGATAGCCACCGTTGATGGAGAGATCGATTCATATATAATTCGCTTTGAGGCTAACGTACTGCCGATGCTTTGTTATGCTGATGAGATCGCAAAAGGGTGTCAATATCCGACTTTTGGTTTGTGTGACAGAGAAAAAACGATTTTCTAAACGTTCGGTTGCATTATTATCTTTTCTGTTGACTAACTTATTAAACAGTTGCTTGATTTTGTCAGGCAGCTGTTTTATTATATATGTATAAGGAAGAACGAATATTTAATTGGAAAGGATGGTTTTTATGAAATCAATCATTACAAAAAGCTTGTCTATCGTTGTTATAATTACAATGCTGATCACTGTTCTCTGTTTCGGTTCGGGTGTCAGTGCTGTTGCGTTGACCGAAGGGCAAAACGTGATAAGAATAAATGTCGACAGCGACACGTTCAGCGATTATCAGAAATTTTACTGTATGATCTACGATATGACCGCTGACGAACAGCTCACATCGTGGATGAGTAAAAAAGCGGAAATGACTCAAGACGGCGATTCCGACACATGGAGCTATGATCTTGACGCGCACTCAATCACGCTGGATCCCGAGCATACCTACAGCGTTTTGTTTGCTGTTGATTCCGCAAAAGCACAGACATATCAGATTTTGATTGAAGACTACAACAGCGCACGTGATTACACCGCCGTTTTCACCGAGCTTTTCACTGATGAAGCCTTTACAAGTAATCCTCAATATATGTACAAATGGATCGGTGATTATGAGTTTAATGTCGGCAAGGATATAATCAGGATCAACGCTGACAAAAGCACATTTTGGGAGCCCATCGACAGGCTGTACTGTCAGATAATTGATGTTACCGAGAATGTATTTGTTATTGAGCAGGGAAGAATGACACAAGAAGATTCCGATACTTGGTACTTCGATTTCGGCAAGCACGGTATCGAGCTTGATCCAAAGCACACCTATACCGTGTCTTTTACAGACGGCAGTGCTGAAACAGATAAGCTGACAATAGATGAGTATAACCGTGCCGACGACTATACCGCAGTATTTACGGGCGGGTTTATTTATGACGATGTTTCCGGTATGAACCGTTCGGAGTACAAGTGGTCAAACGACGTCGCTATCCTTTACGGCGACGCCGACTGCGACGGCGAGGTAACGATCCTTGATGCGGCTGCGATCCAGCGATTCCTTGCAGGATCAGACTGTAACCGCTTTAATGCAAAGGCTGCCGATGTGGACGGAGAGGGTTTGGATATCATCGACGCAACCTTTATCCAGAAGTACTCAGTCAATAAGATAGATCGCTTCCCCGTAGAGGGTCAGTTAGCATAACAGGAGGAATTGCAGTATGAAAAAATTATTAGCATTAATATTGAGCGCGGTTATGATCGCCGCGTTCGCGGGCTGCGGCTCTAATTCAGAAGAATCATCAAAAGCATCCGATACTTCTGCGACCGAAGAGCAGACAACTGAGAAAACACAGGAAACGATTGCGCCGGGCATCAAAAGTAAGCTTGACGAAACTCTGGCAAAAGAGAAGTTCAAGGGCGTGGTGCAGATCACAAAGGGCGACGATGTGGTTTATCAGTATGTCGACGGTAACGACGACAACGGAAAACCGCTGACGATCGACGCTTCTATGCCGATCGCCTCAACGTCAAAGCAGTTTTGCGCCGCGGCTATTATGAAGCTCAGCGAGCAAAACAAGCTCAGCGTGGACGATACTCTTGATAAGTATTATCCCGATTACAAGTACGGCAAGAAAATAACTATCAAAAACCTGCTCAATATGAGCTCGGGAATCCCGAACTATTATATGGAGCTTTTTGATCCGTCTACACTTGGTTCAAATGAAGCAGAAAATACAAAAAAAATGAAGGAAGCGCTGTTCAGTCAGGAACTCGATTTTGAGCCCGGCGGGGACTATGAGTATTCAAACTCAAATTACTTCCTGCTCGCAGATATAGTTGAGCAAGTGGGCGGTGTGCCTTATCACGAATATCTCAGGAAAAATTTCTTTGAACCGCTCGAGATGACCCGCACCGGCTTTGTTGAAGAAATATCAGATAACCCAGAGTGGGCGTCGGCGCTTTCACAAGCGGAACCGCTCGACGAAACCGTTAAACCGGGTCTTGCAAAGGGCGCAGGCGACATCGTATCAAACGCCGCGGATATGGACAAGTGGATGCACGGACTCAGCGGCGGAAAGGTGGTTTCGCCCGAATCGTTCAAGCAAATGACAACGAACATCAATCAATACAGTGCAGAGGATTACTCCTACGGACTTTGGCATATGCCTTATGACGGCGTAGGCCATGTGGGTCAGATAGCTCCCCATTTCGGTTCTATTGATTATATGAACCCCGAGCGCGATATTTATATTTTTGGTATGTCAAACAATGGGCATGGAATGTCGTATGTGCAGCAGCTGCCGCAGGCGGTGCTCGATACGATCTTTAATGGAGAATGATCAGGGATACAAAATGAAAAGACTGACAGCGATAATACTTGCGGCAGTGATCTTGATAATGCTGTTTGCATCGTGCGGGACAAACGGGGACGAAAACCTCCATACTGTTTATTTCAAAGATATCGAAAAGCATAATGAGGTCACCGCCGTTTTTTATAACAATAACAGTAAAGATACTAAAGAAATCAAAATGAACGCGGTCGACGAGGATGAAGACGGCTATACCTATTCCTGCAAGGGCGATACTTCTTTATATGATACGGTACAATTCAGTTATGAAGGGATCGAAACCACTAAAGTCGCCTTCAACAAATGCGTCAGCGGATGGTACAACACAGAACACGGTTTTTTGCCGTTTGCTTACGGCGCCGATGATCCGTATAAAAGCCGTAATAATAACAGTTTTGTTCCGGCTGATACCTTCGTTTACAAAAACGATATGTATGATGATGTGACCTTGAATTTCAACGGCTATGATAAGGTAGTGCACATTTGGACTCCTGAAGATTACGACCCGTCATCAAGTGAAAAGTATGCTACCGTGTATTTGCTTGACGGTCAGCAAATGATCTATCTGGGCTTTTCCGGAGAGACGCTTCTCAACAGCGAGCACGCGGACGTACAGGTTCAAAGTATGACGGCTGCGACCGGTTATAAGGCTATCGTGGTGGCTATTGATACCTTTGGTGACGCAAAACGCCGGTACAGCCGCTTGGATGAGATGGTTCCCGACTTAGGCGATCTCGCCTACAAGGAGGATACGAAAAAATTCGGTACTCTGCTCTCCGCTTTTATAGCAGACACCGTGGTTCCTTATGTTCAGAAGCATTACAATGTTTATACCGATGCGCAGCACACCTCTATCGCCGGCAAATCTCTCGGAGGGCTTGAAGCTTTCTATATCACTATGGAGCACCCCGAGCTTTTCGGTACGGCAGGCGTTCTTTCGCCTTCTTTTATGCTGTATAATGATGACGTATGGCGTAAATATCTCGGTAAAAAGAGCTTTGATGAGAAATCTCCGTTTCTCTATTTTTATTGCGGCAACGGAGAGGAAGACAACGGTGATACGGCCGATGAGATGGTGGCGCGGATAAAAGATATGGGGTATCCCGAGGATAGATTTACGTATCACCGCGCCGAGATAGGCGGTCACGAGGTGTCATTTTGGCGCAGTATTTTTTCCGAATTTTTAGATGCTATGGTTTATCAGAACTAATAATAAAGAATATAGGCATGGAATAAATGAAAAAGTTATTAGCTGTTTTTATGAGCGCAGTCGTTTTGACAGCGTCAGTGTCAGCGTTGTTGACGGGTTGTACAGATCCCGACAGCGAGGTCGTTGACGAAAAAGAAATAGATATAAATGACCTGCCGTCCAAATTTAATTTGAGAAACGCCGACGGCAAAAACTACGTCACACCCGTAAAAAGCCAGAAGTGGGGCGACTGCTGGTCGTTTTCTCTGGCGGGCTCTGCCGAGATCGCTTATCTTTACGCCAATGATATGGGCGTTCCCGCGGGCGAAAAAAACGAGCAGGTCGATTTTTCGGAGAAGTACATCGTGTGGTATGTGTTCCACGGAATGACCAAGGACGACGTTGCAAAGGGCAAGGTGCGCGCTTCTCAGGTCGGCGAGGGCTTTGACCTCTCGGAGGCTGATAAGTCGGACGAGACGACCGCTTATGATATAGGCGGACCATATGTTCATACGGCTAATCTGTTCGGCTCGGGCTTCGGCCCGGTCGATGAGAGCGTGAGCGTAAAGGACGAGAAGCCGTACGCATATAATGGCGATTCATCGGTCGGCTGGGAGCTGCCTCTCAATGCCGAGTACCGCAACGCGCCGGTATCGGCGCTGTTCAGGAGCAGCAACATACTTCCGTCTCCTTCTTCAACTGATGAGAACGGCAAGTATAAATTCAACGAGGACGGTATAAACGCGATCAAGGCGGAGTTGTATCAGGGCCACGGCGTGTCGCTTGCGATGAATGTCTCAAATTCGGGCTTTATTCACGCTAACCTCGCAGGCTATTATGACGGCGATGACAACGCCGACCACGCTGTTACCGTTGTTGGTTACGATGACGATTATCCAAAGGAGAACTTTGTCGAAAGGGACGAAAACGGTAAGATCACAAGGGGCAGCCTGCCGCCCGGTAACGGCGCGCTTATCATCAAAAACAGCTGGGGGATAGGTGACAGCGAGGAGGACGGATTTATTCATCTGTCCTATTACGACCACAGCATTTGCTCCCCGATGAGCTATGTTTTTGACAGTAATAAAACCGCGAAGCATACCGAGCGGAATTACGACCAGTACGATCTTATGATGACACAGTGGTACGGCACAACGGAATATGATGAAGAAACCAAAACGGCGAACATCTTTGACGCCGAAGAGGACGAAAAACTGTATCAGATCGAATACAGAACAAGCTATCCCGACGCGGAAGTGAGCTACGAGATCTATAAAGACGTAGATAAAAACGACCCCTCATCGGGTACGCTTTTGGAAAAGGGCGCTCATTCTCATAAATACGCCGGCTCACATATCATTGATCTTAAAAAGGAATACGACTTAAAAGAGGGAGATAAATACTCTGTCGTCCTCACGATGAAGCGCGGCGAAAAATACGCCGAGGTGTTCCCGTACAGCACAGAGTTTTATGATAAAATGACAGTGAAAGGTATCGTCAATGAGGGCGAGAGCTTTTTGTATAAGGACGGCAAGTGGAGCGATATGACAGAAGCAAAGGACAGCCTGCTAAAAAGGGCGTATCAGCAGTGCACAGAGACTTTCGCCTCCGATAGCGCTCTCCCCAAAATAGAGATCAAAGAAAATACATTTACATTTGACAACTACCCGATAAAAGCAATTTTGGCTTCGGATGGCAAATAGTATTAACATAAAAAGGAGAAATCAAGATGATCAAGGAAGAACTTTTTGAGCTCAGTCTGCCATACTATACGGGACGGAACAGGAAGGTGCGCGTTTATATCCCCGAGCACGAAGAAGCCGAAAGGCTGCCCGTTATATATATGACGGACGGACAAAATCTGTTTGATGATAACAACCAAGGGCAGTATGGTTGCTGGTACACCCGCGAAACGATCGGGGAAGTCGGCAAAGCGATCATCGTCGGTATCCATAACGATGAAAGCCCCCTTCAAAGAGCAAAGGAGCTTACGCCGAAAAGCATTGGCGCGTTTCAGTTTCCCGATGAAATGCCGGAAAATATCAGAAAACAGATCAAAGCCGAAGGTGAGCTGTTCGATGATTTTGTGATTAATACCGTTATACCAGAGGTCGAGAACCGTTTTCCCGTTAAAAAGGGCAGGAACGCCGCGGCTTTCTGCGGCAGCTCCTCGGGAGGCTTGCAGGCGTATTATACCGCACTCAGTCATCCCGATATGTTCTGTATGTCCGGACAAGATGGAAAAGGAGATATACGAGAGCACGCAAGCGGTATATGACGCGATCACGGAGTTTTATCCTTCAGAGCTTTTGAATGAAGTCATCCTTTTTGATCAGCCGCATCACGAAAGCGCGTGGGCGCTGATCTTCAAGGATTTCCTGTATACATTTTTGACTCGCAGAGAAGAGTTTTGAGCCAAGAGGTAAAAATATGAAAAGAGTATTATCATTCGCTTTAGCTATCATAATGATCGCTGTCCTGTTTGCCGCCTGCGGCGATACCGGCAGCAGTAATACAGAGGAAACAACTGCGCCTGAGCCCGTTACTGATTTGCCAAAGACGGATATGACCAAGTGGCGTTACAGCGAGGAGAACAAGCTGTACTATCAAATCGGAATCCCTTACTGCGAGACTCCCGCCGATGAAAAATACGAAAAACTCGCGTACTTTGTTCCCGCCGCCTATATGGACGCGACAAAGAACGCCGACGGAACATACACCTGCAAGCTAAACAACAGCGCGAAGGTCAACGGCTACACCGCGTCCGACGCGCCGATAGCGATGTATGTTGATACGACCGGATATTACGCCGCCGAGGCGGTGACCAATGATACGGTCGATATGAAAATGGGTATGAACCGCGTAGGGGAGTTCACAGGCGATGGAATGATATATGTTTACCCCGGCTGCCGCGGAATAGACGAGGGCGCGCCGTCGGGAGTAACCGACCTAAAGGCGGCTGTGCGCTACCTCAGATACTGCGATGACGTAAATGCCGGAGATGCCGAAAAAATATTCACCTTCGGTATGAGCGGCGGCGGAGCGCAGTCGGTTTTGCTCGGAGCTTCGGGCGACAGCAAAATGTACGACCCGTACCTTGAAAAGATCGGCGCGGTAAAGGGCGTTTCGGACTCTGTTTTCGGCTCGGCGTCATGGTGCCCCGTCACAAGCGTAGACACCGGCAACGCCGAGTATGAGTGGATGATGGGCTGTACCCGCACGGGCAGGAGCAAGGAAGAAAACGCTTTGTCCGACAAGCTCGCCCAAGCCTTTGCCAAATACGTAAACAGCGCGGGCTTTACCGATAAAGACGGCAAGGAGCTGACGCTTACGGAGTCCAAAGAGGGAATCTATCAGGCCGGCAGCTACTATGAATATGTCAAGAGCGAGATCGAACGCTCGCTTAACAATTTCCTCGCCGATATGTCCGACCCCAAGGCGGCGCAGGAATATGTCGACAGTATGAACAGCGACAAAAAGTGGATTAATTACGACAAAGCAACGAACACGGCGACGATCACAAGTATCGCCGATTTTGCAAAGGAGTGCAAGCATGCTAAGAATTTGATAACCGGCTTTGACCAGCCCGACGGACAGAACAACCTGTTCGGTTACGGCGACGGCAAGCGCGCACACTTTGACAAGATACTCGCCGACGTTCTGACCGAGCTCAACAGCCCGTACGCCGCCGATTACAAAACCGACCTCGCAAAGAAAGACGCGCTCGGCTATACTGTTGAGCAGAGGGTGAATATGTATTCGCCGCTCTACTTCCTGATGGAGAGCCGCGAGGGCTATGGCACTGCAAACGTCGCCAAACACTGGCGCATCCGTTCGGGAATCGAGCAGGACACCAACTCAGTAACTACCGAGATAAACATCGACCTCGCGCTTGAATCTTACGACGGCGTTGAGAGCGTTGATTTTGAAACCATCTGGGGACGCAACCACGACCTCGCCGAGCGAGATAACGGCGACAGCACAACTAACCTTATTGAGTGGATAAACAGCTGTATGAAAAAATAAACGACCGCCTCTGGCAATAATTATCACATATAATTAAGGCAATACCGCATAATTCAGGTGTGCGGATTGCGCGGAATATTTTTCGTCAGGCCGGACAAATAATCAGCAGGAATACTAATAAGGAAAACGGCAGATGCACCACATAGGTACATCTGCCGTTTTCAGTTTTCAACTAATCAAAGGTTACTGTAGCCCATAAGATCTGTGTCAACTTCTCTTGCGCAGTCGACGCCCTCGCGTATCGCGCGGACTACGAGCGACTGACCGCTGTGCATATCGCCTGCGGTATAGACGTTCTCGACATTCGTGCGGTGAGAGTTTTGCTCTGTTTTGACGTTTGAACGGTTGTCGGTATTTACGCCGAAGGCATTTGTAACGTAGCTCTCGCTGCCAAGGAAGCCAGCTGCAATCAAAACGAGCTGAGCCTTGACCTCAGATTCGCTGCCTTCAACAGGAGTCATCCTGCCGTCCTTTCCGCGTTCGAGCTTAACAAGAACAGCGCCGCGAAGGTCGCCGTTTTTATCGGTCAAAAACTCCTTTACGGTCGTTTGATATACTCTCGGGTCGCTGCCGAAAACAGCCGCCGCTTCTTCCTGACCGTAGTCGGTCTTGCTTATCCTCGGCCACTCCGGCCACGGGTTATCATCACGCCTCTCATCGGGGAGCTTAGGCATCATCTCAAGCTGTGTGATGCTCTTTGCGCCGTGTCGGACGCAGGTGCCGACGCAGTCGTTGCCTGTGTCGCCGCCGCCGATAACGATAACATCCTTGTCCTTGGCGGAGATGTATGTGCCGTCCTGCAAGCCGTTATCGAGCAGAGCCTTTGTTGTCGATTTCAGAAAATCAACGGCAAAATATATGCCCTTAGCCTCGCGGCCGCTTACATTTATATCGCGCGGATTTGAAGCTCCGCAGGCGAGAATAACGCTGTCGAACTGCGATAATAATTCTTTTGCAGAAATATCTTTGCCGACATTCGTATTCGGAACAAAGACAACGCCTTCCTCGCTCATAATATCAAGCTTGCGCTCAATTATCTGCTTTTCGAGCTTCATATTCGGGATGCCGTACATCAGCAATCCGCCGATACGGTCTGACCTTTCGTAAACAGTTACGCTGTGACCTCTGCGGTTGAGCAGATCAGCGGCAGCCAGTCCCGAGGGTCCCGATCCAATGACTGCAACGCGCTTGCCCGTGCGTACCTTAGGCGGCTCGGGCTTTGCCCAGCCCTCTGCATATGCCTTTTCGATTATGCTGTATTCGTTGGCTCTTACTGTGACAGCGTCGCCGTTAGCTCCGCAGGTGCAGGCTTTTTCGCACAATGCCGGACAAACGCGGGATGTAAACTCGGGGAACGGATTGGTGATATTAAGCCTTTGATAAGCTCTTTTCCAAGCCCCCAAGCTCACAAGATAATTCCACTCGGGAATTAAATTGTTGAGCGGACAGCCCGAGATCATTCCGTTTATTTTGAGTCCAGACTGGCAAAACGGTACGCCGCAGTGCATACAGCGCTCACCCTGTTTTTTCTGTTCACGCTCGGAGAGCGGAGTGTGGAACTCGTTGAAGTTTTTGATACGCTCATACACGCTGTCGGCAGGCGCGTCCTGCCGCGCGTATTCCATAAATCCAAACGGATTGTTCATCAGCTCTCAGCCTCCTTTGCGTGTATAAGTTGATAGAATGCTTCTATCCTCGATTTTTCCGCGTCCATACCGCTGCGCTCGTTCTGCTCGATAGCTTCCGTGACGTTTTTGTAATCGCGCGGGATAACTTTTTTGAACAAGGGTAAATATCTGTTGAAATTCTTTAGTATTTCTTCGCCTTTGGCGCTGCCTGTAGCCGCAACGTGCTTTGAGATCAGTGCCTGTAACTTTACAATGTCGCGCTGATCATTCAGCTCCGAGCACTCGACAAGCTCCTTGTTGAGCTTCTTGTAAAGATGATGGTGCTCGTCAAGAACATACGCTACGCCGCCGGACATTCCTGCGGCAAAGTTTTTGCCCGTTCTGCCCAAGATAACAGCGGTACCGCCTGTCATATACTCACAGCCGTGCTCGCCGACGCCTTCAACAACCGCGGCAGCTCCCGAGTTACGAACACAGAAGCGTTCGCCTGCGACACCGTTGATAAACGCTTCGCCGGATGTCGCGCCGTAGAGAGCAACATTGCCGATGATGATGTTTTCCTCAGCCTTAAATTTGCTGCCCTCGGGTGGATAAACGATCAGCTTGCCGCCCGAAAGTCCCTTGCCGAAGTAATCGTTGCTGTCGCCCTTTAATTCAAGCGTCAGGCCTTTGGGGATGAACGCGCCGAAGCTTTGACCTCCCGAGCCGTTGCAGACGACCCTGTAGGTATCATTCTCAAGCGAATCGCCGTACTTTTTGGTGATCTCCGAGCCGAACGCCGTACCGAGCGAACGGTCGGTATTTTTGACGTCGATTTTGATCGTCTTTGGTTCGCACGAATCAAAGGCTTTTTTCATTCTCTTTCCGATGACCTTCTCGTCGAGGGTATCGCCGAGCTTGAAATCGTACTTGTTTTTATCTGTATATGAAATTTTTTCATTTGCAAAATCGGTGTTTAACAATTGCGACAGATCTATTTTGCTTTCTCTGTCGTTTCTTTTAAGCAAATCAGTCCTGCCGACCAGATCATCGACCGTGCGCACGCCGAGCTTTGCCATATATTCTCTCAATTCCTGAGCGATGAAAAGCATAAAGTTCATCACATATTCGGGCTTGCCTTTAAAGCGTTTTCTGAGCTCGGGATTCTGGGTGGCAACACCGAACGGACAGCTGTCAAGGTTGCAGACACGCATCATAGCGCAGCCCAGAGTTACCAGCGGAGCGGTCGCAAATCCGAACTCCTCAGCGCCCAAGATCGCCGCGATCGCAACGTCACGACCCGTCATAAGCTTGCCGTCGGTCTCGATAACTACCTTGTCGCGCAAGCCGTTGAGAATCAATGTCTGGTGAGCCTCGGCGAGTCCGAGCTCCCACGGCAGACCTGCGTTGTAGATCGAGCTCCTCGGAGCAGCGCCTGTGCCGCCGTCATAGCCCGAGATCAAAATTACCTCTGCGCCTGCCTTTGCAACGCCTGCGGCTACTGTACCGACTCCCGCCTCGGATACGAGCTTGACCGAGATACGCGCCTTTTTGTTGGCGTTTTTGAGGTCGTAGATCAGCTGCGCCAAGTCCTCGATAGAATATATATCGTGGTGGGGAGGAGGTGAGATCAGCGATACGCCGGGGGTTGAATGTCTGGTTTTTGCTATCCAAGGATAGACCTTGTTGCCGGGCAGATGACCGCCCTCGCCGGGCTTTGCGCCCTGCGCCATTTTTATTTGCAGCTCGTCGGCTGAGTTAAGATATGCCGAGGTAACGCCGAAGCGTCCCGAAGCGACCTGCTTGATTGCTGAGCAGCGGTTAGTTTCTTTTCCTTTTGTTGCGATACGCTCGGGGCTCTCGCCGCCCTCGCCGGAGTTCGACTTGCCGCCGAGCTTGTTCATAGCGATTGCCAGCGATTCGTGCGCCTCCTGAGAGATAGAGCCGTAGCTCATAGCGCCGGACTTGAAGCGCTTTACGATGTTGTCAACGCTCTCGACCTCGTCGAGCGGAACGGGAGTTTCCGCGTAATTAAAGTCGAGCAGTCCGCGCAGGCTGACGGGATCCATCTCCTCTGTCAGCATATGGCTGTATTTTTTGAACAGCTCGTAATCGTTGTTTTTTGTCGCGTTCTGTAACGCGTGGATCGTCTGCGGGTTGTAGAGGTGTTCCTCCTTGCCGCTTCTGATCTTATGACCTCCGCGCGAGGGTATCTCGTTGCTCACTGTTAATCCGAGCGGGTCAAAAGCAGCGGTGTGCAGGCGGTCGTTGTTATGCTCGACATCCTCTAAGGTGATGCCGCCGATACGGCTTACAGTGCCGGTGAAGTACTCGTCGATCAAATCCTTGCCCAGTCCTATAGCTTCAAAGTTTTTTGAGCCCTGATACGACTGGATCGTAGAAATACCCATCTTAGAAGCGATCTTGACGATACCGTGCAGTACTGCGTCGTTGTAGTCGTTTACTGCTGCGTAGTAGTCCTTATCGAGCAGATTGTCGTGGATAAGCTCGTGGATGGTCTCGTGCACCAGATACGGATTGACCGCGCTCGCGCCGTAGGCGAGAAGTGTCGCAAAGTGGTGTACCTCCCGCGGTTCTCCGCTCTCTAAAATGATAGACAGCGCCGTGCGCTTTTTGGTCGCTACCAGGTGCTGATGAAGCGCCGAAACAGCGAGCAGTGACGGGATAGCCAAGCGGTTCTCGTCAACTCCTCTGTCGGACAGAATCAGGATATTCGCGCCGTCGGCGCACGCCTTGTCTGCTTCTACAAACAGACGGCGGATCGCCTTGCTGAGCTTTGTGTTTTTATAGTAAAGCGTTGGGATGACGGCAACCTTGAAGCCCGAAAGGTTCATCTTCTTCAGCTTCAAAAGCCCTGTTGATGTCAAAATCGGGTTGCGCACCTTGATGACCTTGCAGTTGTCGGGCTGTTCCTCCAAGATGTTTCCGTCTTTTCCTATATATATAGTAGTCGAGGTGACGATCTCCTCGCGGATAGCGTCGATCGGAGGGTTCGTGACCTGCGCAAAGCTCTGCTTGAAGTAGTCAAACAGCGGCTGAGGTTGTTTTGAAAGTACAGCCAAGGGCTTGTCGCTGCCCATCGCCGCGATAGGCTCAGAGCCGTTTTGCGCCATGGGAAGGATGGTCGTCATCACGTCCTCGTAGGTGTAGCCGAAAGCTTTTTGCAGCTTGCGTTTTTCGGGACGCGCATGCTCCTCGACCTTTGCGTTGGGCACTTTAAGATATTTTAATCTTGTCAGATTATAGTCGAGCCACTCGCCGTAGGGCTGACGCGATGCGTACTGCATTTTGATTTCCTCGTCGTCGATCAAACGTCCCTGAACAGTGTCGACAAGCAGCATTTTGCCGGGGTGCAGCCTTTCCTTTTTGACGATTTTCTCCGCGGGAACAGGCAGCGCTCCGACCTCTGAGGACAGGATAAGATTGTCGTCGTCTGTGATGTAATACCTTGAAGGTCTGAGCCCGTTGCGGTCGAGCACAGCGCCCATCACGTCGCCGTCCGAGAAAAGGATAGAAGCGGGACCGTCCCACGGCTCCATCATTGTGGCATAGTACTGATAAAAATCCCTCTCTTTTTGCGGCATGGCGTGGTTGTTGTCCCACGGCTCGGGGATAGTTATCATAACAGCCAAAGGCAGCTCCATTCCGCTCATTACGAGGAACTCAAGCGTATTGTCGAGCCTTGCAGAGTCAGAACCGTCCGGATTGATAACGGGCAGAACCTTGTCAAAATCGCCCATCAGCTGCTCGCTCTGCATAGTTTCCTCGCGCGCGAGCATTTTATCTGCATTGCCGCGTATGGTGTTGATTTCTCCGTTATGGACGATCATCCTGTTGGGATGAGCCTTCTGCCAGCTCGGGAAGGTATTGGTTGAAAAACGCGAGTGGACCAAAGCTATCGCGGATTCGTAATCTTTATCCTGCAAATCAAGGTAAAAATTTCTGAGATCGCCGACAAGGAACATTCCCTTGTATACGATCGTGCGGCTTGACAGCGATACAACATACGTATCCTCATTGCTCTGCTCAAAAAAACGTCTTGCGACAAACAGCTTGCGGTCAAAATCTATACCGCGGTTGACGTCCTGAGGACGGTCGATAAAGCACTGCTGAATGCTCGGCATACACTCCAAAGCCTTCGCACCTATAACAGCCGGATCGGACGGAACGTCTCTCCAGCCGAGCACGGTCAAGCCTTCTTTTTCGGCGATGATCTCAAACATCTTCTTTGCCTGATTCCGTCTGAGCTCATTTTGCGGGAAAAAGAACATTCCGACCGCGTAATCGCGTTCTGAACGCAACTTGATATCGAGCGATTTTGCAACTTTGTAAAAGAATTTATGCGAGATCTGCAATAGGATGCCTACTCCGTCGCCGGTTTTTCCCTCGGCGTCCTTGCCCGCGCGGTGCTCCAGTGTTTCTACTATAGTAAGCGCGTCCTCGACAGTCGAGTGTGAGCGGTTTCCCTTGATATTTACTACCGCTCCGATACCGCAGTTGTCATGCTCAAAGCTCGGCGAATAGAGTGAATTTTTTAACATTTGTTCTTCGTCTGCGCGTCCGTTTTCAGCGAATGGCATAGAAATCAATCCTTCCGTATTGCAGGAATTTTATTTTTGTCCTGCAAAATTCATTACATCAATTATTATATTACGCATATTTTAACTTGTCAATAGTGATTCTGCATTTTTTATTCAGTAAATATTCATAATTAAATAAAATACTTTATTTGATTAATAGATATTATTGTTAAATCTGCAAGAACTAAAAAAAATCTTGCAAAAACTCTTGACAAACTTTTAACGATGTTATATAATAGCGGCAATGATAGCAAAGGCGCTGACGACTAAAAAGCCGTCGGTGCCTTTTGCTTTTATCAACATAAAGATAGGAGAGATAATTATGACGAAGGTTCCCGAATTGTTCGGAAGTATGGTGTTCAACGACAAGGTAATGCGAGAGCGCTTGCCGAAGGCTACCTACAAGACCCTTAAAAAGACCGTGGAAAACGGCGAACCGCTTGATGAGAATGTAGCTAATGTTGTTGCCGCCGCTATGAAGGATTGGGCGGTAGAGCTCGGTGCAACTCACTTTACCCACTGGTTCCAGCCAATGACAGGAGTGACCGCCGAGAAACACGACAGCTTTATCCAGCCCGCCGGCGACGGTATTATTATGGAATTCTCAGGCAAGGAGCTTATCAAGGGCGAACCCGACGCATCGTCATTCCCGTCCGGCGGTATCCGCGCGACCTTTGAGGCAAGGGGTTACACCACGTGGGATCCCACATCACCCGCATTTGTCCGCGACGGTTCATTGTATATCCCCACCGCGTTCTGTTCGTATACAGGCGAGGTGCTCGATAAAAAAACACCTCTCCTGCGTTCTATGGAAAGACTCAGCGCAGAGGCGGTAAAGGTTTTGCATTTGCTTGGCAAAACCGATGTCACTCGCGTATCAACAACTGTCGGACCCGAGCAGGAATACTTTTTGATCGACAGAGATTTATACAATAAGCGTGTTGACCTGAAGCTGACAGGCAGAACACTGTTCGGAGCTATGGCGCCCAAGGGGCAGGAGCTCGAGGATCACTACTTTGGTTCTATCAAAACAAGGGTTTCGGCATATATGCGCGATCTCGACGAGGAGCTTTGGAAGCTCGGTATTTTGGCAAAGACAAAGCACAACGAGGTTGCGCCGTCACAGCACGAGCTTGCGCCGATCTTCTCCACCTCAAATATCGCGACCGATCATAACGAGCTGACAATGGAGATTATGAAGAAGGTCGCAAAGAAGCACGGTCTTGTTTGCCTCCTGCACGAAAAGCCCTTCAAGGGAGTAAACGGCTCGGGAAAGCATAATAACTGGTCGATTTCGACTAACACGGGAGAAAACCTTCTCAACCCCGGCAAGCGACCCGAAAACAACACCCAGTTCCTGCTGTTCCTTGCGGCGGTAGTCAAGGCTGTTGACGAGTATCAGGATCTGTTAAGGATCACCGTAGCTTCCTCGGGCAACGACCACAGGCTCGGCGCTAACGAAGCGCCTCCCGCGATCATCTCTATGTATCTCGGCGACAATCTTGACGCGCTGGTACATTCGATCATCAACGGAGAGGATTATCACAGCGACAAAACCGCGCGTATGCAAACCGGTGTTGATGTGCTTGCTGATTTTAAGGTCGATAACTCAGACAGAAACCGCACGTCTCCGTTTGCTTTCACGGGCAATAAATTCGAGTTCCGTGCGCTCGGTTCATCGCTCAATATCGGTTGCCCGAACTATATGCTCAACACTATGGTTGCCGAGGAGCTGTCACAGTTCTACGAGGTATTAAAGGACGCATCCGACATTGAAGCAGCTGTAAGAGCGCTGGTAAAGGATACGCTGACCGCGCATCAAAGAATTATTTTTGACGGCGACAACTACTCGGACGAGAGGGTAGAGGAAGCCGAGCGCAGAGGTCTGATGAATTTGAAGACTCTGCCCGAAGCGTTCGATCATTTCCTTGACGAAAAGAACGTCAAGTTATTTACCAAGAACAATATTTATTCGGAGAGCGAGCTCCGCGCACGCTGCGAGATCGAGCTCGAAATGTACTCAAAGCAGATCAACATCGAGGGTCTGACAATGCAGCAGATGGCGCACTGCGATATTATTCCCGCGGTATCATCGTTCATCCACGAGCTTGCTGACACGGTAGTTGCCAAAAAGCAGGTGTCCGAATCCGTTCCCGTAAAATTGGAGGAAAGGCTTATCATCACCTTATCCGAAGAGCTTGAAAACTTTATCCGTCTGACGGATGAATTAACAGAACAGGTCGCTGAAGCATCTGTATTGACCGACCCGAATGAGGAAGCTCATTACTATCAGCAATTCGTTATCCCGAAAATGAACGAGCTGCGTGAGTCTGGCGACAAAATGGAAGCTCAGACATCAAGAAAGTTCTGGCCATACCCGAGCTATACCGATTTATTATTCAGTGTATAAGTCGAGTAGCACTGAAAACAAATATTATTCGGATTTAAGCGATCCGATATTCTTAAATCTTAAATTATTAGTTTTCAGTTTTTAATCAATTTGCTATCTTCCGATAGGCTAACATAAGACAGGCACAACGGCGTGTTGATTCTTTTGAATCACTCGCCGTTGTGTCATATGAAATGGAGTAATCAATATGAATGAATCTTTAAAAGAACTTGTCACACAGTTGACTAACGAACAGCTTTTTGCCGTGTGGTTTTTGATCGGCGCTGCGCTTGTATTTTGGATGCAGGCGGGCTTCGCGATGGTCGAGGCGGGCTTTACCCGCGCCAAGAACACCGGCAACATCATTATGAAAAACCTGATGGATTTCTGCATAGGAACCGTGACCTTTATTTTGATCGGTTTCGGCTTGCTGATGGGTGAGGACTTGATCGGACTTATCGGCAAACCCGGCTTTGATCTGTTCTCATCCTACGCAAATTTCAACTTTTCATCCTTCGTATTCAACCTTGTTTTCTGCGCGACGACCGCGACCATCGTCTCGGGCGCAATGGCAGAGAGAACAAAGTTTTTATCCTACTGTGTTTATTCCGGCATCATCTCGGCGGTAATCTATCCGATCGAGGCGCACTGGATCTGGGGCGGCGGCTGGCTGAGCCAGCTCGGCTTCCACGATTTTGCCGGCTCCTGCGCTATCCATATGGTCGGCGGTATCTCGGCGCTTATCGGTGCAAAGATCCTCGGCGCGCGTATCGGCAAATTTAAAAAGGAAAAGGACGGAACCGTCAAGGTCGGAGCATTCCCCGGTCATAACATTGCATTGGGTGCGCTTGGCGTATTCATCCTCTGGCTCGGCTGGTACGGCTTTAACGGCGCGGCTGCGACATCTGTTGAACAGCTTGGATCTATCTTTTTGACGACCACTGTTGCTCCCGCTATCGCCACGGTCGTATGTATGATCTTTACGTGGATCAAGTACGGTCATCCCGACGTCAGTATGTGTCTTAACGCATCTTTGGCGGGTTTGGTTGCAATCACGGCGGGCTGTGACGTTACCGACGCTTTCGGAGCTATCATCATCGGAGCTGTAGCGGGCTTGCTTGTATGCTTTGGCGTATGGTTCCTCGACTATGTGCTCCACATCGACGACCCCGTCGGCGCAGTAGCTGTTCATATGATGAACGGTATCTGGGGAACTCTTGCGGTTGGTCTTTTCGCTACCGACACAGCGCCCGGTTACGCGATTGCGAACGCTTCGGGTCAAAAGCTTGTCGGCCTGTTCTACGGCGGAGGCTTTGAGCTTATGGGCTTGCAGTTGCTTGGATTTGGTTCTGTTGCCCTCTGGACTGCCGCGACTATGACTGTAGTTTTCTTGGTCATCAAAGCTATCTTCGGTCTGCGCGTCAGCCGCGAGGAGGAAATGCTCGGACTCGATGCTACCGAGCACAATATGCCATCCGCTTACGCAGGCTTCAGTATGGTTCCCGAGTATGTTGAGGAAGGCGATACACCTCCCGTGCTCGTCAGCGGAGATACCCCCGTTGCCGACGCGGTACCGGTCAAGAGAGTCCCTGTATTTGACGACGGACAGCCAAAGATCAGCAAGGTCGAGATCGTCTGCAAGGAAGCCCGTCTTGAGGCTCTCAAGAACGCTATGATGGAAATCGGTATCACCGGTATGACAGTAACTCACGTACTTGGCTGCGGAACCCAGAAGGGTAAGCCCGAATACTACCGCGGCGTTCAGATCGAGGCGAGCCTGCTGCCTAAGGTACAGGTCAATATCGTCGTTTGCACCGTGCCTGTCGGCAAGGTCATCGACACGGCAAAGACTGTGCTCTACACCGGTCACATCGGTGACGGCAAGATCTTCGTCTATGATGTCGAGGAAGTAGTAAAGGTAAGAACCGGTCAAACCGGAATTGATGCGATGAAGAATTTCGATTCTATTTAACGCAACAAAAAACGAAATAATGGATCACCGATATACAATGATCATATAAGTTTTGGCAGGCATATCCGGTGCGGTTAGAATAAAGTAATGCCGGCGATGTGCTGAAAATGCTAAAAACAAAAAGAGAAGAGAAGAATAAAACCCGCCCTTTGGCAATAATTATCAAATGGTAATTATTTGTCAGGGGCGGGTTTTTGCAGTATTCAAAGGTCGAGATCTGCGGGGTGAATATTTCAAATCTAAAAGTGTAGGGGAGGGGATGCCGGCTGTTTTCAGCAGCACTGTGAAAAAATACTGTTTGGAAATAGCATTATTTATCGTACAGCAATACAAAAAGCGTGCGCAGAATATGCGCACGCTTTAAGTTAATAATGATTTTTAGTTTGCTGCTGAAGATTTAAGCGCCATAGAGCTTACCTGGATAAAGCTGCACATACATCCGCCGTAGTTTCTATTGTCGCTGTAATTATTGTAAAATACACGGAGTTTGCCGTTTGCGTCATAGTAACGGATATATGCTCTTGCGTCGAGGTTCTTTGTGTAATCCGTTTCGTTCTCATCCGCATAATCTCCGTCAACATTACGATCGACCATGATCTTTACGGGGATATTTGCCTGATAATACTTTTGATCATCATTGGTATTTACTGTATCGTCACCCACATAGCGGTAATATCCGTTTTCATCGGTATATCCTCCGTTGACGGAGCGAATCTGAGCCGGAGTAAGCTCGTAGGTGATCTTGAACATCTGGTTTTGGTTTACGCCCTCTTTTAGTTCCTCGTAATTGGTAACAACATAGTAATCGGGATAATAGCGAAAGCGCCGTTTTACCATTATTTGTTAAGCCGATTACAGATATGACCCGTCATCGGGTGTAGATAAATCCGTGTCCTTTGGCTTGGCTGTTTCGGACCTCTTTGGCGGGACATATTCCGTGTTGTCGGGCCGGATAAAATCACTGTCGTCAACATTGACATGCTTAGTGCCTTTCGGCGGTTTATATTGCGATTCGTCAAAAGCGACAAAATCGGAGTCATCTATAATGACGTGCTTTTTGCCCTTGGGACGGTGTTTTTTTGGCTCGTCAAACCTGATGAAATCATCGGCGTCGGGCATAACGCGCTCGCTTCCCTCGGGCGGTACATATTCCTTGTCATCGGCAGGCTTGACGAACTCAGAGTCATCGGGCGGTTTATATCCCGAGGTCTCTTCTATTCGCGGAGGATAAAGGAAGTATGCGGACAAGCCGATAAAGCAAAGATAAAACAGCGGACGACTGACCACTGTTCGGATCATATTCGCTTCCAAGCCCAAATGGTAGATCACCAAAAGCAATATCTCCGCGACAAAGCTTAACAGGAACAATATCATAGCAGACAGCGGCATAATGACCGACACCTTTGGGTAGAGCGGCATATTATTGCGTATGAAGGTATAATACACGAGCAAAACCACCAGCGCTATCAGCGTCATAAAAAAAGCCGCGCCGTACAAGGCAACCAACAGGGCATATTCATCGGTAAAATCAAGGAACGCGAAAACTCTGCCTGTCAATCGCAGCTTGAGCAAAACTATCACGAGCAACGTGATGATGAACGTTATTCTGCGAACCTTGATGAATTTTAGATTATTCACCTCGGACGTGAACGCAAAACCGGCAAGCAAAGCGAAAAGCAGAGATACAAGCGCGTCGATGATCAGCCCCTGCAGGGACGAACGCCTGATGTCTCTGACGATCACAAAAATATAATACGCTGAATAAGCGGCTGATAATATGCCTGTCAGTCTTACAATGAACAGCCTGAGTTTTTGCTTTTTTCCCATTTTTTCCTCCCAAAAATAAACAGCGGCGTTTGTTATACTAAACACCGCCAAAACAAAATAAGGACGGCGCACTTTTGTCCGTCCTTTTTGCAAATGTTAGCTCCAACTGCCCGGCGCATCGTCGAAGTAGCTGTACGGATTGTAAGCGTTTTCTCGCTCATATTTAGTAACGTGCGTCTGAGATTCTCCCGAGGTAGTTATCTTATCTTCTATATCAAATTCTGTAATTATTAAGTTCGCGCGCTCATATTCGTACTTTATATGACGTTCTTCATAAAAATAGTGGCGTTACATCATGGTCTGAAAATATCGCGTCCCCAACCTTCTTCGTCTGTCGGCCGCTGCGTCGGCGCTTGGGTAGTGGGTTCGGTTGTCTGTTCTGTCTGTTCCTCTGTAGGCAGTTCGGTGGTGGGTTCGGTCGGCGCTTCTATCCTTTTGCCGATCGGGTAAGGCGTGTCCAAATACGCCACCCACATCTGGATATAACTCGCATCCGTTATGTTGATTTCTTCGTCCCCTGTAACGTCCGCGGCATCCAACGAAAAATCACAGTTGAGAGGAATACCCGCAACCGCCATTTGTATACATGTGACATCGCTTATCGTGACAATGCCGTCACTGTTAGCGTCTCCGAGAATGATCCCGGTTCCACCGCTTTCGGCATTTTCGGGGACAGTTTCCGCAACGGCGGTCACACTGCCGATAATTATCAAAACAGCCGCGCAAAACAGCATCAGCTTTATTTTGCACAGTTTAAAGGTCATTATAATCCACCTCGGCATTATCTCTTTCTTGAGGTTTTGGGGACGCTGCCGTAGTCGGCTGAGCTGCGTCCGAGTTTGAATTTTTACTGTTATTGTTTTGGTTTGTTTGGTTATTTGCTCCCGGATTTCCGTTTGACTGCGAGCCTGATTTATCGGCGCCGTTCTGAGCTGCTGAGCCGTTGTTTCTGTTTTGCGCCGATGAAGCCTTGTCACTTGCTTGGGCGCCGCTTGAGTTGCTTGCTTGGGCGCTGCCTGAGCCGCTGCTGCTTTTATTGCCGCTCGCTCCCTGAGGGTCTGATACCGCACTGCTTGCTTGTGAGCCTTCGCCGCTGCTTTGAGCGGAATCTCCTGCGGTGGGGGAGGTTGTCTGTTCGTTTGAGGCAGACTGCTCTGTGCCGCTTTGCGAAGATGACGCGCTTGTATCTTTGCTGTTACCGCAGCCGCACGCCGACAGGCACAAAACTAACGTGGCAAGCAATATAACCAATATCAGTTTTTTTATAGACATATTATTTCACCATTGTCCGACCCTTTTAGGGAAAGCTTTATTCAATCCGATATGACAGCTTGCTGTATTATTTTGCTAACTATCATCATAAATGTGATTCTATTTAATATATTCTACAATATATCTAACGAAATTTCAACAGAATAATTATATTTAAGTTATTTTTAATAAAAGGTATAAAAATCAAAGTGTTTAAGCAAAGCGAATAAGTAAACACCTCAATGAACCGTTTTGGTCATTGAGGTGTTTTTGTTCGTTGTCGATCCCCTATGGGAAAGGTAAAGGAGAAAACCGTTGGCATATGTTTCGGAACCAAAGGCTGGTATCAATCCCCTATGGGAAAGGTAAAGTTGTGGCTAAATGTCGTCAAAAACACAAAAATAAAAAGTATCAATCCCCTATGGGAAAGGCGGACGCTCAGCGGCCGTTCCGAGCGAAGCCGAGGAATCCCCTGCCAATTGCAGAAGCTTTCCTCAACAATAATCAATCCCCTATGGGAAAGGTAAAGCCCGAAACCACCGCCACCACCGAAGCTGCTACTCAGTGTATCAATCCCCTATGGGAAAGGTAAAGTGGCTAATAAAAGGAGGAAAAAATATGGCAACAAAAAGTATCAATCCCCTATGGGAAAGGTAAAGCGCGATGAACGCTGTCAAGGTCGGCGGCAGCAAGCGTATCAATCCCCTATGGGAAAGGTAAAGAACAACATTTTGTGTTGCAAATTTATTATATACCATAAATACAGACTTGTCAATCATTTTTATTTGATGCAATTAATCGGGAATTAGTTTTATTTAGTTACATAATAATTGATTTTCCGACAGGCAGTGCTTGCTTATTCGATTTATTGATTGGAATATACGGTTAACTAAATATTATTGACATTTTGATTGCATAGCCTTATAATTTGATTGGGTGATAAATATGAAGATCAATTACAATGCAGTTTTTGAAAAAGCTTTGCTTATTGAAACAGCCCGCGAAATGCAAAAGACGCATTTTAAACCGGGAATCGATAATATGACAGCGCAGCAGGCGGAGGTATGGCTGGAGATCAACTACGATAATCTGCTCTCGCAATTAAAGGAAAACAAGTATAAGCCTCAGCCGCTGGCAGGTTTTTCGGTAACAAAGAAAAACGGAAAATTTCGTCAGCTTGTAAAGCCGTGCGCGATAGATATGATCGTACAAAAAGCGCTTGCAAACTATCTGCTCGATGTCACCGAACCGATGTTTTCGACGCATATCCACGCTTATCTTCAAAACCGCGGTGTTACGACCGCCGTTAAAGAATTTTGCGAATCAGCGGATCGCAACAGCTACGCGCTGAAGGTCGATCCGTCAGCTTTTTTTGACAGTATGGATCATTCGGTATTAAAAAGCGCGCTGGTGTCGATCGGTCTTACAAAAAAACTGACCGAGCTGATAATCAAGTTTATCAACGCGCCTGTTATTGAAAACGGAAAGGTGCTTCGCCGCAGCTGCGGTATACCACAGGGCATTCCGCTTTCACCTGTTTTGGCGAATCTCTATTTACTGCCGCTGGATAATTTTTTGGAAGAGCGGGAGTTTGACTTTGTCCGCTACGCGGATGACACGGTTGTGTTCGGCAATGATTATGAACGGTTGCAGCTTTTGCTTGAAGAAATATCAACAATGTTCAAAAACGAACTGTTGCTGCGTCTTAATGATGAAAAAAGCACACTTGATACTCCCGAACACCTTACCTTTTTAGGCTATGGCTTTGCGAAAAACAGCAATGGCTTTGTCTCTGTTGATAAGCAAATGCCGCGCGCCGCCGTTAACCGTAATTGGACCTCTTCTGCTCCGAAAAAGAATGACCGGCACATCACTGTGCTCAGCGACGGTATTCTTTCTAAAAAGGATTTTGCGCTGCGGTTCAGCTCAGAGAACGGAAAATATGATATACCCGTATATGGCTGTGATAATATCAATGTCTATTCTGACGTGGTATTTGACAGCGGCTTTTTGGCTCAGGCGGCAAAAAAACGCGTTATCGTCAGTGTGTTCAATGACCGCGGAAAAAAGCTCGGCAGCTTTATTCCGGAAAATCGCCTGATTTCGCCGCCTGTCACCATCGAACAATTGAGAGCCTACGGCGATCAAAAGCAAAGGCTTTACCTTGCCTCGCGTTTTGTGCTCGGCTCTATCCACAATTTGCGGCTGAATATCAGATATTACCGCAAGAATTACAAAAATAAACTTTTTACCGAATCGCTTAACGCCATCGACGCGCTCGAAAAGCTGGTCAAGAAATGTGAAGATTACAACGAACTGCTTATGCTGGAGGCTCGCGTCAGAAACGCGTATTATCATTGCTTTGACGCGTTTATTCTGGCGGAAGGCTTCGCGTTTGACAAGCGAACACGCCGCCCGCCGAAGAATGAGGTGAACGCAATGCTCAGCTTCGGCAATACAGTGCTGTACAATTTGTTGGCGACCGAGATCCAAAAGACCGCGCTGGATGTCAGGGTGGGATTTTTGCACGCGACAAACAGGCGTTGTGAATCCTTGAACTTGGATATTGCCGAGCTGTTCAAGCCGCTTATAGTGGATAGGGTAGTGTTCTCGATGATAAACCGGAATATGATCGACCCGGAAAAGCATTTTGAACATATGGAAAACGGCACGGTGTATTTGAACAGCGAGGGTAAGCACATCTTTTTGCGTACGCTGTCGGATAAGCTTGACACGCGCGTGACGGTGGGCAAGCAGTCCGTTCCTTATCGCGTGATCATTGACCGTGAGATCAAAAAGCTGATCGCATATTTCAGAAATGGCGAAAAGCGCTATTATCCGTTTAAGCAGGTGAGATAATGTTTGTTATACTTACGTACGATGTAAAGCAAAAAAGGCAGAGCAAAATCAGGAAGATCTGCAAAAAATACCTTTTTCACGCGCAGAAGTCTGTTTTTGAGGGATACTTGACAGAGGCGCAGCTCACTATGCTCAAAAATGAGCTTGCGTCCTATGTTGACCCCGACGAGGATTCCCTGTGCGTGTACAAGGTGCCGAATTACCGAAATATGATAAAGGATGAGCTGGGCTACAGCTTGGCAAATGATATTGATTTTTTGTAAATTTAGTTAACTTTTGTTGTAAATCGAGAAATCAATGTCTCAAATCGGCGAAATATATTTATTCCGTATTTTCTAACTAAATTGAACTAATTCGTCGTCGAAAAAGCTTAAATTTTCAGTTGACAAATCTATATTTACGGTGTATACTGAAAATGCAACACAAAATGTTGTTCTTTACCTTTCCCATAGGGGATTGATACACAGACCCATCTGCGCCTCTTGAAGCCACATGCTCTTTACCTTTCCCATAGGGGATTGATACCGTGTCCGCGCCCTCCATTCTTTCTCGCATCTCAAACGCTTTACCTTTCCCATAGGGGATTGATACCTGTGTATAAAGAGCCTTGTAAATACTGGCTCTTTCCACCCTTTACCTTTCCCATAGGGGATTGATACATTGATACTTTCATTTTTTTTCACCTCTCTAAATTTCTTTACCTTTCCCATAGGGGATTGATACTTAGTGCACAGCCTCACTGCGCATTTTTTTAATTTTTCTTTACCTTTCCCATAGGGGATTGATTATTGTTGAGGAAAGCTTCTGCAATTGGCAGGGGATTCCTCGGCTTCGCTCGGAACGGTCGCTGCGCGTCCGCCTTTCCCATAGGGGATTGAT
>CADBXH010000016.1 GCA_902798605.1 uncultured Ruminococcus sp. | reverse complement strand
ACCTCGGCGCCGCAAGCTCGGGAGACATAACCGTTGACTACGGTAATTCCGCGAGGTATTCGGATGACAATCTCAAAAATGCGGCGATACAGGTCAAGTGCCGTTTCGCGGGCTTTGACGGCTTTAGCCTGAAGAATATCCGCTACGCGGGCGATGATACTGTTTCCGCCGAAGAGACCGCAAAAATCAAAGAAAAATATCCCAACCAAAATTACGGCGAGTTTATTGAATTCCTGATGGATTTCCATACGCCCGAAAGCACAGAAGATAAAGAGTTTGAGGCGGATAAAGATTACAAGGACTATAAATGGCTGCTTTCGAAAAACGATAAAGGCGGCTGGGAGATAGTTGATAACGGGTATTGATAATAAAAATGTGAGGTAAAATATGAAGTACATCAATGTCGTCAACGGACCGCAGAACGAGTGGTACAGACTCTACCTCGCCTCGGGGAAATATTTACCCTAAATCAAATTAATTCGCTTTACCCCTTGCAAAATCAAATAAACAGTGGTATTATACTAAAGATAGCTGATGTTTTCGGTCGAGAACAACGGCTGAAAATACAAGACTGATAAAAAACACAGCGACGGAGAGAGTAGCCTTGACTCCCGCTTTGAAAGAGAGACGCGTCGGCGGCTGAAAGCGCGTTATTGCGGATCAATGTGAGATGAGAGCCCGTTTTACGGGAATCAGGGTGGTACCACGGATAAAATTCGTCCCTGTACGCTTTTGCGTGCAGGGATTTTTATTTTGTACTTAATGATAATTTTATAGGAGGAAACTATGGACAACAAAATTGAAGTCTTGAGAGAAGAAATCAAGCAAAGAGTCAATTCCGCCGTCGATCTTGCCGAGATCGACAAGGCGAGGGTCGAGTATCTGGGCAAAAAGGGAAGCATCACCGCTTTGCTCAAGGGAATGAAAGACCTTTCACACGAGGAGAGAAAGACCTTCGGCGCGGAGGTGAACAAGCTCAAAGCCGCCGCCGCGAAGAGGATCGAAGAGAGGGTTGAGGAGCTCAAAAAGCTGCAGATCGAGGCAGAGATCAACTCTATGCCTACCTTCGACATCACCGCTCCCGCCGACCTGACCCGCGGATCATATCACCCGATCACGCTTGTTCAGCGCCAGTGCGAGACTATTTTTAAGTCGATGGGCTTTACCGTTGAGGATTATCCCGAGGTCGTTACCGACTACGAGTGCTTTGAGTCGGTCAACATCCCCAAGCACCATCCCGCGCGCGATATGCAGGACACATATTATTTGGAGAACGGCCAGCTGTTAAAGTCACAGACCTCCGCAGCGCAGAACGCCATTCTTAAAAAATACGGCAAAAACCTCAAAGAAAACGGCGTGCCGATCAAGGCGATATTCCCCGGCCGCTGCTTTAGAAACGAGGCGACCGACGCCAGCCACGAGAACACCTTCTTCCAGATGGAGGGTATGATGGTTGACAAGGATATATCTATCTCAAACCTTATCTTCTTTATGAAAACAATGCTCTCGGAGGTATTCCAAAGAGATGTAAAGGTTCGTCTGCGTCCCGGATTTTTCCCGTTCGTAGAACCGGGATTTGAGCTCGATATCAACTGCGAGATCTGCGGCGGTACAGGCTGCTCATCGTGCAAACACAGCGGATGGCTTGAACTCTGCCCCTGCGGAATGATCCATCCCAACGTGCTCAAAGAGGGCGGAATCGACCCCGACGAGTACACGGGCTTCGCGTTCGGCCTCGGACTTACAAGGCTCGCGATGATGAAGTACAAGGTCAAGGATATTCGTGACTTAAACAGCGGCAGCTTAAAGGCTCTCGCTCAGTTTACAGACGACGATAACTGATAGGGAGGTATAAGTATGTTTTTATCAATGAACTGGATCTCGGATTTTGTTGATTTTACAGGTCTTGACAAGATCGAGCTGATACACAAGTTTTCTCTGTCCACCGCCGAGGTGGAAAACGAGATTTTCTATAAGGGTTCAGATCTCAGCGGCGTAGTCGTTGCCGAGATCAAATCAGTCGAAAATCACCCCGAATCAAAAAAGCTCCACCTGCTCAAGGTGGATACCGGCGAGGCCGAGCTTACAGATGTTGTCTGCGGCGCGCCCAATGTAAGAGTCGGTATGAAGACCGCGTTCGCCAAGGTCGGCGCAAAGCTCGGCGAGGTTGAGATCGCTCCCCGTCCGCTCGCGGGTCATATGTCATACGGAATGTGCTGCAGCGAGTCTGAGCTCGGTATCAGCGACGACCATTCGGGCATTATGGATATTACCGATGACGTCGCGAACGGCACCGACATCAAGGACGTTTACGAGATAGACGATATCGTGTTTGAGGTCGACAACAAGTCGCTCACAAACCGCCCCGACCTCTGGGGTCACTACGGTATCGCGCGCGAGTTCGCTGCTCTCTGCGGCAGAGAGTTAAAGCCGCTCAGCGTTGAGGAGCTTAAGGCTTATGACGAGCTTCAAAAGGTAGATATGAAGATCGAGGATCCGCTTTGCCAGCGCTACAGCTGCCTGCAGGTGGAGAATATCACAAGGAGCGTAAGCCCTGTTAATATGCGTATACGCCTGTTCTACTGCGGAATGAGGGGGATCAACTTCCTCGCCGACCTCACAAACTACCTTATGCTCGAGATGGGTCAGCCGATGCACGCGTTTGACTCGCGCAAGGTAGAGAAAATCAGGATCAAGCGATTTGACAAGCCGTTTGCTTTCAAAACTCTTGACGAGGTCGAGAGAAATATCGACGAGAACACCCTGATGATCTGTAACGGCGATCAACCTGTGGCTATCGCGGGTATCATGGGCGGACTTGACTCCGAGATCGTTGAGGACACTACAAAGCTCACCCTTGAATCCGCAACATTTGACGCGGCTTCTATCCGCAAGTCAACGGTAAGGCTTTCTCACCGCACGGATTCTTCTATGCGCTACGAAAAGAGCCTCGACCCCGAGATGACCGTTGTTGCCATCGCGAGATTTTTGTATCTGCTCAAGCAGTACGACGGCGGCGTAAAGGTCGTTTCCGCTCTCACGGACGAGTACGCTTTTAAGTACGACACGGTCGAGCTCACCTTTGACAAGGCGTTTGTTGACCGCTACACCGGTATCGAGATCGACAACGACACTATTGTAAAAACCCTGACAAGCCTCGGGTTCAAGGTCGAGCTCAGCGGCGATACCTTTGACGTTGTAGTTCCCTCGTGGAGAGCGACAAAGGATGTTACCATCAAGGCTGACATCATCGAAGAGATCACCCGTATCTACGGCTACGATAATTTTGAGATACACACCACCCGTTCTCCGCTTTACCCCGTGAGAATGGATGTCGTCAAGGAAAACGAGGACAAGATCAAGGATATCCTCGTCAAGCGTTACAGCCTGCACGAGCTCCACTCCTACGTTTGGGCGTATTATGACGAGCTAAAGGAGCTCGGTATTGAGGTAGAGCCCAACATCAGGCTCGCGAATGCTACCAACCCCAATATCGAGACTATCAGAAGGTCGATGATCCCCACCCAGCTTTGCCAGGTGAAGATCAACACCGGTTACGCTCCGGAGTTCGGTATCTTTGAGATTGGCAGAGTTGTTGAGGGCGTCGACGAAAATAATCTCTGTTTTGAGCGCAAAAAGCTCGCGATCACTTTGTTCAGCAAGCTCAAGGATATCCGCGACCTTTACTTTGACCTCAGGGATATCCTCGCGGTCATCACCGACGACATCAAGCACACTCAGCTCGAGTTCAAGCCCGTTGATGCTGAGAAAAGCTATGAGCACCCGGTCAACCTCAATATGATCATCCTCGACGGCAAGAGGATCGGCAAGATCGGCATCGTTCACCCGACCGTCGGCAAGGCTATCGACAAAAAGGCGGCTATCGTATTCGCCGAGCTCGATATGGAGACCTTCGCGCAGACAAAGAACAGGTCTATCGTCTATGACGAGCCCTCAAAGTTCCCGCCGATGGATTACGATCTCTCGGTTATCGTACCCAACACCGTGTATTTCAGCGACCTTGCGCAGTGCTGGAAGGATGAGGGAGAGGGTATCCTCAAAAATGTAAAGATAGTCGATACCTACGACACCGAGACCCTGCACAGCATCACGGTTAGATTTGAGTTTTCCTCAAACGAACGCACGCTTTCGTCCGCGGAAGTTCAGGCAATTATGGATAGGATAATTGAAAATCTCAAAGGTATCAACGTTAATTTACGATAAAGACTTGAAATTTTGACGAATATCATATATAATTAAATAGAATATCGGGAGGTGTTTTAAGTATGTTAGATAAAACTATGATTTTCTCGCTCGGCGAGGAAAAGGATGATCAGATCAAAGCAGGGCTTACGATCGTTTATGACGCGCTTAGGCAAAAGGGTTATAATCCGATCAACCAGATTGTGGGCTACATCCTCAGCGAGGATCCCACGTATATCACGACCTACAACAATGCCCGCAATATCATCAGCAAAATAGACCGTGACGACCTACTTGAAGCACTGGTAAAATCTTACCTGAACGTATAAGTTCGGTCAATGAAAGGATGATGCCCTGTGGCAGAGGCCAAAAAGGAAAAGGAGTTTTCTACCTATAAGGGAAGACCCCTTGTTCGCTGCGGCGACGAGATATATTACGGCAATATGGAAGAGCCTTATGTAATAAGGATGCAGATAAAGTCCAAAAAGGAGCAGAACGGTATCGAGATAGCCGACAAAGTCTCGATCCAGCTTATGGCTACCGACCCGTACCTCTCACCGCGCAAGCAGCTTGTTAAGTCAAGCGAGAAAAAGGGACTGTTTTTGGCGATGGATATAGCCGATATATGGCTCAACCGCGCCCTTGCAGGCAAAATGTAGGCGGGGAAGCCCCCGCCGGCAATCCGCCTTTGGCAAGACTTGATTTATCGGTCAAGTTTCTGCAACGGCGGGTCAAAAGTTTGATTTAATTTCAACCGAATAACAAAAAGAAAAACGGAGCTGAGAATGCTCCGTTTTTTGTCGTTGTGGTTTTTTTATTCCGACTTTAAATTCATCGCATTTTTTGCGGGGGAGGGAACGTAGATCCTGTCAGCGTCAACTACTCCGCTTGTAAAGTAATCCCTCTGGTGAGCGGAAGCAGCGCGGTAGGTGCTTTCCTGTCGCGGGTCAAAGCGAACGTCTGTCGGCTTGAAGTAGCAGAGATAAACGGTCTTTCCGTCGACAAGCTCCGAGCCCGCGGGATAGATGATATCCGCCTGGGTTATCTCTTTGTCGGAAGTGTTTACCTCAAACAACATTCCGAAGCCCGACCAGTTTTTGGCTTGGCCAAGGTCATAGTTGGTTTTTTCATAAAAACCGAGGATGTAGTTGCCGTCGACCTTTTGGCTTTTCGCGTAGACCTTTCCAACCCACTCGGGCATTGTGAATGTGATACCTAGATACGAATCGTGGTATTTTTCGTTGTCAACAAGTACGGCTTCTCCGTTTGATTCTGTGCTGTATTCGGACTTCGGCGCCTCGGTCTGGGGTTCTTCCGTTGTCGGCACTTCGGTGGTCACTTCAACCGTAGTAGGCTGCTCGGTCGTGGGAGCCTCGGTCGTGCTTGACGACGAAGATGATGAACCGTTTGAAGATGAGGGATGTCCGCCGATGTATATGTTACAGCCGGACATCGCAGCCGCCGCGATCAACACGGCAAGAATCACAAGAGCTGATGCTTTAAGCTTTTTCATAATCAAAACCTCCTATAAAAATCGGGCAAATCCGCAGATTTGCCCTAATAATCTTAATCGATTTCTACCATTACCTTTTCCTCGGTGCGGATGGACGCACTGCGGGCTATTGTACGGATAGCCTTGGCGATCCTGCCCTGCTTTCCGATGATCCTGCCCATATCGTCCTCTGCAACGTGGATGTGGTAAACTGTTACGCCTTCCTCGTTGGGCTCGTCTCTGTCAACCTTGACAGCGTCGGGCTCGTCAACAAGGCCTCTGGCGATGATAGCAAGTAATTCCTGCATAATAAATTCCTTTCCGGATTAGTCGATGATTCCGTTTTTCTTGAGAAGAGCCTTAACTGTGTCTGTGGGCTGTGCGCCGTTGGCGATCCACTTCTTAACAGCCTCTGCGTCAACCTTGAACTCCGAGGGGTTCTTGAGGATGTCGTAAGTACCGATCTCTTCAATAAAACGTCCGTTTCTGGGGTATCTTGAATCTGCTACTACTACTCTGTAATAGGGAGCTTTCTTTGAACCCATTCTTCTAAGTCTGATTTTTACTGCCATAATTTACACCTCTAATAAAAATTTTTGTTTATTTATCTTCACCAATTATTATTGGATGAATACTGATTTAGAACGGAGGCATTCCGCCCATGCCGCCCATACCGTCAAGCGGCATTCCGCCGAGACCCGGGAGCATCTTCTTTTTGCGGCGTTTTTTAGAGCCGCCCTTGCCGTTCATTTGCTTTAGCATCTTTTGCATTTGGCCAAGCTGTTTTAACAGCCGGTTGACCTCTTCGACCGTTCTGCCCGAGCCCGCCGCGATCCTGCGCTTGCGCGAGGGATTGATAACGGAGGGATTGCTTCTCTCCTCGGGAGTCATAGACAGGATTATCGCCTGCAGCCAGTCGATTTGCCTGTCGTCGATATCCGCGTCGTCGAGCTGGTTGCCGACTCCCGGGATCTTTGACAGGATCCCCTTTAGCGGACCCATCTTTTTGATCTGGTCAAACTGGTCGTAAAGGTCGTTGAAGTCAAAGCGGTTGCTCATCAGCTTTTTAGCCATTTCCTCCGCCTTTTTTTCATCGAGCTTGTTCTGCGCGTCCTCGATCAGGGTGAGCACGTCGCCCATTCCGAGGATACGGCTCGCCATACGGTCGGGGTGGAAGACCTCGAGGTCGTCGAGCTTTTCGCCCGTACCGGCGAACTTGATCGGCTTGCCGGTCACTTCCTTTACCGACAGCGCGGCACCGCCTCTGGTGTCGCCGTCGAGCTTTGTGAGGATAACGCCGGTAACTTCAAGCAGCTCGTTAAAGCTTTTTGCCACGTTTACGGCGTCCTGACCGGTCATCGAGTCGATAACAAGTAAGATCTCGTTGGGCTCGACCGCTTCCTTGATATCCTTCAGCTCGTTCATCAGCACTTCGTCAATGTGCAGACGGCCGGCGGTATCGAGGATAATTACATCGTTGCCGTAATCCTTTGCGTGCTTGACCGCTTCCTTAGCGATTTTTACGGGGTTTTCGGTGCCCATCTCAAAAACGGGTACCTCAGCCTTAGCGCCGACTACCTTTAACTGGTCGATAGCCGCGGGTCTGTAGATGTCGCAGGCTACAAGCATAGGTCTGTGGTTTTGCGCCTTTAACATTTTTGCGAGCTTTGCGGAGTGGGTGGTTTTACCTGAGCCCTGCAAGCCGCACATCATAATGACCGTCGGGGGCTTTGAGCTGAACTCAAGTCTCTCGTTTTCGCCGCCCATAAGAGCGGTGAGCTCTTCGTCGACGATTTTTATTACCATTTGCGCGGGAGTCAGGCTTTCCATAACGTCCTGTCCGACCGCGCGCTCGGTGACTTTGTTTGTAAAATCCTTGGCGACCTTGTAGTTAACGTCCGCCTCGAGCAGCGCAAGCCTTACCTCGCGCATTGCCTGCTTAACGTCGTTTTCGTTAAGCTTGCCCTTGCCCTTTAACTTTTTGAACGCGTTGCTGAGCTTATCGGCAAGTCCTTCAAATGCCATAAGAACACCTCAAAACTATTCCTTTAGTCCCTGCGCTTCAAGCTCTATGCTCTTTGCGAGGGATTTTATTTTTTCATCGTCTGTGCCGCCGCTTATCTGCTTTGCCGCGTCTGTAATGCGGTCAAGCCCCTGCTCAAGTTCTCTGAAACGCTTCAGCATCCCGAGCTTTTCTTCAAGCTCAAACAGGTTTTGCTCGCAGCGTTTTATCCTGTCGCGTACGCCCTGGCGGGTGATACCCGTCTGTGACGCGATCTCGGCAAGCGACAGATCCTCGTTGTAGTAAAGGTCTATCATCTGCGCCGCGTCGGGCTTTAGCAGACCGCTGTAAAAATCGAGCAGCAGCGATATTTCAATATTTTTTTCCATTTCCATAGCTCCTTGCTATAGAATAAGTGTAAAGCGTTTTTCTTTACACCTTTGGTATTATAAACTATGAGGCTGAGTTTGTCAAGCAAATGGCGTATTTTTCTTTGATTATGATGAAAACGAGGCTTTGAATGATGACTTATGTTGATAAATGATAATAAAAATATACAATCGGCACAAAAAACAAGTTCTCTTTTTGTGAGAGCCTACAAAATTTTAAAAAAGTAGTAAAAAAAACCACAAATTATAGTGATTTGCCTGAAATTTATGTTATAATAACTATATATACGCTGGAGACAAAGGTTTTCAGCGGAAACAAGGAGTTTGATTATACGGAACAAGTAATAAGCATTGACAGAATGGAGAACGTGGCACAGCTTTTCGGCAGCTTTGACCAGAACATCAAGCTTATCGAGCGCGAGTTCGGGGTCAGGATAACCTGCCGCGACAGCGAGCTCAAAATCGACGGCGATATAGAGAACGTGTCAAAGGCGAGCACGGTTATTGAGAGCCTTTTGCAGTTTATCAGCCGCGGAGAGGCTCTGTCCGACCAGAACATCCGTTACTGCATCTCCCTTGTCAACGAGGGATCGGAGGAAAAAATCGAACAGCTTGCGGGCGACTGCATCTGCATAACCGCCAAGGGCAAGCCGATAAAGCCAAAGACGATCGGTCAAAAGCGCTATTGCAATTCAATAGCAAAAAACACCGTTACCGTGGCTGTCGGACCCGCCGGAACTGGCAAGACCTACCTTGCCGTGGCTATGGCGGTAACAGCGTTCAGGAGCAAGCAGGTAAACCGCATAATCCTCACCCGTCCCGCGGTAGAAGCGGGCGAGAAGCTCGGATTTTTGCCGGGAGACTTGCAGAGCAAGGTCGACCCGTATCTCAGACCGCTGTACGACGCGCTGTTTGATATGCTCGGCGCGGAGACCTATCAAAAATACGTTGAGCGCGGTAATATCGAGGTTGCGCCTCTGGCGTATATGAGAGGCAGAACGCTCGACGACAGCTTTATTATCCTCGACGAAGCTCAGAACACTACCCGTGAGCAGATGAAAATGTTTTTAACAAGGCTGGGCTTTAATTCAAAAATGGTTATTACCGGCGACATAACTCAGATCGACCTTCCCCACGGCGCGAGGAGCGGACTAAAGGATTGTATGAGGATCCTTAAAAACATCGAAGGGATCGGTCAATGCGCGTTTGACGAAAAGGACGTTGTAAGGCATAAGCTCGTCCAAGACATAATCAAGGCTTACGCAAAATTTGAAAGCAAGGCAAAATCCTGATTTGGAATTAAATATATTTTAAGGAGCAAGGTGGTACAATTGGCAGATAAAATCAAGGTAATCATTACCAACAATCAAAAAACAGTTAAAATCCCCACAGGCATCCGTATGCTGGTTCGCCGCTGCTGCAACGCGGTGCTCAAGCTCGAAAACTTTGAAGGTCCCGCAGAGATCAGCGTTACCTTTACCGACAACGCGGGTATCAGGGAGCTCAACAAGCAGTACCGCAACAAGGATATCGAGACCGACGTATTGTCGTTCCCGATGGGCGAAAACGGCGTATATGATATCGACAAAGAAACCGGCGCAAAGATTTTGGGCGATGTTGTTATATCAATGGAAAAGGCGAGAGATCAGGCGGAGCTCTACGGACATTCGCTCCAGCGCGAGGTCGGATACCTCACCGCGCACAGCGTTCTTCATCTGCTCGGCTATGACCATTTAGAAAAGCTTGAAAAGGTAAGAATGAGAGAAAAGGAAGAGCTGGTTATGGAACAGCTCGGATTGCCCGCGTCTTCAAGCTATATCGCAGCGGATTACGATTGATGAAAAAGCAGCTAAAGAGCTTTGGCTATGCAATAAGAGGTTTTGTCGGCGCAGTGTGCGATGAAGGGCACCTGCGCTTTCACCTTGTCGCGGCGGTTTATGTGCTTGTCTTTTCTTTGTTTTATCATTTTTCGGCGGTACAGATGGCGGTGCTTGTTATTTTGATCGCCTCGGTCATCGCGGCGGAGCTGTTCAATACCGCGATAGAAAACGTGTGCGACGCAATAACAAAGGAGCAAAACGAGTATATAAAGCGCGCGAAGGATATCTCTGCTGGAGCGGTGCTTGTGCTGTCGGTCGCGGCGGTCATTGTCGCGGTGATATTCTTTTGGGATATCGAAGTGATAAAAAGCATTTTCGCCTACTTTGCCGCGAATATCCATATGCTGATAATTCTGATAATATCGGCGGTGTTGGCAACACTGTTCGTTATATTCGGATTCGGTTCAAAGCGAAAAAGATAATACGGAGCGTTTTTGACATTTAGGTTGAAAACGCTTTTGTTTTTTGTTATACTGTAAAATGGATTAGTTTAAGCAATAAAGAGGTATTGTGATATGAATAACAACACTAAAGATAAATCCGCGTTTGTCGCGATAGTCGGCAAACCGAACGTCGGAAAAAGCTCGATACTAAACAGGCTGATGGGGCAGAAGATCGCGATAGTTTCTTCAAAGCCCCAGACAACGCGTAACCGCATTACGGGCGTGCTGACTCAGGGAGAGTATCAGATCGTTTTCTTCGACACCCCGGGTATGCACAAGCCCAAGAACACGCTCGGGAAATATATGGTCCGCTCGGTCAACGAGAGCGTCGGCGGAGTTGACTGCTGTATGCTCGTTGTCGAGGCGGGCAGGGAACCCGCGCCGGCAGATCTGAGCCTGATCGAAAAATTCAAGGCTATCGGAATGCCTGCGATCCTCGCGATAAACAAGATAGATATGCTAAAGGAAAAGGACGCTTTGATGAAGCAGATCCTAACCTATTCCGAGCTGTATGATTTTGAGGCGGTCGTACCTGTCAGCGCTCAGGACGGCAGCGGGATAGACGAGCTGCTCGACGAGCTGAAAAATCAGGCGACAGAGGGCGGCCACTTCTTTGACGACGACACGCTGACTGATCAGCCCGAGCGCGTTATCGTAGCCGAGATAATCAGGGAAAAGATACTCCGCCTCTGCGACAAAGAGATACCCCACGGCACGGCGGTGCTCATCGAAAAAATGAAGACCCGCGACAACGGCATACTCGATATCGACGCGACGATTTTTTGCGAGCGCGAGACGCACAAGCGCATCATAATCGGCAAAAACGGCTCTATGCTCAAAAAAATCAGTACCTACGCGCGGCAGGATATAGAGAGGTTTTTTGACTGCAAGGTGTTTTTGCAGACGTGGATAAAGGTCAAGGAGGACTGGCGCAACCGCGCTCAGCTGGTGCAAAACTTCGGCTATGACGAGCGGAACTTCGATTGATGTAATTTACAAATATTTCAAAAAATAATCCGTTCAAAAATCAAAACACTAATCTTCGGAGGTGTTTTGATGGACGAATGGTATATGTGGGATGTGTTTTTTCAGACGGGCAGCGTGCTCGACTACATCCGCTACAAAAGCATTCAGGATTCAAAGGATTCGGGCGCGGATACCGTGAGAAGGGAGATCACCGATGAAGTTCCGGACAGACGGACTGATAATAAAAGAACAGAATATCGGTGAGCAGGACAAGCTCGTGCATGTGCTGACAAAATCTCACGGCGTTATCAAAGCGTTCGTGCGCGGCGCAAAGAATATCAAAAACCAAAAGTGCGCGCCGTCCTCTTTGCTGTCATATTCCCGGCTGACCTTTTACAAAAGCCGGGACAGCTACATAATCGGCGACGCGCGGATAATCAAGATATTCTCAAAGCTGCGCGGAGACGTCAAAAAAACCTGCCTGGCACAGTATTTTTGCGAGCTTGCGCTGACCGTCTGTCCGCAGGAGCAGCCCGCCGAAAATTTTTTGAGCCTGATGCTCAACTCGCTCTATTTGCTCTCGGAGGACAAGCGAAAGGCGGAGCTTGTAAAGCCCTGCTTTGAGATGCGCCTTGCGGCTATGGCAGGTTATCTGCCCGATTTGGTGATGTGCGGCGAATGCGGGGTTTACGCCGCAGAGGAGATGTATTTTTCTCCTCGGACGGGCAAGATCCTCTGCGCTTCCTGCCACGGAATAAGAGCCGACGGCTGGGTGAAGCTCAGCGAAGCGGCAATGACCGCGTTGAGGCATACGGTGTATTCGGACGATGACAAGCTGTTTTCGTTCACGCTGAGCGACGAGGGCTTAAAAATGCTAAACGCCGCGTCGGAAAGCTACATCCAATACAGATTTGAAAAGGAATTCAAAACCCTAAATTTTTATAAGGCTATTACATAATGAACAGACACTACAAAACACTTGAATTAGATAAAATTTTGCAAAGGCTGTCGGATCTGACAATCCTCGATTCCGCGCGCGAAAACGCGCTCAAGCTCGAGCCTGTTTTTGAGCTTGACAAGGTCAATAAGCTCCTAAAACAGACCGATGATGCGCTTATGCTCAGCGGAAGGTTCGGCTCGCCGTCCTTCGGCGGAGCGGTGAGCTGCGCGGGAAGTCTCAGGCGGGCTCAGGCGGGCGGATGCCTTACGACCTCCGAGCTGCTTAAAATCGCGCGGACTCTCCACGTTATCCGCACGGTCAAGGAGTGGCATTCAAAATTTGCCTCGGTGGAAAATTCGCTCGATTATTATTTCAGCGGACTTGTTTCAAACAAGTTTTTGGAGGAAAAAATCACCACCGCGATCATAAGCGAGGACGAGATCTCGGACAAGGCGAGCCCTGCGCTCTCGGATATCCGCCGAAAGATCCGCACCGCGTCCTCAAAGGCGCGCGAGGTGCTCGACAAGATAATCCACAGCTCGTCCTATGTCAAATATTTGCAGGAGGCGATCGTCACCCAGCGCGACGGCAGATATGTCGTGCCCGTGCGCAGCGAGTGCCGCAACAACGTCCCGGGACTGGTTCACGACACCTCTTCGAGCGGACAGACCGTCTTTATCGAGCCGATGGGAGTTGTCCAGGCGAACAACGATATAAAGCTATTAAAGGGCAAGGAAGAGGACGAGATCGAACGTATCCTCTTTGAGCTCTCGGTCAACGCGGGCGACTTTGCGGACGCGATAATAAAGAGCTACGACAACCTATGCACGCTCAATTTGGTATTCGCCAAGGCGGAGCTCGCGTACAGGATGAGGGCCTCTATGCCCGTTATGAACGACAGGGGCAGGATAAACCTTAAACAGGCGCGCCATCCGCTTATTGAAAAGGACAAGGTAGTGCCGATAGACGTAAATCTCGGCATAGACTTTGATACATTGGTCATCACGGGCCCGAACACCGGCGGTAAGACCGTAACACTAAAGACGATAGGGCTTTTGACGCTGATGGCGATGTGCGGTCTGCTGATCCCCTGCGCGGATAACAGCGAGCTCAGCGTCTACCGCAGGGTGCTTGTCGATATCGGCGACGAGCAGAGCATAGAGCAGTCGTTGTCGACATTCTCGGCTCATATGACCAATATAGTTCAGATTATAAAGCTCGCCAACTCGGGATCGCTCTGCCTTATTGACGAGCTCGGCGCGGGTACCGACCCCGTAGAGGGAGCGGCGCTCGCCATAGCGATTTTGGAAAAACTGCGCTCAAAGGGTGCAAAGATAGCCTCGACCACCCATTACGCGGAGCTAAAGGAATTCGCCCTGCGGACCGAGGGAGTAGAAAACGGCTGCTGCGAGTTTGACGTGGCGACCTTAAAGCCGACATACAGGCCGCTTATCGGCGTGCCCGGCAAGAGCAACGCGTTCGCGATCTCGCGCCGTCTCGGCTTGGGAGAGGACGTTGTACAGCGCGCAGATCAGCTTGTATCGAGCGAAAGCCGTCAGTTCGAGGACGTTGTTGAAAAGCTCGAAAAACGCCGCCAGAACCTCGAAAAACAGCTCGAAAACGCAAACAGATTGACCGCCAAAGCCAACACCGAAAAGCAAAAGGCGGAAAACGAGCTCAAAAAGGCTCAGCGTGACGCCGAGCGCGAGGTCGAGCGCGCAAAGCAGGAGGCTCAGCGTATCGTATCGACAACCAGAGCAAGGGCGGACGCTCTTGTTGAGGAGCTCGAGAAGGCGAGAAAAGAAAAGGAGCTTTCCGCCGAACAGCGCTCAAAGCTCAGGCGCGACATCAGCCAAATGGAGGCAGGCGCCGACCCGATAAAGCTGAAAAACACGCCCGACGAGGAGTACAAGCTGCCGCGACCGCTAAAAGTCGGCGACGAGGTGTTGATTTACGACATCGACAAAAACGCGACAGTGCTCGCGCCGCCGAACAAGGACGGGCAGGTGCTCGTCCAGGCGGGAATAATCAAGACGAGGGTGGACATAAAAAATCTCCGCCTGCTCAAGTCAAAAATCAAGCCGCCCGCGGCAAAGCTCACAAAAACCAGGAGCGCCCCCAGCCGTATGGACGCTCGCCCCGAGACAGAGGTGGACGTCCGCGGACTGACCGCCTTTGAAGCCACCGCGGTAGTCGATAAGGCGATCGACAACGCTGTTTTGTCGGGAGTCAACAGGCTCACGATAATCCACGGCAAGGGCACGGGCGTGCTTAGGCGCGAGATAAACCGCTTCTTAAAATCAAACAAAGCCGTCAAGAGCCAACGATTGGGAACATTCGGCGAAGGCGAAGACGGCGTTACGATAGTTGAACTAAAATAATTCTTTTACAGAACAAAAATCAATCAAAGGAATAGAATATGAAAAAGCAATTTTTGGAATCAGGCAAAATCGTGGGCACTCACGGCATCAAGGGAGAGGTAAGGATCGACCCGTGGTGCGATTCTCCCGAATTCTTGTGCGCGTTCAAAAAGCTGTATCTCGATGACAAAGGCGAGACCTTTATCGAGGTAAAATCCCGCCCGCACAAGCATATCACGCTCGCAAAAATCAAGGGCATAGACACGATCGAACAGGCGGAAAGGCTCCGCGGAAAGATAGTCTATATCGACCGCGCGGATATAAACCTCGGCGAGGGTGTGAACTTTGTTCAGGATCTTATCGGGCTCGAGGTCATCGACTCCGACAGCGGCGAGCGCTACGGCAAGATCACCGACGTTCTCCGCACCGGAGCGAACGATGTGTATGAGATCACCGATAACGACGGCAGAAAATACCTCGCGCCCGTTATCGACGAGGTGATACTCAGCAAAAATATTGACGAGGGCTTTGTGCTTATCCGCCCGATGAAAGGAATTTTCAGCGATGAGGATTGACATAATCACCCTGTTCCCCGAGATGTTCGAGCCGGTGCTGAACGACAGCATAATCGGCAGGGCGCAAAAGAGCGGGGAGATAGAGATACATACCCACCAGCTTCGCGACTTTGCGTTTGACAAGCACAGGCGGGTCGACGACACGCCCTACGGCGGCGGGATGGGTATGCTGATGAAGGCGGAGCCGATCGCGCTCTGCTTTGAGGATATCTGCGCTCAGACGGGCGAGCGGCCGCATTTTGTATATATGTCTCCGCAGGGTAATACACTGACCCAGCAGAGGCTAAAGGAGCTTGCCGAGGTAAAAAATATCTGTGTGCTCTGCGGCCACTACGAGGGCGTAGACCAGCGGCTGCTCGACGAGTTTGTTGACGAGGAGATCTCGATCGGCGACTATGTGCTCACGGGCGGCGAGATCCCCGCGATGGTATTCTGCGACGCGCTGTGCCGTATGGTCCCGGGCGTGCTGACAAACAACGAGTGCTTTACCGAGGAAAGCCACTTCAACGGTCTGCTCGAGTACCCTCAGTATACCAAGCCGTCCGAATGGCGTGGGATAGAGGTCCCCGAAGTCCTGCTCAGCGGACACCACGCCAATATAGAAAAATGGCGAAAAGAAAAGAGCCTTGAGGTAACGGCAAAAAAACGCCCCGATTTGCTCGAAAAAAACGGCGGTTAAGCCGTTTCGCTTTAGTGTGTTAAAATGCCGGGCTTGTGTTAAATTCGACAAAAATGCAAGGGTATCTTGCCATATGTTGATTGATAACTGTTTATTATTACAAGATTTGTTGTAAAAATGCACAATAAACGGGCAGAAAATTCTACACTGGGTGAGTATTAATACGAAATTATTTTATTATATTGACCTTGCAAAAAAAATTTATTATAATACATATTATCGAGGCAAAAATAAGGATAATGTTTTATTCGATCATTCAATATTAACTTTGAAGAGAAGAGGGTATCTATTATGTATGTAAAGGAAGTATTGGTTCAGAACAAGGCAGGCTTACACGCCCGTCCCGCCACATTCTTTATTCAGAAGGCCAACGAGTACAAGGCTACTATCTGGGTAGAGAAGGAAGAGCGCCGCGTTAACGCAAAGAGCCTTTTGGGTGTTCTTTCGCTCGGCATCATCGGCGGTACTAATATCAAGATCATCGCTGACGGTTCGGACGAGACAGAGGCCGTTGAAGGTCTTGCAGAGCTTGTTGATTCAGGCTTTGCCGAGTAATTTGTATTGAACATTAAGTTTTAGGGCGGATTATATCCGCCCTGTTTTTTCGTTAGAGAGTAGGTGAGACCGTGAACCCTAAAATCGGAGATCTGCGCAAAAAGGCTATGGCGCTGCCTTTGCTCCCGGGCGTGTACATTATGCACGGCAAGGACGGCGAGATCATCTACATCGGCAAGGCAAAGGCTCTCAAAAACCGAGTCAGCCAGTATTTCGGCTCGCAGAACAATCACCCCGAAAAGGTGCGCCGAATGGTCGACAACGTTGACGATTTTGAGTACATCATCACCGACAGCGAATTTGAGGCGTTGATTTTGGAGTGCAGTCTTATCAAGCAGCACACCCCAAAGTACAATATCCTGCTCAAAGACGACAAGGGCTACAGCTACATCCGCGTAGGGTCGGGCGACTGGGGAAAGATCTCCTACGTCCTGCAAAAATCCGACGACGACGCACAGTACATCGGCCCCTACAAAAGCAGCTACTACGTCAAATCCGCGGTAGAAGAGGCCAACAAGATATTTATGCTGCCCACCTGCGGACGAAAATTCCCGCAGGATTTCGGCAAGGGCAGACCGTGCCTGAACTACCACATAAAGCAGTGTATGGCTCCCTGCACCGGCAGGGTCAAAAAAGCCGATTATAAAGAGGCGGTAAGCCAGGCGCTCGACTTTCTGAAGGGCGGTTCGTCCAATTCCGTAAAGCAGCTTACCGCGCAGATGGAAGAGGCTGCCGAAAACCTCGAATACGAGCGCGCGGCAAAGATACGCGACCGAATCGCCGCCGTGAAAAAGATGGGCGACAAACAAAAGGTCGTCGCTAACAAGGTGCTTGACGAGGATGTTATCGCGGGCTTTTCAAACGACGGCAAAACCTGTTTTCAGGTGTTCCGCTTTGAGGGCGGAAGGCTGTTTGACCGCGAGAGCTTTATCTTTGAAAGCGGCGAGGAATCGACCGACCTCGAGGAATTTTTGCTCAGATACTACACCATAAGGCGCGATGTACCGAAAAATATCGCGCTCGACAGAGAGTTTGACGGGCTTGAAGATCTTTCGCGCTGGCTAAGCGAAAAGCGCGGCAATAAGGTGAACGTCACCGTTCCGCAGCGCGGCGAGCAGGCTCAGCTTGTATCTATGTGCCGCTCAAACGCCGCCGAGGCGCTCGCCCAGCAAAAGGGCGCGACCGTGCGCGAGTACAGCGTGCTCGAGGAGCTCAGGCAGCTGCTCGGGCTTAAAAACCTGCCCGAATACATCGAGTCCTACGACATTTCAAACCTTGCGGGTTCGGAAAACGTCGCCGGAATGATAGTCTATAAAAACGGCAAGCCGTGCAAATCCGCCTACAAAAAGTTTAAGATCAAGGGCTTTGAGGGGCAGGACGACTACGCCTCAATGGCGGAGGTCTTGCAGAGGCGTTTTGAGGAATACTACAACGCCGAGGAAGCCGACGAGGGCTTCGGCAAGCTGCCCGACCTTATCCTGCTCGATGGCGGCAAGGGACAGGTCGCCGCGGTAAAATCCGTGCTCGACCGGATGAATATCTCCGTGCCGCTTTTCGGTATGGTCAAGGACGACAAGCACCGCACGCGCGCCGTTACGGGCGAGGGCGGAGAGATCGCGATTAATTCGCGCAGGCAGGTGTTCACCTTCCTGAGCAAAATGCAGGACGAAGTCCACCGCTTCGCGATCGGTTACCACCACCAAAGACGCAAAAAGAGCACCTTCAAAAGCTCGCTCACAACTATCGACGGCGTGGGTGAAGTAAGGGCAAAGGCTTTGCTGAAATATTTCCGCACGATCGACAATATATCAAAGGCGGACTTGCAGGAGCTTGAACAGGCTCCAAAGATGACAAAAGACTCCGCATTGGCAGTTTATAGGTATTTTCATCACCTTGAAGAATAATTAATTAAAAAAATATAAAAATATTGTTAATTTTATTATTGTAATATGTTGTTTAGTGTGATATAATTAATGAGTTAGTGAAAAGGACGGTTTTATGCGAGTAATTACCGGGTCTGCAAGAGGCAGACGACTTGAAACCCTTGAGGGCGAGGATGTTCGCCCTACGACCGACAGAGTTAAGGAAGCGGTTTTTTCAATAATCCAGTTCGAGACCGAGGGCAGAGTTTTTCTCGATTTGTTCGCGGGCTCGGGTCAAATGGGTATCGAAGCGCTCAGCCGCGGAGCCGATTCGGCGTATTTTGTCGACAACTCCAAAAAGTCTGTCGAGACCGTAAAGCGCAACCTCAAGGCGACAAGGCTTGAGGAAAAAGCAAAGGTTTTTCAGATGGATTACCGCAGCTTCCTTGCCGCGAACAGCAAAAGCTTTGACATCGTCTTTTTAGACCCGCCCTACAAGACCGGCGCGCTTCAGGAAAGCTTGGAGCTTGTGACCGCTGCAATGAAGGATACGGGCGTGATAATCGCGGAAAATCCCATTGATGAAGAAGTTTTTTCGCAATATGGCGATTTTGTACTTGACAGACAGTATCGCTATGGTAAAATAAGAATAACCACTTTCAGACATAAGGATTTTTTATAATGGATAAAACCGTAATTTGCCCCGGCAGCTTCGACCCCGTAACTCTCGGGCATGTCGAAGTTATCAAAAGGGCGTCAAAGATGTTCGACAAGGTTTATGTCGCGGTGCTTGTAAACTCGTCAAAAACCCCGTGCTTTTCGATCGAGGAGCGTATCGAGCTGCTCAGCGACGCTGTCAGCGGAATCGACAATGTTGAGATCGTAAGCTTTGAGGGCTTGCTTGCCGAGTATTGCAGGCAAAAGGGCGTAAACGCGATCGTCAAGGGTTTGAGGGCTGTGTCGGACTTTGAGTATGAGTTCCAGATGGCGATAGCCAACAAAAAAATAAACCCGCAGCTCGAGACCATCTTTTTGACCGCCGATAACGACTCAATGTACCTCAGCTCAAGCATGGTGCGCGAGATCGGCTCGATGGGCGGCGACATCAGCAACTTTGTTCCCGCGTGCGTGCACGACAGGATCGTAAAAAAGCTGACCAAAAAATAAGCTTATATGTTCGGCGCAAGCCGGCTTTAATAAAGTAATCAATTACAAATATAAGGAATAGGAGTGGAGAAAATGAAGGTTGATGATTTAATTTTACAGCTTCAGGATTTGATCAATGACTCAAAAACAGTACCCCTTTCGGGCGGTAAGGTAATGGTAAGCAGCGATGAGGTTTACGACATCATCGAGCAGATCCAGGACGCTATGCCCGCAGAGGTAAGACAGGCAAAGAATATCGTTGCTGACAGAAAGCAGATCCTTGCCGAGGCTAACCGTGAGTCCGAGAATATTATCCGTGCGGCTGAGGAGCGCAAGAAGGTTATGCTTAACCAGAACGAGCTCGTCAGAGAAGCTCAGGCAAAGGCTAAGGAGATCGTTGACGACGCTAAGCAAAAGTCAGCAGAGATAAGAAAGGCTGCCAACGTTTATGTTGACGGCATTATGAAGCGCACAGAGGAGAGCCTTTCTTCTCAGCTTACCGAGGTCAAAAAGACCCGCGCAAACATAATCAATTCTCAAAAGGCAAAGAGAGCCTGATTAAGTTACAATTAACAAGAAATTACAGCGAGCTGCCGACCGTTTTGGTCAGCGGCTCGTTTTTTGTTTTTTTGGATTTTGTGTTGTAATAAAAATGCCCCAAAATCTTTCTAGGATTTTGGGGCGAGTGCGGTGAAGAGGGATTCTAATGACTTTTCCTAAATTCTGATAATATCAAACTCGAGACCATCATCGTCATCGTCATATGGATAATCACCAGGATTTGATAGAAATAGATCCTCTGCACCTGCGCTACGTTCACTTTCAATTTGTGACATAAAATCAAGCGCTTCTTCTCTGGTTTCAAAGGTTTCGTTTTCGTAATCCTCAAAACCATCATCGTAAATTTTTAATTTGTACATAAACAATACCTCCATAATAATAAATATGTAAAGAACCGAAGAAATATCGATTCAAACGGATGCTGATAATTACTTGCTGTTTGTAAAGACGACGCTGTATCCTGAAAAAACAGATAGTTTATCGGAAATGATATCTTTCGCTTTCTTCTCTGCTTCAGTGTAGATATTGAACTCTTTTTCAGCTCGGTGCAATTCGTCTGATTCAATAGACCCGAAATATGTTGGCAGATCACTGACGTGTAAAGGATTTAGCACGTTGTTTTCTTCATGAATTTTCAGATTATCCAGTATGATATAGTTATCAAACACCTTTGGCGAAGATAATGTGACCGTAATGGTTTTTGCCACATTATTCACATCTGTTTTTATATCCTCTGTGGCGTATCCCACTTTGATTACTCCCTCGTAATCAACTTCGACCTTGTTATCTCCGAACGGAACACGCTGTCCGAATACCTCGCGCGGTTTAGTTTTGGAAAATACACTCGATATGACCCAGTTTTTCCGTCACAATGGTATTGGAAATGATAGAGTTCTTTTCCTCTTTAGGTGCAGAATTAAAATCATTTTGCAAAACAAACACAGTTCCCGCTATAGAGATGATCATTGTAATCAACACTGTGAAAAAGTAGGATTTATAGTTTCGTTTCTTTTTCATGGATATCCCTCCAAAATCTTCGACTGTCAAAAGTTAAAACCAACCAGTAAAGAATACTACTAGATAGAAAGCAAGTATTCCCACTACGATAAATGCAACCGCTTTCAATATAGCATTTAAGAATCCATTCATTATTATAACCTCCTATTAAGTCTTTTTCGTAATCACTACACCTGAGACAATACTTGCCAACAATATCGCCGCCGATGCCGCCGGAATGGCAATCTTTCCGATTATCTGGTGCTTTGTGTTCTTTTTTACCTCAGCCTTGAAATTATATGTATTATCTGACGTTTTAGCTGTGAAAGTGGAAGCACTTTCTGTAAGATTAACAGTTTCTGATTTGGTGAGCACTTCAATTAACTGTGCAAAATCACTATTGACTTTGGCAAAGTCCAACTTCTGCTGAAATCTCTTTTTGTTGCTCTCTAAGGAACCGATGATATCGTTGAAAACTTGTAAATCCTCGCTTTCATAACAGGTACCAGAATAATATTCATTGATTTTATAGGCTAATTGACTTTTGAACCAAAATCTTTCTTTTCTGTATAGATCCGTGACATTGATTCTCGTGCGATACGGTGTGGAGAAGACAATACGGCTTTCAATCCTAACGGGTTTGCCTATTGAATCGATACCACGGTTTCTCATTTCTTTATCGATTTGTTTTTTTAGCAACCTGCGTTTTTTCTCCATTTTCTCACCGATACAAACATTGTGGTATGAAATCTCGTTATTATACAGTAGCCTGCCGTCTTGTGAAATAGTGATATCTTGCTTGGCGTTCTTGATTTCCAGAATAATAATACCGTTATTGGTTACCAGAATCGTGTCAATTTCGGTTTCTTCTTCACCGTCTGTAATGTACTTGTTTTTGAAGAAGGTCATATCAGGACGTTCAACATACCCCAGAGCTTTTTCAATTCTTTTCTCGCCTTTTTTGCCAGCCATAATAATGGCTAATTCCTTGTTTGCTTCTTTTAAACTGTACATGGCTTTCTGAACTAAGGAATTATCTTTGATTCCTTTGCTCCTGATCAGTTGTTGTAGTCGGGTGATGCTATCGCACAAACGATAGGAATCATCGCTCTCATTCACGCACAAAGAAACAATTTTCTGAAAGCTGATTAACTGCTCCAAGTATTCTTCAAAGGTGAAGTCCGTGCTATTGACTACGTTTTGGTTTTCAAACATTTTCATTACTTCATTTGCATTCATTTTTTTCATTATAAATAATCCTTCCTTTTTTATTAAACTCTTTGCGAATGGTTCCGATTTTTTTGTCGGAGCGTGTGTCTCTTCCTGTTCTGTTGCGAATGGTTCCGGGCGGTAACCCGTGTTTCTTTTCAAAAGTTCCTACCCGACAATCACTTCTTGTTTTTCTTAAAGCCATTGTATCTAACCTCCTTTCTTGAAACAATGTCTTTATATGATAAGTAATGGCAAATATTTGCCTTTGAGTGCTTTAATTGTTCAATCAATAATATGGTTGAAATTCTTTCTTGCGGATTCATCGTAATTCCTCCTTATGATTTATTTGTGTTTGGTTCCTCAGCGTTTTTATAGAAACGCTGAGGAACCTTAGTGTGACGCTTTGAGACAGCTAAAGAGAAGTTTGAAAGAAATATGATGGGAGGTTTCCAAAGCGTCTGATGTATGTCAAATTAATCAACTTGGGGCAATCTGTTTGATTTGTTTTTGATGGTATTATTATACTGGTTTCTATAAAACTTTTACAGAGTAAAATAAGCCAGATAGGCGGTGCTATTTGGAAAAATATACCCTTTATTACAAACAAAAAACGCCATAACAAAAACTTTGTTATGACGTAGAGTGTTAATTGTATTATTTATTTAATTTATCATATAATTCACGGTTGATTTTACCTTCGGATATTTTCTTTTCTGCCCATAGTTGAAGGGTTTGTACGGTTACCGAGATATTATTGAGTTCTCTTTGAATTGTAATAAAATCAGGTATTTCGTCGTCATCAATATGTCCATCTATTGAAATCTCAATTAATCGTTCCTTCCCTTTTTTTAACGAGTTCAACGAATTTAGTATTTCTAAAACGATTTGCGAAAGATTCGTGTTGATATTTACTTCCGGAACATATTTCTTTCCGATTTCACATTCGTTTTTGCAATAATAGTTGCAAAGTGCAGGCTGTCCGTATTTTTCGGACATTTGAACCACATCCGCTGGTTGTGCCTGTGTTTTACCGCTTTCGATTTTTGCTATTTTATCCGCGGAAATAAATTCTAACTGAAACTCTGCCTCTTCCCGAGACCAACCGAGCTCCTCTCGGAGTTTCTGATAAATACTTTTGTTTGCCTTTGTCGATTTTCGTCCCATCTATTTACACCTCGATTGATTTATAAATACAGTATATCATTTGTGAACAGTATAGTAAATGATATAATTAGAAAAAAACGTAATAATCAATTCTTTGTTTATTTTTAATATACAAACTGCCTTTCGTTTGTGTAATTCCGACAAATTGTAATTACTTTTTATAATTTAGTAACTTTTTCTTGATTTTTCCGTTCTAATGTATTATAATAGGAACAAGCGGTGTCATTTTGTGTCATTTAATGATTAAAAGTGGCAAATTTAATCCGATTTAACTCGTTTTGGAGGTGAGCTGAGTGTTTTTAGGAACGTCAAACCACAATGTTGACTCAAAAGGCAGGATCGTTTTGCCCGCAAAGTTCCGCGATGAGCTCGGCGAAGCCTTCTACATAACCCGCGGCTTCGGAAACCCCTGTGTTCAGGTGATGTCGACCGAGCAGTTCGAGCGTATCTCGCAGAACATTATGGAGCTCCCCGCCGACAAGGCTATGGCGCTTCAGTACTCGTTCACCGCGTTCGCGACAGAGGTCTCCCCAAACGCTTCGGGCAGGGTGATGATCCCCCAAACCCTGAGGGAGTACGCCGCGCTTGACGGCGAGGCTATCGTTATCGGAATGAACAACCGCATTGAGATTTGGAACAAATCAAGGTTCCAGGCGTTTATGGATTCCAAGCGCGATGTGCTGGAAGAGGCGATCTCACTTCTCAAGTTTTAGGAGGGCGCTATGGAGTTTACTCACATCCCCGTTCTTCTTGAAGAAACAATTGAAGGCCTTAACATAAACCCAAACGGGATATACGTTGACGGCACCGCGGGCGGCGGCGGACATTCGAGCGCCATACTCGACCGCCTCACAAGCGGAAAGCTGTTTTCTATCGACCGCGACCCCGACGCGATCTGCACTCTTACCGAGCGGTTCAAGAAAAACGAGAACTCGCTAATCGTCAAAGGCAACTTTGCAGACATCAAAGAGCTGCTTGGGCAGCGCGGAGTTTTCAGGGTCGACGGAGTGCTGCTCGATATAGGCGTTTCGTCCCACCAGCTCGATACCGCCGAAAGGGGCTTTTCCTTTCACGAGGAAGCGCCGCTCGATATGCGGATGAGCCAAAAGGGAACAACCGCCGAGGAGCTTGTGAACACCCTGCCGTATGAGGAGCTCAAGCGGATAATATACGAGTACGGCGAAGAAAAGTACGCTCCCTCGATCGCAAAGGGAATAGTTGAAGCCCGAGAGCAAAGGCCGATCAAAACAACGGTCGAGCTCGCGGAGATAATAAAAAGCAACGTTCCCCAAAGGGTACGGCGCGACGGACATCCGGCGCGAAAGACCTTTCAGGCGATAAGAATAGCCGTGAATGACGAGCTCACAGCTCTGCAAAAAGGGCTTGACGGCGCGTTTGACATACTCGGAAGCGGCGGAAGACTGGCTGTTATCACCTTTCACTCGCTCGAGGACAGGATAGTCAAGCAAAAAATGGCTCATTGGGCGCAGGGCTGCACCTGTCCAAAGGACTTTCCGGTGTGTGTTTGCGGCAATAAACCGAAGGTAAAGCTGATTACGCGCAAACCTGTTTGTGCAAATGAACCAGAATTGACTAAAAACCCGAGAGCAAGAAGTGCAAAGTTGAGAATATGCGAAAAATTATGAGAAATTTCTTCTCAACACTGGACAAATCGAGAGTTTTGGTGTAAAATTATAACAAAGTTGTAAATAATGTTACATCTACAACCGATTGTGGTTGTAATAAACGGAACCACAAAATGTTCCATTTTATCGAAAATGTCCGTTAAATCGGACAGATTGTGTATTAATTGTTCAAACGAAATTGTTAAAATTTTGATACTTTTTTACTTTATAGAAATATAAAGCAGAAAAATGTGTGTTTTATGAAAATTTTTTGATAAAGAAAGGCACAAGGTGCATTCCAATGGCTTATAACAATAATAACGCGGCTTACGACTTGAGTCTTTTCGACGAGGATCTTTACACCTCGGCGGCTCCCGAAAGAGATTATGAAGACGAGTCCGAAAGCAAAGCTAAGAAAAAACAAAAGAATAAAGTAGTTAAATTCTCTGAAGAACACGTTAACAAGGCAAGACGCCGCAAGCACAATCCCGTAAAACTTATCTTGGGCGGCTTGGGTGTTGCTATCGTGACCTTTGTTATCGGCGCGATCATTGTCGGTCAGGTTCAGCTTACCGAGCTCAACCAGCAGATAATCTCCGCGCAGGATACACTTGCGGATACTCAGAGCGTTTATACTCAGAACCAGATGAAGCTGGAGGCAGGCCTCTCGAACGCGGAAATTGAAAAACACGCTACCGAGGAGCTTGGTATGACCAAAGCCTCAAACGCTCAAAAAGAGTTTGTGTCTATTGAGAGCGGCGACAAAGCAGAGGTTTCTTCTCAGAAAAGTGAAAACATTTTCACTCAGTTTATTGAGTCAATTAAAAATCTTTGGTCATAACATTCATTAGAGTTCAATATAATATAATGAAAATGAGAGAAAATGAGAGTTAAGACAAAGTCTTGGCTCTCTTTTTGCAGTTAATACATTTTGCGCATAAGCGCGTATGTGTGATTGAGTCTGAAAGAGTTCGGCGATTTTTAGCTGAAACAAACGCCAATTCGTCAAACTGTTTCACGGGTAGAATAAACTACTTTTTGTAAAGGAGTTTTATTTTGGAAGATAATGAAAAAAAGGTAAAAGGCCGCAAAAAGCGCGTTCAAAAAGGGCCCAATCAAAAGCTCAGACAGCGCACCGCGGTACTGATAATCGTAATACTTGTGCTCGGCTTCGGCGCGGCGCTGATAAGGCTTTCTTTCCTGACGCTTGTTCAGGGCAATTCGCTGCAGGAATCGGCTGTCGGCCAGATGCTCAGAGACACCACGGTAAACGCTAAGCGAGGCTCTATTTTTGATTCAAAGGGCAAGGTGCTCGCCGAAAGCGCGTCCGCGTGGCAGGTAGTTCTCTCTCCGATCAACTTCAAGAACGATGAGCAGCGCGAGGCTGCCGCGAGCGGACTTTCCGAGATTTTGGGCGTTGACTATCAAAACGTCCTCGAAAAAACTCAGCAAAAAAGCTACTATGTGGTTGTAAAGCGTAAGATCGAGGTCGACCAGCGCGACCAGGTAATGGAGCTTACGGAAAAGCTTTCCGATGAGTACGACTGCGACGGAGTTATCCAGCTTTTGGATGACTACAAGCGCTACTACCCCAAGAATGAGCTTGCGTCATGCGTAATCGGATTTACCGGCGCGGACGAACAGGGCCTTGAGGGCGTTGAATTCAAATATGATGATTACCTCGCGGGCAAGCCGGGCAGGATCGTGACCGCCGGCGACGCGCGCGGAACAAATATGCCGTTCCAGTACGAGCAGAACATCGAGGCTGAGGACGGAAATAATATTTACCTCACTATCGACGAAACTATCCAGTCGATCTGTGAAAAATATATGGCTCAGGGCATTGAGCAGAACAACGTCAAAAACCGCGCTGTCTGCATAGCTATGGACGTCAACACAGGCGCTATCATCGCGATGGTTACCGCCAACGGCTACAACCTAAACGATCCCTACACGCTTCCTGCGGATGTTCAGGCAGAGATCAACAAAAAGCCCGAAAAAGAGCGAGAAAAAGCTACCAACGAGGCGCTGTCCGCTATGTGGCGTAACAAGGCGGTCGCCGATACATATATGCCCGGTTCGGTATTCAAGATGTGTACCGCGTCGATGGCGCTTGAAGAGGGAAAGATCACCGATCAGACCACCTTTGTCTGCGGCGGTTCGTTTGTTGTTGACGACAAGACCATCAATTGTCACGCGCTCGGAGGACACGGCAACCAGACCTTTGTTCAGGCGGTCTGTAACTCCTGTAACCCGGCTTTCATCCAGATCGGTCAGCTTGTCGGTATGAACAAGTTCCGCGACTATTACCGCGGCTTCGGCTTTGCGGAAAAATCGGGAGTAGACCTCCCCGGCGAGGCGGACGACAACTTCTGGCCCGAGGGAACGATGACCATGGTCGATTTGGCGGTTGCTTCTTTCGGACAGAACTTCTCGATCACACCGCTCAGTATGATCACCGCTTGTTCGGCGGTCGCAAACGGCGGATATGTATTGCAGCCCTACGTTGTGTCAAAAATCACGGACGCCAAGGGCAACGTTATAAAGAATGTTGAGAAAAAGGTAAAAAGGCAGGTCATCTCAAAGGAGACCTCCGATAAAATGAATGAGATACTGGGATATAACACCGAGACAGCGGGCGCTACCGCGGGTTATGTTTCGGGCTACAAGGTAGCCGGCAAGACCGGTACCTCGGAGAAGATCGGCGTAGAGGAACCCGTCAGCGGATTCGGCAAGGACTATATCTCGTCCTTCTGCGGATACGCTCCGGCGGATGATCCGCAGATCGCGATGCTCGTATTCTTCGATACTCCGGACGGTGGCGCGTACTACGGTTCTCAGGTTTCATCGCCTGTATTCATCAATATTATGACCGAGGTTCTTCCTTACCTTGAGGTCAAGACAGATTATAAGGAAGAGGATCTTGCGTTTATCGACGTTTCTGCCGGCGACTACACCGGACTTTCGCTCGAAGAAGCGCAGAAAAAGGTCGAAGAAGACGGCTTTACCTGTACGATCAAGGGTTCGGGTGACAAGGTGCTCTCTCAGATCCCGACTGTATCTTCAAAGCTTGCTCCCGGCGGAAATATAGTGCTGTACACCGACGAGGAGAGTAAGGGAGAGAAGGTAACGGTTCCGAACTTACTCGATAATACGGCGGCGTATGTTAACGAGGTCGCCGCGGGCTACGGACTAAACGTCAACTTTGACGGCGCGGTAAGCTCGGGAGGAACATCGGTCGCTCAGGATATTCCCGAGGGCACCGAGGTAGCTCCGGGTACGGTAATAACCGTGACATTTGAGGCGTCTACGGATACCGGATTTAACGATTAGCGCATCAGCGTTTGACGGTTATTTATGAAAGGAACGAAAAAGAATGATTGTTTACGGAATATGGACGTTTGCCGCGGCGGTGCTCGCGTTTCTGATCTCCGCCGTTACGGGTAAATATTTGATCCCGTTTTTGCACAAAATCAACTTTGGCCAGACAATCCGAGAGGAAGGCCCCGAGTGGCACAAGGGTAAACAGGGAACACCCATAATGGGCGGTATTATGTTTATTCTGGCGATAGTGGTAGTCGGAGTGCTCAGCACGGTCATATATTTGGCGTTAGGCAATAATTTCATCGACTTGTTTTTAAGAGATATCAGAGGCGAAGCGATTTATATCTTTGCCGGTCTCGGACTCGCTTTGGCCAATGGTCTTATCGGTTTTGTTGATGATTACACCAAAGCTGTTAAAAAGCGCAACCTCGGACTCACCGCTATACAAAAATTATTGTTTCAGTTTGCGGCAGCGGCGATTTATCTTGCCGTGCTCGGTTTCTCGGGCTGCGGCACAAGCACCATCATTCCGTTTGTAGGCGAGGTCGATCTCGGCTTCTTCTACTATATTATTTCCGCGATAGTGATCGTCGGAATCGTCAACGCGGTCAACCTGACCGACGGTATCGACGGGCTCGACGGCTCAGTGACATTCTTTGTCTGCGTGGCGTTTATGCTTATCGCGAGCAGGCTCTACTATCTCGGCATCACCGCTCTCAGCGCAGCCGCGGCAGGTGCGTGCCTCGGATTCCTTGTTTGGAACTTCCACCCCGCAAAGGTATTTATGGGCGACACCGGCTCGCTCTTCCTCGGCGGCTTGGTATGCGCTCTCGCGTTCGCAATAAGAATGCCTATCCTGCTTTTGCCGCTTGGCATCGTATATCTGTGCGAGATGTTTTCGGTCATTCTTCAGGTCGGCTACTTCAAGCTTACCCACGGAAAAAGGCTGTTCAAGATGAGCCCCATTCACCATCACTTTGAGATGTGCGGCTGGAGCGAGGTAAAGATAGTCGCTGTGTTCAGCGTAGTGACAGCTATCTTCGGCGCTTTGTCTTTCGTTTTGGTAGTGTTCACGCCGATTACTTAACTAATAATCATTGGAGGATGAATAATGGCTCCAAAAAAAAGAATGATATTTCAGGCGGATGTCAACCGCATTTATGACGAGGAATATCAAAGAGATAAGCAGGCGCAAAAAGAAAAGCTCTTCATCAGACCCTCGCGACAGCGCAAAATGAAAAACGCCAAGTGGTTCGGTATCGGAATGGGCATAGATCTTCCGTTCTGTATCATCCTGCTTGTGCTGCTGACCGTGGGTACGATAATGATGTTCTCCGCGAGCTACGCCTTTGCGTACTACACTCAGGGCGACAGCTATTACTACCTTGTCAGGCAGATAATATTTATCGTCATCGGACTTGCGGCAATGTTCGCGATGTCCTTCCTGAATTACAATAAACTTCATAAAATAGCTCCGATCATTTTGGGAGTGGCGTATTTTTCGCTTTTGCTTGTGCTTATATTGCCGGCGGGCGAGGGAGGCGTTAAGCGTTGGATCCCGCTGGGAATATTCAACATCCAGCCTTCCGAGATCGCAAAGCTTGCCGTGATTTTGTTTTTCTCTCACTGGGCAAGCAAATACTACAACAAAATGGAGCTTGCAAAATACAGCATACTCCCGGGCGTTATAGTTTTCGGTACAATAGCGATCCTGCTGTTTTTGGAACCGCACTATTCGGGTATCGTAATCATCGGCATACTCACCGTTCTTATGCTCTACATCGGCGGAATGAAGACAAAGTATCTTCTTATCGGCGGCGGAGTACTGGTGGGACTGGTGCTGGTTTTAGCCGTGACAGGCGGACTGTCCTACGCTATGAGCCGTATGGCGGGCTGGGGACAGGCGCTTGAATATACAGACGACGAGATGTGGTGGGATACCTACCAAACCCGTAACTCGCTCTATGCTATCGGCTCCGGCGGCTTGTGGGGACTCGGACTCGGTCAGTCAAGGCAGAAGTACCTCTATATCCCCGAACCGCAGAATGACTTTATCTTCGCGGTCGTTGTTGAGGAGCTCGGCCTTATAGGTGCGGCGATCATCCTTTTGATCTTTGCTCTGCTTGTTTGGAGGGGAATCACCCTCTCGCTCAGAGCCAAGGATAAATTCGGCAAGCTGCTCGGAATAGGTCTTACCTCGCAGGTAGGAATACAAGTCGTGCTTAATATCTTGGTTATTACCGACTGGCTGCCAAACACCGGTATCAGCCTGCCGTTCTTCAGCTACGGCGGCAGCTCGCTGATCATGCTGCTCGCGCAGATGGGCATTGTGCTCTCGATCTCGCGCACGGCAAACATAGAGAGAACATAATCAGCATATTATTAAAACCCCCGCCTTCGGCAGCGCGATTTTGCGCAAAAATGCCGCGGGCAAATGGGCTTTTAAAGGAGCAAATATGAAGGTACTACTCGCAGGCGGCGGAACCGCCGGTCATATCAACCCCGCGCTGGCTATAGCGGGCTACATCAAGCAAAAACAGCCCGAGGCGCAGATTTTGTTTATCGGCAACAAAACCGGAATGGAACAGCGCCTTGTAAAAAACGCGGGCTTTGAGATCAAGTCGATAACTATCAGCGGTTTTCAGCGCAGCCTTTCGCCGAAAAGTATGGTTGCTAACGCCAAAACCGTTAAAAGGACATTTACCTCGTCCGCGGAGGCTAAAAAGATAATCAAAGAGTTCGCGCCCGATATTTGTATCGGCACGGGCGGTTATGTTTCGGGCCCCGTTGTCCGCACTGCGGCAAAAATGGGTATCCCGTGTATAATCCACGAGCAAAACGCCTATCCGGGCGTTACCAATAAAATGCTCGCCAAACGCGTCAAAAAGGTTATGGTAGCCGTTGAAGCCGCAAAGAAATACTTTGACAAGGCCGATGTGGTCGTTACCGGTAACCCCGTGCGCGGAGAGATTTTGACGACCGATAAAAAGGAGTCGCGCCAAAAGCTCGGCCTTGACCAGAGGCCTTTGGTGCTTTCGTTCGGCGGAAGCTTAGGAGCAAGAAGAGTCAACGAGGCGGCGGCGGAGCTGATCATCAGAAGCGCCAAGGACGGCAGGTATCAGCACATCCACGCCTTCGGCGGCAACAACGAGTGGTTCTTGGAGCTGCTTGACGAAAAGGGAATCGAGCTTTCCGAGTGCCCGAACCTCGACATCAGACCGTACATCGACAATATGAACGTCTGTATGGCGGCGGCCGACCTTGTTATCTGCCGCGCGGGAGCGATCACGCTCAGCGAGATACAGGCGATGGGCAAGCCCGCTATCCTTATCCCGTCTCCCAATGTTGCCGAAAACCACCAGTATCACAACGCTATGGCTCTTGTTAATAAGGGCGCGGCGGAGCTGATAGAGGAGAGCGACCTCAGCGGAGAAACCCTTATCAAAACCGTTGACTCGATGCTTTCCGATACCGAAAAGCTCCAAAAAACCGGCGAAAATTGCAAGAAGATGGCGATCACCGACGCAAACGAGAGGATATACTCGGTTGTAAAAAAGGTGCTTCACCTCGTATAAATTCAACGTTCCCTATTCACTAAACACCCTTATCTGCATACAATGAATTGAGATTTGTTTAGAGGGTGTTAGTGTGTCAAAGCTACTGGTTACGGGACGCAAAAAACTGTCGGGCGAGATCAGCGTTCAGGGCGCGAAAAACAGCGTTCTGCCTATTCTTTCGGCGTCGCTGCTCGCAAGGGGAGAGAGCGTTATTTACAACTGCCCCGACCTGACCGACGTTGAGGCTTCCGTTAACATTCTGCGGTATCTCGGCTGCAGAGCCGAGCGCAGCGGACAAACGCTTGTGATAAACACCGACGGCTTTGACCGCTGTGATATACCCGATTCGCTTATGCGCAAAACCCGAAGCTCGATCGTGTTTTTGGGCGCGGTGCTCGCAAGGGCGGGCAGGGTGAGGCTAAGCTTCCCCGGCGGCTGCGAGATCGGGCTCAGACCGATAGATATGCACCTTGACGCGCTGAAAAAGCTCGGCGCGGAGATCCGCGAGCGCCACGGCTGTATCGACTGCCGCGCGCCATACGGATTGAGCGGCTGCAAGATCTCGCTCGATTTTCCGAGCGTTGGTGCGACCGAGCATATTATGATAGCGGCGTGCCGTGCGCACGGCACTACCACCATCACAAACGCGGCACGTGAACCCGAAATAGTCGATTTGGCGGATTTCCTTAATTCCTGCGGAGCAAAGATCTACGGCGCGGGCGAGGGAGAGATCGTGATCGACGGCGTGGGTTCGCTTTGGGGCTGCGCTCACAGTGTGATCCCCGACAGGATCGTTGCGGCGACCTTTATGTCGGCAGCCGCGGCAACGGGCTCAGAGATCACGCTTACAGATGTTATTCCCGCCCACCTCGGCGCGGTCATACCGCTGTTTGAGGATATGGGCTGCAAGATAAAAGCAAAAGAAACAAGGCTCAAAATCACCGCTCCCGAGCGGTTAAGAGCGCTGAAAACAGTCAGCACAATGCCTTATCCGGGCTTTCCGACCGATGCTCAGGCTCCGCTTATGGCGGCCGCCTGCGTTGCCGACGGAACGTCCGTATTCATAGAAAACATTTTTGAAAACCGCTTTCGCCACACACGCGAGCTTGCCCGAATGGGCGCTAAGCTAAAGACCGAGGGCAGGGTTTGCGTGGTAGAAGGACGCCCAAAGCTTTACGGCGCAAGGGTAGATTCCACCGACCTGCGCGGAGCGGCGGCGCTTGTAGTCGCGGCGCTTTGCGCGGAGGGAAAGACGCGGATCGGCTCGCTCAACTACCTTGAAAGAGGCTACGAGAGCTTTGAGCTTGCCCTGTCGTCACTCGGCGCGGACATAAAAAGGATATAAAGAAGATACATAAATAAAGGAAATATGAAACAAAGAATTTCAGAAAGGAGGATTGCCTAAATGAGCAATATTTCTTCAAAAGAAAAAAGAGAGCTTGCAAAACAGCGCAAGGAAGCCGCAAAGCAGGCTCAGAAGTACCACAAAGAACAGAAGAAAAAGGCAAAAAGATCCTCTGATGCAACTCAGGTTGTAAGAATCCCCAAGGTAAAGAAGAAATCGGGCAGCAAAATAGAAGAGGCTGTCAATTCGGGAAAAACCACTAAATTTGAAAAAATCAGCCGTGAAGAAAAATTCAGACGCGAGAGCGAGGAGCGCATCCGCAACCTTGAGCCGCAGGATTTTGAGGACGGCTATTACATAGATGAGTACAGCGAAAAGCAGCGCAGCGAGCGCCGCGCGCAGGTTATCCGCAAGCAGGAGCGCGAGGTCATCAGGCGCAACAAAAAGCCTGTTACCCAAAAGCAGGCGCGTAACCGCAGGATACTTATCGGAGTAGCGATCTTGCTCGCGGTCCTTGTTATAGGCGCGATACTCAGCCTCACCGTTTTGTTCAAGACTGAAAAAATCGAAGTTGAGGGCGACGAGTATTATTACGAGGATCAGATAATTGCGTTCAGCAACGTAAGCCTTCAGCAAAACATCTTTTTGGCGGCGATGGGCGGTACCCCGCAGGAGATCGTAAAGAATCTCCCGTATGTTGAGGACGCGAAAATCAGCTTTGCGATCCCCGACACCGTAACGATCAAGATAACGAACGCCATGCCTGCATTTTATGTTAAGGACGGCGACAAATACCTTATAATCAGCTCAAAGGGCAGGGTGCTCGACACCGAGACCGAGCCGCCCGAGGGCTTGACCGAGCTTATCTGTAACGATTTCAAAAACAAAGAGGTCGGCAGCTACATCGAGTTTGAGGACAAGGCTATTCCCGATATACTTGAAACCGTTGCGAACAGCCTGAAGAGCAACGGGCTCGATAACATAACGGCGTTTGACGTTACCGACCCCTCGTCGATAAAGATAAATTACGCCGGACGGATCGTGATAAACATCGGCGTTGCGGAGGATATAGATTATAAAATCAAAACCGCGGCGGCGATAATCACCCAAAAGCTCGACCCGAACAAAACCGGACAAGTTTACGGTACACTCGATGTTTCGACCTGCAGCAAAAACAAGATGTCGCATTTCAAGCCTGCCGAGACCCAGCCTGCAACAGAACCCGCATCTACCGCTCCCGCTCAAAGCGCGGACGGCGGCGCTGCAAACGGCGGCACAACGAACGACTGGAGCGGTGAAACATACGACTGGAGCCCCGGAGGATATTACGACGGCGGAGTTTACGATAACGGCGCGCAGTATGACAACGGTGCGCAGTATGACAACGGTGCGCAGTATGACAACGGTGCGCAGTATGACGCCGGAGCCGACTACGGAGCCGGAACGGAAAACTACGGCGGATACGATGCAAATGCCGGCGGCGATCAGGGATATTATGATAACGGCGGAAACAATAATGTCGTTGACAACGGCGGCAATAACGGCGCAAATAACGGCGGAGATGTCGGCGGTCCGGGCGCTGACGGAGCTGCGGCGTACTAAAACGTATTAAAACCGCACAAAAAACATACAAAAATTACAAAGAAAAATATCAAGAAAAAAGACACAAAACCATTGATATTTTTACTAAAGTATGTTACTATATAGAATGTGATTGAATATAATAAGTATACTATGCGCTTTTTATAGATAATCTAAAGGATTTTAAGGAGGATAACAAAATGGCTTTTGAGCTTGAACTGGAAAATGAGTATATGCCTAAAATTAAAGTGATCGGCGTCGGTGGCGGCGGCGGAAACGCTGTAAACCGTATGGTCGCTATGAACATCAAGAGTGTAGAATTTATCGCTATCAATACCGACGGTCCCGTTTTGAGACTTTCAAAGGCTTCGCAGAAGATTCAAATCGGCGAGAAGCTTACACGCGGTAAGGGCGCGGGCGCAATGCCCTCTATCGGTCAGGAGGCCGCAGAGGAGAGCAAGGAAGAGATCGCAGCTCTGCTTAAAGATACCGATATGGTATTCGTAACCGCAGGTATGGGCGGCGGCACAGGTACAGGCGCTGCTCCCGTAATCGCAAAGATCGCCAAGGAGCTTGGTATCCTCACTGTAGGCGTTGTTACAAAG
>CADBXH010000015.1 GCA_902798605.1 uncultured Ruminococcus sp. | reverse complement strand
GTTTTTGAATTCGTGTAGTAGGGCTTTAGAAAAAACGACTGGAACACCCATAGCACGATCAGTATTATCGCGCCGAACAGCAAAAAATATCCGAGCAGCTTTAGCTGGAGCGGCCAGTATTTTTTGCTAAATTTCTTCAAATCTGTATCCCACCCCTCGCAGAGTAACTATACATTTGCTGTATTCGCCAAGGCTCTTTCTGAGCAGTTTAATATGGGTGTCAAGGGTGCGTTCGTCGCCGAAGAAGTCGTAACCCCAAACCTCGCTGATAAGGCTTTCGCGGGTGAGCGCGAGCCCTTTGTTGCGTACCATATAGAACAGCAGCTCATATTCCTTGGGGGTCATCTCAACGCGCACGCCGTCAACGGTGACGATACGCGCGGAGAAGTCTATCACAAGACCCTTGTAGGTGTAAATATCCCTTTCTTTTTCTCCGGAGCCTGCGCTTGAGCGTTTTATTACAGCGGCAACGCGCATCATAAGCTCCTTTGGAGAAAACGGCTTTACAACATAGTCGTCAGATCCGAGCTCAAAGCCGTGGATCTTGTCGTATTCCTCGCCTCTTGCCGAGAGCATGATTATCGGGGTCTTGCAGAACTTTCTGATTTCGCGGCAGGCGGAAAAACCGTCCAGCTCGGGCATCATAACGTCCATTATGATAAGGTCAAAGGTGTTGTTGCGGCAGACCTCTATAGCCTGCATACCTTCAACTGCCTCCTCTACCTCGTAGCCCTCAAACTCGGCGTACTTGCGGATTATTTGTCTGATTCTGTATTCGTCGTCTACAACTAAAATTTTAGGCATAATTATCCCTCCTATAACGATCGTACACTTATAATGTGACAAGAATATGTCGAAACAGTGTTATTTATCAGTATATATTATAACATAAAAAATAAGATATTGAAATACCTGAAAAAAAGTTTTATAATAGTACGGTATAATAAAGGTATTACAGGGGGAATAAATATGGAACCGAGGGAAATAACCTGCGGCGAGATCACCGCCGCCGTAAAAAAGCTGTTTATCGACTGCAACTACTTTATCGGTGAGGATATTTTGAATGCGCTCAAAACCGCAAAGGAAAACGAAGAGTCGCCCGTGGGCAAAAGCGTGCTCGACCAGATCATAGAAAACGACGTTTTGGCGGCAAAGGAGGAGATCCCGCTTTGTCAGGACACGGGAATGGCGGTGCTGTTTGTCGAGTACGGCGACAAGGTTTTTGTCACCGACGGCAGCTTTGATGACGCGGTAAACGAGGGCGTGCGTCAGGCGTACCGCGACGGATACCTTCGCAAAAGCGTGGTGAGCGACCCGATTTTTGACCGCGTGAACACAAAGGACAACACCCCCGCGATCATCCATACAAAGATCGTCAGCGGAGATAAGATAAAAATCACCGCGGGCGGCAAGGGCTTCGGCAGTGAAAATATGTCCGCTATAAAAATGCTTACCCCGTCCTACGGCGAGGAGGGCGTTAAAAAATTTATTCTCGACACCGTGCGCACGGCAGGCCCCAACCCCTGTCCTCCGATAGTTGTCGGAGTGGGTATCGGCGGAACCTTTGAGCGCGCGGCACAGCTTGCAAAAAAGGCGACCTTCCGCCCGATAGATACCCAAAATCCCGATGAGCGTTACGCCGATATGGAGCGCGAGCTGCTCGAAGAGATCAACAAAATGGGCTTTGGCCCCGCGGGCTTGGGCGGAAACACCACCGCGATCGGCGTTAATATCGAGACCTCGCCGACCCACATAGCGGGGATGCCCGTTGCGGTGAACATCTGCTGTCACGCGGCAAGGCACGCGAGCACGGAGATCTAAGGGGGTATTGAAGTGACAAAAAAAATAAAGCTTCCGATAACGGATGAGGATATAAAAAACCTGAAGGCAGGCGACAGCGTGCTTTTGACAGGCACGATAATCACCGGCCGCGACGCCGCCCACAAAAGGCTGTTTGAGTTGATCGAAAGGGGAGAGGAGCTCCCCGTTGACATAAAGGGCGAGCTGATCTATTATGTCGGCCCCGCTCCCGCAAAGCCCGGTTACGCCGTAGGCCCCGCGGGACCTACCTCGAGCTACCGTATGGACAAGTACGCTCCCGCGCTGCTCGACTTGGGGCTAAAGGGAATGATCGGCAAGGGCGCGCGCAGTCAGGCGGTCATTGACTCTATCGTAAAAAACAATTGCGTCTATTTTGCCGCTATCGGCGGAGCCGCAGCGCTTATCGCCAAGAGCATAAAAAGCGAGGAACTGCTCTGCTACGAGGACTTGGGAACCGAGGCGATCAGGCGCTATACGGTCGAGGATTTCCCGTGCATAGTCGCGATCGACAGCGAGGGAAACAACGTTTACGAAACCGAACCAAAAAAATACGCCAAATCATAATATTTTGCTTGCAAACAAACCGTAAAAATATTATAATATAAGGTAATTGAATTTTAGGAGTAAAATTATGCCATTTATTAACGTAAAAACAAACGCGGAAATCTCCGCAGAAAAGAAAACAGAGATCGAAAACAAGCTCAGCGACGCTATCAGCCTCATCCCCGGCAAAAGCGACCGCTACCTTATGCTCGCGGTCGAGGATAATATCTCGATGATGTTCCACCGCGACGCCGACAGCAACATAGCTATGGTCGAGGTAAAGATCTTCGGCAGCTCGGACAAGGGCAGCTACACCAACCTTACCCAAAGGATCTGCGAGATCCTTGACGAAGAGGCGCAAATCAGCCCCGATTGCTGTTATGTAAAGTTTGAAGAGGTCTCGCTTTGGGGCTACAACGGATTTATGTTTTAAGACTATTTAGATTTTAGAGGTAATTTATGAAAAGCTTTCGCAAGGAATTGTGGTTCAATATTCCCGCGCGCAGAAAAATCGTGCGCATTACCGAGGACGTACAGCAGGCTATCGACGAGAGCGGTATCAAAGAAGGTCTTGTGCTCGTCAACGCTATGAATATCACCGCGTCTGTATTTATCAATGACGATGAGAGCGGTCTGCACAGCGACTACGAACGCTGGCTTGAAAAGTTAGCGCCCGAAAAGCCCTACAGCCAATACGCTCACAACGGCTTTGAGGACAATGCCGACGCTCATTTAAAACGCACGGTAATGGGCAGAGAGGTTGTCTGTGCCATCACAAACGGCAGGCTCGACTTCGGCACATGGGAACAGATTTTTTACTATGAACTTGACGGAAAACGCAACAAGCATGCGCTGATAAAGATAATCGGCGAATAAGGTTTTGGGAGGTTATTATGAGAATAGTTGTTCTTGCAGGCGGTCTCAGCACCGAGCGCGACGTTTCTATATCATCGGGACTTCTTGTCGCTTCCGCGCTGAGAGAAAAGGGACATCAGGTCGTATTGCTCGACGTTTTTACGGGATATGAGAAGGATATCCTCGATATCGACGAGCTGTTCAAGCAGAATTACAGCTTCACCGACGAGGTCAAGGTCGGCGAAACTATTTCGGAAATAGACGAGGTCAAAGAGAACCGCCGCGACAAATCGAACCGGTTTATCGGCGAGAATGTCGTTGACATCTGCCACTCGGCGGACATCACCTTCCTTGCGCTCCACGGCGGCGAGGGAGAGAACGGACAGATCCAGGCGGCGTTTGATCTGCTCGGCATCAAGTACACGGGCTCGGGTTACCTCGGCTCTGCACTCGCGATGCACAAGGGATTAACCAAAAGCGTGCTTATCCAAAACAAAGTCCTCACCCCGCGCGGAGAGATCTTTGACAATGAAGAAGACGCGCTCAAGTGGAACATCTTCCCCTGCGTTGTAAAACCCTGCTCGGGCGGTTCAAGCGTGGGTATCACTATCGTGCACACGCCCGATCAGTACGCTCAGTCGGTAAAGGACGCGTTTTGCTACGGCGAGACCGAGATCGTGGTCGAGCAGTATGTCATCGGCAGAGAGTTTTCGGTCGGCTTGCTCGGCGGCAAGGCGCTGCCGCCGATAGAAATAATCCCCGAGGACGGCTTTTACGACTACAAAACAAAGTATCAGGCGGGCGCGGCAAAGGAGATCTGTCCTGCCGATATTACCGAGGCAGAGGACAAGGCGATGCGCGACGCCGCTGTGGCGACGTACGAAGCGCTCCACCTTAGCAACTATGCGCGCGTTGACTTTATCCTCGATAAATTCGGCAATCCATATTGCCTTGAGGCCAACACCCTGCCGGGTATGACCCCCACAAGCCTGCTTCCGCAGGAGGCGGCGGCAGAGGGTATGAGCTATGCCGACCTCTGCGAAAAAATCATTGAGATCTCATTAAAGAGATCTAATTAAAAAAGAGTTGATTTAGTATGAAGAATTTTACCCTTGCCGAGATCGCCGCGGCGTGCGGCGGTACATATGTCGGCGACGAGGCGCTCAAAGATACAGCGATCACCTCGGTCGAGCGCGACAGCAGAGCGATAAAAGACGGCTCGCTGTTTTTAGCTATAAAGGGAGAGCGCGTTGACGGCCACGATTTTATCGAAAAATGCTACGGCAGCGGCGCGGTCTGCGCGATTTGCGAAAAGGCTCCCCAAAACCCGAGCAAGCCGTATGTTTTGGTCGATTCCACCCTTATTGCGGTCAAAAAAATCGCGAAGGCGTACCGCGATAAGTTCGATATCCCCGTTGTAGGGGTTTCGGGCAGCGTCGGCAAGACATCTACAAAAGAGATGCTCTACGCGGTGCTGTCGCAGAAATTCAAAACCCATAAAACCCAGGGCAACCTCAACAACGAGCTCGGAGTTCCGCTGACGATACTCTCAATGCCCGAGGATACGCAGGCGGCGGTAATAGAGATGGGGATCTCCGATTTCGGCGAGATGACAAGGCTCTCGCAGGTCGCTCAGCCCACCATCTGCGTGCTGACGATAATAGGCTGCTGCCACCTTGAGAACTTGGGCGACCGCGACGGCGTGCTCAAAGCAAAGACCGAAATGTTCAAATTCGCTCGCGGGGGCGCGGATTACGTCCTCAACGGCGACGACGACAAGCTCGCGACGGTCACGGAGGTCGGCGGCAAAAAGCCGATATTCTTCGGGCTCGACAAAAAGAACGAATACTACGCCGAGGATATTGAAAACAACGGCGAGGGCGGCGTTAGCTGCAAGCTGTGCTTCGGCGATACAAAGCTGAACGTCACTATCCCCGCGATCGGCAGCTATATGGTGTCCAACGCATTGGCGGCGGTCGCCGTAGGTAAGCTGCTCGGACTCAGCGATGAGGAGCTCAAAAACGGCGTTGAAGCCTACAAAACCGTCGGCAGCCGCGCGAATGTGATAAACACAGGCAAGATCAGGATAATCGACGACTGCTACAACGCGAACCCGACATCCGTAAAGGCGTCGCTTGAAACGCTCAAAAACTTCAAGGGCAGGACAGTGGCGATAATCGGCGATATGAAGGAGCTCGGAACAGACGAGCTCGCGCTTCACTTTGACACGGGAGCATACGCAAAGCAGATCGGCGTTGACGTTGTGCTTTCGGCAGGACCTCTCGCGAAGGAGCTCGCAAAGGGAGCTCAGGGCAAGTGGTTCGAGACAAAGGAAGAGCTGATCTCCGCTTTGCCCGAGATAATAAAAAACGGCGACACCGTGCTTGTCAAGGCGTCGCATTCAATGCAGTTTGAAAAGATAGTTGAGTTTTTGAGCAGAAAGGAAAACTGAAATGCCTGTAGTATATATGGATCATCCGCTTATAAAGCATAAAATAACAATGCTGCGGATGGACAGCACAAAAACATACGAATTCAGAAAAATCGTAGAAGAGATCGCTATGCTTATGGGGTACGAGGCTCTCGCCGACCTTCCTACGGTCGATTTACCGATAAAATCCCCTTTTGAAGATACGGTACAGCCGGTGATCGGCGGCAAAATGCTCGCTGTCGTTCCGGTATTGAGAGCCGGCTTGGGTATGGTGAACGGTATTTTGGCTCTTGTTCCGGGGGCAAAGATAGGTCATATCGGCCTTCAGCGCGACCCTGAAACGCACGAGCCTCACGAGTATTACTGCAAGCTTCCCGACAGAATCGAGGATCGCACGGTCGTCATCGTAGACCCTATGCTCGCAACGGGCGGTTCGGCGGTTGACGCGATCGATCTTGTTAAAAAGCAAGGCGGTAAAAAGATAAAGTTTTTGTCGATCCTCGCGGCTCCCGAGGGAGTAGAAGCGGTGATGAAGGCTCACCCGGATATCCGGCTGTACATCGGTTGTCTTGACCGCGAGCTGGACGAACACGCCTACATCCGTCCCGGCCTCGGCGACGCGGGTGACAGGATCTTCGGCACAAAATAATACGGAATAATAACATAAAACGGCAGCCGCGGGGCTGCCGTTGTTTTATATGTTTATACTTTTATCTGTCCCAAAACTTCGCCGACCTTATCGTGGATGACCAAGTCCGCCTGACCGTCAAAGGGCGTGGAGTCGCGGTTTATCAGCACTATATTGTCGCCGCTGAAGTAGCGGATAAATCCCGCCGCGGGGTAAACCGTCAGGCTCGTGCCGGCGATTATCAGCAGGTCTGCCTGCATTATCGCGTTCAGCGCGCCGGATACGACGCTGTCGTCAAGTCCTTCCTCATAGAGGACAACGTCGGGCTTGATAACGCCGCCGCACTCGCACGTAGGGATACCGTCGGACTCCTTGATGAATTCCGCGGTGTAGAACTTGCGGCACTTGCGGCAGTAGTTGCGCAGCACGCTGCCGTGCAGCTCATAGACCCTCTTGCTGCCTGCCGCCTGGTGCAGACCGTCAATGTTTTGGGTGACTACCGCGCTGAGCTTGCCCGCCTTTTCGAGCTCGGCGAGTTTTAAGTGCGCCTTGTTCGGCTTTTTGTCGAGGCAGAGCATTTTGTCACGATAAAAGCGGTAGAACTCATCCGTGTGCCGCTCAAAAAATGTGTGGCTCAAAATCTCCTCGGGCGGGTAGTCGTACTTTTGGTTGTACAGCCCGTCAACGCTGCGGAAGTCGGGTATACCGCTCTCGGTGCTCACTCCCGCGCCGCCGAAGAAAACTATATTTTGGCTTTTGTCAACTAATTTTTGAAGTTCGTTTACATTATCCATAACAATACCTCGTTTTGTTATAATGAACCTTTTGCGGTGTCGCCGCGGGTTAATCGGTGTCAAGCTTCAATACAGCCATAAACGCCTCCTGCGGAACCTCTACGGAGCCTAACTGGCGCATACGCTTTTTGCCTTCCTTTTGCTTTTCGAGCAGCTTTTTCTTACGCGAGATATCGCCGCCGTAGCACTTGGCGAGCACATCCTTGCGCATAGCCTTAACGGTCTCGCGCGCGATTATTTTGCCGCCGATGCACGCCTGGATCGGAACCTCAAACAGCTGTCTGGGGATCTTTTCCTTTAGCTTTTCCGCCATCTTTCTCGCGCGGGGATACGCCTTGTCCTTGTGGATGATGAACGACAGCGCGTCAACGACCTCGCCGTTGAGCATAATATCGAGCTTGACAAGCTCGCTGGGAACGTAATCCTTCAGCTCGTAGTCAAACGAAGCGTAGCCGCGTGTGCGCGATTTCAGCGTGTCAAAAAAGTCGTAGATTATCTCGGCAAGCGGCAGGATGTAATGCAGGTCAACGCGGTCGGCGTCGATGTACTGCATATCAACAAACGTACCGCGCCTGTCCTGGCAAAGCTCCATAATGTTGCCGACATACTCCTTGGGCGTGTAGATGTGCGCGTCGGTAACGGGCTCCTCAGCCATCTGTATCAGCGAGGGGTCGGGGTAGTTGGTCGGGTTGTCTATCTGCTCTACCGTGCCGTCGGTCTTTGTTATCTTATAAATTACGCTCGGCGCGGTGGTGATGAGGTCGAGCAAATACTCGCGTTCAAGGCGCTCCTGGATTATCTCCATATGGAGCAGTCCCAAAAATCCGCAGCGGAAGCCAAAGCCGAGCGCTACCGAGGTCTCGGGTTCAAAGCTGAGCGCAGCGTCGTTGAGCTGCAATTTTTCAAGCGCGTCTTTAAGGTCGCCGTACTTAGCGCCGTCAACCGGGTAAATGCCGCAGAATACCATCGGCTGAGCCTCGCGGTATCCGGGCAGCGGTTCGGCAGCCGGGTTGGAGGTGAGCGTTACCGTGTCGCCTACCGTAGCGTCGGCGAGCGTCTTGATCGAACCGGCGATGTAACCTACCTCGCCCGCGTAAAGACCGTCGGTCTTTTCCATTTGGGTGGCATGCATAAGTCCGCACTCTACAACGTTGAACACGCTGCCCGTAGCCATAAGCTTGAACTCGTCGCCCGGGTGGAGCTGACCCTCTTTGAGCCTTACGTAGATAATAACGCCTTTGTAGCTGTCGTAGTAGCTGTCAAAGATCAGCGCGCGAAGCGGAGCGTTTATGTCGCCCGTCGGCGCGGGGATATCGGTGACGATCTTCTCGAGCACGGCGTGGATATTTATACCCGCCTTTGCCGAGATCTGCGGAGCGTCCTCGGCAGGTATGCCGATAACGTCCTCGATCTCGCCGATCACCCTTTCGGGCTCGGCGCTCGGCAGGTCGATCTTGTTTATTACGGGAACTATCTCGAGCCCGCTGTCGACCGCAAGGTATGTGTTGGCAAGCGTCTGCGCCTCTATTCCCTGAGAAGCGTCGACAACGAGGATCGCGCCCTCACACGCCGCGAGCGAACGCGAGACCTCATAGTTGAAGTCGACGTGGCCGGGGGTATCGATAAGATTAAAAAGATATTTTTCGCCGTCGTCGGCGTTGTAGATAACGCTGACCGCGCGCGCCTTGATCGTGATACCGCGCTCGCGTTCAAGCTCCATATCGTCAAGCAGCTGCGCCTCCATATCGCGCGCCGAAACGGAGTTCGTCTGCTCCAAGATCCTGTCGGCAAGCGTGCTCTTGCCGTGGTCGATATGGGCGATTATGCTGAAATTGCGGATTTTATCCTGCGGAAAAGACAATTTACATCACCTTTTTCTATTATTTTTTATCTAATATATAATTCTACCACAAAATCGCTCTTTGCACAAGATATAAATCACAAAATAAAGGCTCTCCCAAAATCGGGAGAGCCGTAATGTTTTAGCGTGCTTTATACCGCGTCAACGGGGAATTCGGTGATTTTACCAAGCGCGTATTTCTGAACGAGAAAAGCGTCGAGAACATCTACAGCGCCGTTGCCGTTTACATCTGCCGCGCGTGCCTGCTCCTCGGTGAGCTCGGCCATATCGGCAGCGGCTTTCTGGATCAATGCCGCGTCGAGGATATCAACTCTGCCGTCGCCGTTAGCGTCGCCGGTCTGATATGCGCCGCCCTGAGAATCGTCGGCGATCAGCAGGTAGTTAACATCGGTGGGGATGGTGTATTCGTCATCCTTGGGCTCGGGAAGAACAAGAGTAATAGTACCGTTGTTCACTTCTCTTGAAGCCTCTGAGAAGTTTTCGCTTGTTGAAGCCGAGTAAGCGTCGTATTCCTTTACGGTAGCTTCGATAGATCCTGTAAAGTTGTTGAACTTGATATAGTATTCCTGATCCATCGGGATACGGAAGAATCCGCCGTCATCGGTGGTTGTAAAGCCGATCCACTTGTCGCTGCTCTCAACAAGAACGCCGTTCTCGATCCTTGCGATCGAATCGCCTGCGATATTGAGGATCTCGCCGTCAAGGTCTTCGGGATTAGCGGTATTGAAGTAAACTCTGCGGTAGCCGTTGACCTGATCATCGGTCAATGTTGTGTAATCAGAGAAATAGCTGTCGTCAAGCCTGAGCCATGACATATAAACCTCGTTGGTGTGGTCGTACATCAAACGGGTAAAGTTAGAGATAAGCGTAGCCGCATTCTTCATCTGCTCGTTGTTGATGAGCAGCGGACGAACTTGTTTGCTCTGCCAGATGTTGCCGAACAGAAGATGTGACAATGTGTATGTGAGCGAGTTGGTAGCTTCGGCGCTTGTGAGCCGGTCGATCTGCTCCTGAGAAGCGTTGGCCATGGTCATAGCGTACTCTACAACATCGCCGAGGTAATGAGCCGCGATGGGTCTGATCTCGTCAGCGTCCATAAGCAGGTATTTGCCGAGCTTCAATACGAGTGAAGCGATCTGCTTAGCATCTGCGCCAACGGGTTCGCTGCCGTCCTTTGACTCACCCTGAGCCTTTGAGAAGAGAGCTACAAACTCCTGAACCTTTGCGGTGATCTCTTCCTTGGTCGCGATGATCTCGTTTTTGTTCTTTTGCTTCATAAAGTAAGCGTACATCGCGATTCCCATATCTAATGTCTCGGGGCTGCTGATAAAGCCCTTGCCAAAGGCTGAGCTTTCGTCTCCGTTAAGAGAACGGTAGTAGCCGATAAAGTCAGAGAATGCCTGCTCGTAGTTTTCTGAATAACCCTGTCTGCCGCCGGAGATCTGTGTAAGATAGGTGCCGAGGCCTTTAAGATAAATCGCCGCGTCATTGGGGATATAGGAATTCTTATCATCCACCAGACCGATCGAACCGTCAGTAAAGCCGATCTTTGCGGGAACGAAGTTTTCGGAGGATGTAGTTTCTACAAACTCCTCATAGATGCCGGGGTTGCAGATCTCAAGGTTTGCGAGCATCTGATCGTATTTTTCGTCGTCCTTGATCATTGTGTCCGAACCGTAACGCTCAAAGCCCATCTCAACGGGAGCCATTACGGAAGGAAGCTCGGAATCCTGATAGATATTGAAGATACCCGAGTACTTTTCATCGCGGGGAGCCTGAGCGGAATCCGCCGCCATGGGAGTACCAAAGGTGTAAGCGTAAAGGTTTTCGGGCTCAAGCGTGATCGCATCGCCCAAAACCGCGTTGGGGTCGTCAATGAGCTTTTTGGCGGTCAGGTTTGTGATCGCAGCGCCGCGGCTGTAACCGACCGTCCAAACCTTGATGTCGCCGGAAATACCGTTGTTTTCAATGTAACCGCGGGCAAATTCAAGGCACTTGTCGGAAGATTTGTTAAAGCCTTTTGCGTCGCCCTCGGAGCCGAGCACAAAGTTGTCGCCCCACTCCATCTCATAACCCGCGCTGCGGGGTACGATCGCGATCATAGTGTATTCCTTGCCGTCCTGAACGATCTTTTTATGAGCGCAGGCAGCGCCGATAGTGTCCTTTGCGGGCTTGATGGTGTAATCGTTGTTGATTTCGATATCAGAGAAGCCGATATCATCCAAAAATGCGATAACGTCACGGTTCTTGAGCGCGTAGCCTTCGGGAGTGAAGGGCTCACGTGTGCTGCTTACGGAAGCCTCCGCAAGCGACATACTCAAGGTCGAGAGGTGCGCGTCATACTCTTTACCGCTCTTTCTGAAATAATCATCCGAGTAAGCGTAGTAGTCAATGCTGTCTGATAAGCCGTAGATCTCACCCTCGCCGGGACGATAGTAGAACGAGCCGTAATAGAAGCTCGAATCGCTCGCGGCTTCATCGGTATCCGCGAATGCCGCCATCGTTGCAACGGGGATCAAAAGGGCGACCGCCAACAAAGCGGCAACAGCCTTTGTGAATAGCTTTTTCATAAGAAAACTCCTTTATTATATTTGTATAGCATATACATATCTAAATTTTACATTTTAACAACGGAATTGTCAAGAAAATTACGCAAGTTTTCATATGATCCGGACATAAATATACAAAAAAACGAAGATATATATATGAGCCGCGAAAAACATTGTTGACCGCGGCGGTTACAGATGATATAATTACATTAAAATGTAAGGATGGCGTGATGATATGACAAAGGGCGATATCGCGAAGAGCAATTTTCAGAACGGCTGCAACTGCGCACAGGCGGTGCTTTTGGCGTTCTGCGGGGATTACGGAATGGACAGAGAGACCGCTATGATGATCTCTGCGTCGTTCGGCGCGGGAATGGGCGGACTGAGAGAGACCTGCGGTACCGTCACGGGAGCCAATATGGTGATCGGACTCGCCAAGGGCAAAAACAAAGCGGAGGCAAACAACGCTTTTAGGCGCTTTGCCGAGGAGTTCAAAAGCAAAAACGGCTCGCTTACCTGCCGCGAGCTGCTCGGGATCAGGGTAAAAACAAGGCTCACCTGCGCCGACCTTTGCAAGGACGCGGGCGATATCCTTGAGAAAATATTATCAGAATAAAAATCTAAGGAGAATATACTATGGCAAAAAAGAAAACGAAACCGGAAAAGAAAAAGGGCACGGCTCTGCCGTGGAGGATCACAGCGGCGGTTCTGGCTGTTGCGCTGATCGCAGTATCATGCACGTGGGTGATCACCGCAAACAAAAAATCTTCAAAACAGACAAGCGCAGAAACCTCGGCCACGGAGACCGCTACCGAAGCGCCCGCAGACGGAGACGCCCTGTCGCTTTGGACAGAAACCGCGCCGCTTAAAACTCAGATGACCGAATATATGAAAACGATCACCGACAAAAACTCAAAGGATTTTATCCCTGTTGAGAACCGTATCGCGGTGTTTGATATGGACGGCACGCTCTGCTGCGAGACCGACCCCGGATACTTTGACCACAAGCTTTTGTACCACCGCGTAATGGAGGATCCCGATTACAAGGATAAGGCGAGCGACGAGGAAAAAGCGGTCTGCAAAGAGATAGAGGAGTACTTTGAAACAGGCAGCTATCCCGAAGATTTATCTGTAAAGCACGGCAAGGCGGTCGCGTCGGCGTTCAAGGGAATGACTACTCAGGAGTTTTACGAGTATGTAAAGGCATACCGCGACCAGCCCGAATCAGGCTATAGCAATATGACCCAGGGTCAGGCGTTTTATAAGCCCATGCTGCAGGTTATTGATTACCTAAAGGCGAATGATTTTACCGTGTACATCATCAGCGGCACCGACAGACTTATCACCCGCGGACTCTGTATCGGCACGATCGATATCCCGCTTTCTCAGATGATAGGCTCCGATGAAACGCTTGTCGCGACCAATCAGGGCGATAAGGACGGCTTGGACTACACCTTTAGCAAAGACGACAAGCTCATCACCGGCGGAGAGTTCATAATAAAAAATCTCAAGATGAACAAGGTCAGCGTTATTGAGCGCGAGATCGGCAAGCAGCCTGTGCTTTGCTTCGGCAATTCCTCGGGTGACGCGGCGATGGCTAACTACACCATCACCAACAACAAGTACAAGAGCGCGGCATACCTGCTCTGCTGTGATGACCTCGTTCGCGAGAACGGCAACACTGAAAAGGCAGAAAAAATGCGCAAGAGCTGTAAGGAGAACGGCTGGACAGCTGTCTCGATGAAGGACGACTGGACAACAATCTACGGCGAAGACGTCACAAGAAAAGCCGACGAAAAAGCGGCCGAAGCTACAACGGAAGCTGCGACTGAAGCGGTAACAGATAAAGCGGCTTAAAATTTTTGCAGGTTTTTGCAGGGGCGATTTGTTTTGCCCCTGCTTTTTTTGATTGGAAAAACGACAAATTTCCGCATAAATACTGATGTAAAGCAGCTCTTTCTTTACTTTTTCGGCAAGGTGTATTATACTCGACTCAACAAACACAGGAGGTGAGTGTATGGGCTGGTATATCGTTCCGCTCATTATCATTGTAATCATAATCGCGGTGGCGCTCGTCAGAGCGATGAACACAAACTACCGTATGGGTTCGGGAATGTTCAAGAGCAGCGAATATGATCTTGACGAGAAGGACAACTTTGAGGACAAGGAATACTACGACAAGGACGGGTTGTTCAAATGACATTCGGAAAAAATCTTCAATCGCTGAGGAAAGAAAAAGGCTTGTCTCAGGATGCGCTCGCAAATCAGCTTTATGTAACGCGCCAGAGCGTCAGCCAGTGGGAAAACGACAGGACGATGCCGTCGGTCGACCTGCTGATAAAGCTCAGCGAGATATTCGATACAACGGTGGACGCTCTGCTCGGCAAGCCCGAGACCGAGAGCATACCCCAGCCGACAGCTAAGGTCGGTATACTCAGAAATAAAAAAGACATAATAACTGCGCTGCGTTACGAGTACGCTACGGCGGCGATCGTACTGTTTTCGCTCGCTCTGCTGTTCGCGGCGGGAGCGGCTATCATATTGTTTATAGAGAACAACCTGTATTCTCCGACCGTTGCCGCGCGCGTAAAAAGTGATTTTATGGGCGCGTGGCAGCAGGCAGCAGGCGCGGCGCTGTTTTTGATCGCGGCGGCGGTGGTTTCGGTTATCGGCTTTGTCAGCGAGCGCCGGGCGGTAAGATTCGGCAGGGAGCACTCCTGCGCGCTCAGCTTTTATTACGACCACCTCGTTATCGAGGAGGACGATGCGGAGTCGCTCAGCCTGTTTTATACGAATGTTAAGCGCATTGTAGAAACGGACGGATACTTTGTTTTCAAAATGCAGAACAAAGCAAAGCTGTGCGTCGACAAAAACGACGTTGAAAACGCGGAAGAGCTTTCACAGCTGTTAAGAAGCGCCAAAAACTATCTTGACCGCCGTCTGTGCAAGTCGCCGACGGGAATGGGAAGGATCCGCCGCTGTGTTGTCAGGTTTTTTAGGGATTTTCTTTTTGTATCGACCTTTGCGACCCCTTGGTTTTTCTCGCTCATCTTCGCAATTCTCTGCGCGATCATTACGGAAAACCAGCCGCTCAGGATAGCTGTTTTCGCGATACCGTTCGCGGTGCTGCTTATCGAGCTTGTTGCGGGTGTTTTGCTCACGCTCGGAAAGGTGAAGGCGAAGCGGATGATCATCGCCGGCGCCGCGGGAATAGTGTTTCTTTCGGCATACGCCTTTATGGTCAACTACGCCTGCACAGTTTACAACTTCCAGCACGACAGGGTAACGTCAGAGCAGTTCGTTGAATATATGGAAAGCCATGGAATGACGGTAGAGAACACCATCAAGGGCAGGCAGGAACGTTTTATATCGAAATGCTATACCGCCAAGCCCGCGGATAACAAATACGAGATTTTGTTTTTAGAGTTTGATGAGTTTTCGCCGGAGCAAAGCCTGTTCCCGGCACGCGAGGCGTACGGAGCTTTTGAAAACAAGATACGTTCACAGCCGCGAATGACCACGCGTTATGCTACGCAGGAATTAGGATTCAATGGATTCTATACCGAGATCACAAATAACCACTACGCGTATGTTTCACTCAACGAGTTCAGCGTTATCTATGTAGAAACAACGCCCGAAAACGAGGCGGCGGTCAAAGAAACGCTAAAGGATTTTGAGCTTATGCTGCCGTATTAGGAGCTGTATTTTTCGATAAACCGAAAAGCAAAAAACAACCGTCACCCAAGCTTTTGTTTTGGGTGACGGTTGCTTTTTGTTGTAATATTTGAACTTGTTTTTAACCGGGTGCCAAATTACATTTCCGTTACGATGTCCTCTATCGTCTTTCCGGGCGGGATCATCGGCAGAACGTTTTCGTCCGGACTGATATGAACGTCAATAACCACAGGAGCGTTGAGCTCGATCGCTTTTTTAAGGGTCGGCATTATCTCTTCGTCGCGGGTGATGCGCATACCCTCAACGCCAAACGCTTTGGCGAGCTTTACAAAATCAGTTGCCCTGTGGGGGTCGGTCTGAGAGAAGCGGTTGCCGTAGAACAGCTTTTGCCACTGCCTTACCATACCGAGCACCTGATTGTTCATAACGATAACAACGACCGGCATATTGTACGATTTAAGGGTAACCAGCTCGTTGAGGTTCATATGGAAGCTGCCGTCGCCCGTAAACAGGAACACGCGCTTGCCGGGGTTAGCGACCTGAGCACCGATAGACGCGCCCATACCGAATCCCATTGTACCCATACCGCCGGATGTCAGCAGAGTCCTCTCGCGCTCTATTTTAGCGTACTGAGCGACCCACATCTGGTGCTGACCGACGTCTGTGGCGATTATATCGTCGGGATTTTTTAGTTCGTTTACCGCGTAGATCACATCGTGAGCCTGGGGATATTCGTCCTCATAAGGCTTTACGTCGTCAAATTCGTGTTTCCAGACCTCAATCTTGCTCAGCCATTCAGGGTGACTTTGCTGTTCAAGACCTACGGTCAGCGCGTCAAGGCTTGCCTTAACATCGCCGAGAACATACTCGTCTACCTTAACGTTTTTGTTGATCTCATTATCGTCGATCTCAAGCTGAACGATCTTCGCCTGGTCGCCGAACTTTTCTCTGTCGCCCGCAACGCGGTCGGAAAAACGCGCGGCGCAGGTGATCATCAAATCACATTCGGCGGTGATCATACCGGTCTCGTATCCGCCGTGCATACCGATGTTGCCCACGCAGAGCGGGTGGCTTGCGGGGATCGTGCCGAGTCCCATCAGCGAGCAGCAAACGGGAGCGTCGATCAGCTCGGCAAAGGTGCGGAGCTCCTCGCACGCGTTGGCGCTTATGATTCCGCCGCCGGCGTATATCATCGGGCGCTTTGAGTTGCGGATAAGCTCCTGAACTCTGCGGATGCTGTCGGGATTCTGGATATCAAAAGCGTTTTTATGCGCGCGGGGCGCGGGCTCGTAATCTGTTGTTTGCGCGGTGATATCCTTGGGTATGTCGATGAGCACGGGGCCTTTTCTGCCGTCCTTGGCGATTTTAAATGCCTCGCGGATAGACGGCGCAAGCTCTTCTATGCTCTTGACAAGCCGGCTTGCCTTTGTAACGGGCTTTGCGATTTCTACGATATTGACTTCCTGAAAGCTGTCTCTGCCGAGTTGGTCGGTATTGACGTTTGCGGTGATCGCTACCATAGGGATAGAGTCGATGTTCGCGGTGGCAAGACCTGTTACGATGTTTGTGGCTCCCGGTCCCGAGGTGGTGAGCACCACGCCGGTTTTGCCGGTTGAGCGCGCGTAACCGTCCGCCGCGTGAGAAGCGCCCTGCTCGTGCGCGGTGAGGATGTGGTTTATCCTGTCGCTGTACTTATACAGAGCGTCGTATGTGTTGAGAGCCGCACCGCCCGGATAACCGAAAACGGTGTCGACCTTTTGCTCCAAAAGACATTCACAAATGATTTCTGCACCTGTAAGCTTCATTGTTCATTCCCCTTATAAAAAATCTATGTGCGTAAATTACAGTCTAAATTCCATTTTATCGCATTAAAGCGCTGTTGTCAATAGTCGGATTTCAGCTAAAGTTGTCGGTTTGGTACATTATTACAGAAAGCGCGGCGAGCGGCGCTGTTTCGGCGCGCAAGATCCTCTTGCCGAGCGTCGCGGCAACAGCTCCGTTTGAGAGCACAAGCTCCGCCTCCGATTCCTCAAATCCGCCTTCGCTTCCGATGAACATTCCTATAGTCTTCGGCTTATCAGCGAGGATGTTTTTGACCGAGTCTCCGCCCAGCTCGTAGAAAAATACGGTTTTGTCGTTTTCTCCGGTAAGCTCTGCCGCCTGTTTCAGGCTGACGCATTGGCAGACCTCGGGTATGATCCCGCGCCTGCTCTGCATCGCCGCCTGAAGCGCGATCTTTTGCCAGCGCGCTGTTTTCTTTTTAAGCGACTTTTCGTCCGGGCGCGACACGCACCTCGAGCTCATCACCGGAACTATCCTGCTGACGCCGAGCTCAACGCATTTTTGCACGATGTAATCCATCTTGTCGCCCTTGGGCAGAGCCTGATAGAGCGTTACAAAAACATCGGGTTCGTTTTCGCAGGGGCGATTTTCCAAAACGTCAACCTCAACTTGGGTTTGGTTAACGTCCGCGATAACACAGTCGTGCTGAATACCGAGCGGAGTAACGAGCGTAAGCTCCTCGCCGTTTCTCATACGCAACACCCTGATGTGCTTTGCGTTTTCGCCCGTAATGATGTATTTATTTGTGTCGATCTCTTCTTCCGTAAAAAACCAAGCCGCCATAAAAGCCTCTCATAATATTTGATAATTATTTGAGATACAGTATAATACAAAATAAAAATAATTGCAATAAATAAAGTAAAGTGATACAATGTTTATTGAGGTGATATAAATGGTAACATTAACAGATGTTGATATAATCCAGCTTTTGCGCAAAAACAATCTTAATCAGGACACCCTGCAGGAGGATGTGGTCGCTAAGTTCCGTGAACGCGGGCTAAAGCTCGCCGTTGCGGAAAGCTGCACCGGCGGACTTGTCAGCGAGCGCATAACTCGCGTGAGCGGCTCGAGCGAGATTTTTGAGTGCGGAGTATGCAGCTATTCAAACAGGATAAAAGAAAAGCTGCTCGAGGTCAACCACGAGACCCTGTCGGTGCTCGGAGCCGTATCGGCGGAAACCGCTATCCAAATGGCAGAGGGTGTAAAGAAGCTCTCGGACGCGGATATCGCGGTCAGCCTTACCGGGATCGCGGGACCTGCCGGCGGAACGGCGGAAAAGCCCGTCGGACTTGTGTTTATGGGAGTTTGCACGGCAGAAAAAGCGTACGCCGTAAAGCTGATGCTCGGCGGAACGAACAACATCATCAATTCAAGGGAATACATCAGAAGATTGGCAAGCGACGCGGCGCTGTTCACGGCGCTGTCGGAGTGCCACAAGAATTAGACAGAATTGCGCTTCGCGCAAGTGAAGAGACTTCGTCGTTAAGATTGCACTTCGTGCAAGTTAAGAGGCTCCGCCGTGAGGATTTCAATCATAACTTTGCGCAGCAAAATCTTAACTTCCGCAAAGCGGAATCTTAACTTTATTATGGAGGTTATAATATGATCCAATGCCCAACCTGCGGCGCGGGACTGCGGTTTGACATAGCGAGCCAGCAAATGGTCTGCGACTACTGTCACAACCACTTTGACCCCACGCAAATCACAGACAACAGCACGCGTGACGATGCAAAAACCCAGCCGTATTTTGACAGCTTTGTATACATATGTCCGTCCTGCGGCGCGGAGCTCGTCACGACCGACAAAAACGACGCGATCGGTTTTTGCCAGTACTGCGGCGGAGCGTCGATGATATTTGACAAGATCCGCAGAGAGTGGAAGCCCGACAGCGTTGTGCCCTTTAGGGTAACAAAGGAACAGTGCAAGGAGCTGTACCTTAAAGAGGTAAAAAAGAATCCGTTTATCGGCGGCAAATACCGCAACCCTCAAACCATAGACGGTTTCAGGGGGATATATATGCCCTACTGGAGCTACGATGCGGCGATAGTCGGCGAGTTCAGCATAAGGGGCGTTTCATCAAGACAGCACGTCGGCGGAAACACCTACCACATTTATCACTACGATATGCGCAGCAATACGGACTACACGCTCAAGGGCTTTTCGCACGACGCATCAATGACCTTTGACGACGATCTCAGCGAGACCCTCGCGCCCTTTAATCAGAACGGCGCCGTGACGTTTTCGCCCGTGTACCTCAGCGGATTTTACGCGGAGATCGGCAACGTCGATCCCCACGAGTACGATGACGAAATAATAAAAGAGGTTGTTGCCGACGCCGAAAAGGTTTACTCGGAATGTCCCGCGATAACGGGAGCAAAGAATCAGCACAGTTTGACTATTAAAGCAGGGGAAAGCAAGTTCCCCGCGAGTATCAAATCGGTAAGCCGCACAATGAACCCCGTTTGGTTTATGAGCTGCCGCAACAACGACAGCATTACATACGCAGCGGTAAACGGACAAACCGGAAAAGTAGCTGCGGATCTGCCGCTCAGCCCGTTAAGGATCTTGATAGCGGCGCTTGGTATCTCGGCGGTAGTGTTCGGCGTTCTGTTTTTGGCTATGTCTGTTCTGCCGTCGATCAAGGCGAATATGACCCTCGCGCTCTGCACGGTGCTCGCGCTTACGGGAATGTATTCAATGATGGAATCGTTCAACAAAACCGTAGACAAAAGCGGCGCTGTTTTGGATCGGTCCAAATCCAAGTTCTTTAAGGGCGGCACATACGTATTTGCAACGATCATCGCACTTGTAGCCATATTATGCATCTCATTCGATGATTCTGCCAAAGGAACTTTTAGAACCTTCGGAAAAATCGGATTGGCGGTTACCTGTGTTTATTTGTTCATAGCGACCGTTCTCCAGTTTGTCGATACATCCAAGCTCAAAAAGATGAAGATAGATAACGGTTCCCAACTCAGGCAAAGGATAACCGAGGGCGCACGTCGGTTTTTGAACAGTGTGCTCTGGCTCAGGATAGTTATGCTGTTAAGCATAGCCGCGGCTATAATCATTGTGGTCGTCGATCCCGCGTTTAATATAGTTTCATACGCGGCGTGCGTTGTTTTGGCGGCGGAGCTGTTTGGCTTTGCGCTGTATCACATCGTATTTCAGACCAATGTGGCAAAAAGACCTTTGCCGCAGTTCAACAAGAAAGGAGCGCAATATGACTCTAACTAAAACAAAAAGAGCCTTGGCGGCCGTTCTTGTTTTCGTGATTTTAATCAGCCTTTCGATGTTCACATCTTTCGCGGCGGAGAAAAAGGCAAGCCACAAGCGCTCGGAGGCTCAGTATACCAACCCCGAGACGGGATATCAGGTTTTGATCAAGGACGATAATGATCTCCTCAGCAGTTCCGATGAGAAAAAGCTTGTTGAGGAAATGATGCCCCTGACAGAATACGGCCACGCAATATTATGGACGACAAATATTAATGTTTCCGATTATTTAGATCAGGCGAGAAAAGAGCGCAAGGCGTGTTATGAATATGACAGCGCGAGTATTTTTATGATAAATGTGGGATCAAGGAACATTTGCATCCAATCCTACGGAACATTATATAGATATTTAAGTGGCTCAATAGCGCGAACGATCACCGATAACGTAAGCCATTACGCTACCGCAGGTGATTATTACACCTGCGCCAAAGAGGCGTTCACCCAGATGACGGCGACTGCTCATGGTGAAAAGATAGCCGAGCCGATGAAAATCACAAGCTATATCGTTATCTCAATTGTGCTCGGTTTGATGATCGCGCTCGCGGTAGCTTTTTCAAAGAAATTCAACCCGCTTCGCAAGTCGATCGAACCTCCCGAGACAAAGGGCAGCGGCACAATGATGGCAACTCCGCTTAATATGGTTCTGATAAAAACCGATACCATCCACGTAAGCTCGTCCTCAGGCGGCTTCGGCGGAGGCGGCGGAGGCTGCGGCGGCGGAGGAGGCGGCTGCGGCGGAGGCGGCGGATCGTCCTTCTAAACTTAAAACTGAAAATTTAAAACTGAAGATTTAAGAATTTATGTGATTCCCCTATTAGGGCAATGTCGTCAACTTAAGCAAAGTATGATTGAACGCCCTCGGGAGCACACGCGGGTGCTCCCCTACAATGGCAAGGAAAAGTATGCGATTATTTCTTAAGTTGACGACATTGCCTATTAGGGGAAATGTCACGAAGTGACAAAAGGATTGCCGACGCGCTAAGATTGCCGACGTGCTAAGGTTGCCGACGTGCTAAGGTTGCCGACGTGCTAAGGTTGCCGTTGTGCTAAGAACGCCCCGCTCCGATTACTATTTGGGCGGGGCGGCTTTTTGTTTTGCGCAATGTTATCCTTAACATTGTAGGGGCGGACCCGTGTGTCCGCCCGCTGATAGGAAGCGATCGTTTTCCGAATGACAGCGCGGTCTGATAGTAAAGAACGGCTTTGCGGGCGGACATTTTAGTCCGCCCCTACGATGTAAAGGAAAGGTCGGCGTTTTTTGCGGGCGGGCAATGCCCGCCCCTACAATTATCCGTTTTCCGTTTTCAATTTTCAATCAATCAAACTCTTTCAAAAAACAACATCATTTCAAAAATTGACCATATAAATGATGAAAAAAACTTGAAAAATCAGTAGATTTGTGGTAAAATGATTTTGATACTATGGGCTATTGGTGTTATTTTGCACAAAGCTTGTGGAAAAACTAAAAATCCATCAGATTGGAGTTGATTCTATGGCAAGAAGCGCGGGCATACTTTTATCTATAACTTCGCTTCCTTCCCCCTACGGTATCGGCACCATCGGTAAAGAGGCGCGCAAGTTCGCGGACTTTTTGAAGAAATCCGGCCAGACGGTTTGGCAGATTCTTCCCGTTGGACCGACAAGCTACGGCGATTCGCCGTACCAGTCATTTTCAACCTACGCGGGCAACCCCTACTTGATCGACCTCGATACCCTCGCCGAAGAGGGCTTGGTCACCAAAAAGCAGCTTGAAAGCTTTGATTGGGGCAGCGACGACGCCGAAGTTGATTATGAAAAAATCTATAACAGCAGATTTAAGGTTTTGAGGATAGCTTTTGAAAACTACAAAACCCGCGATCAAAGAAAGTTCCGCTCATTCAAGCGCAGGAACAGCAAGTGGCTCAGGAACTATGCCCTTTATATGGCGGTAAAATCGAGCTTTGATATGGTTTCGTGGACCGAGTGGCCCGAAGACATCAAGATGCGCAACGAGATCGCGGTTCGCCGCTACGAGCGCAGACTCAGGAACGACATCAATTTCTGGAAATTCGTCCAGTTCAAATTCTATGAGCAGTGGGAGAGCTTCCGCGCATATGTAAACGGACTCGGCATCAAGATCTTGGGCGATATGCCTATCTATGTCGCTATGGACAGCGCGGACACTTGGGCTAACCCCGAGATTTTCCAGCTATATGACGACGGCGATCCCATCGCGGTTGCAGGCTGTCCGCCCGATTATTTTTCGGCGACAGGCCAGCTTTGGGGCAACCCGCTCTACGACTGGGATTATCTTGAGCAGACCGACTACGAGTGGTGGTTTGAGCGCGTAAAGGCTGCGGCGAAGCTTTACGACATTACAAGGATCGACCACTTCCGCGCGTTTGCAAGCTACTATTCGATCCCCTATCCCGCAGAGAACGCCATCAACGGCGAGTGGGTAGACGGACCGAGGATCAAGTTCTTTGAAATGATGGAAGAGGCGTGCGGCGAGATAGAGATTGTCGCAGAGGATTTGGGAACCCTTACCCCCGACGTTACCGAGCTTATGGAGCAGACGGGCTACCCGGGAATGAAGGTTCTTGAATTTGCCTTTGACAGCGGCGAGGAAAATGATTATCTGCCGCATAATTACACAAGCAACTGTGTTGTATACACAGGTACCCACGACAACGACACCGTTATGGGCTGGCTTGAAACAGCCGATCCCAAGGACATCGCGTATGCGCGCGAGTACTGCGAGATGCCCGACGACGAGCCGTTCAACTGGGGATTGATCCGCACGGCTTACGAGAGCTTGGCGGATATGGCGGTTGTTCCGATGCAGGATATTCTCGGTCTCGGCAAAGAGGCAAGGATGAATACCCCGTCAACACTCGGCGGCAACTGGACTTGGAGAGTAAGCCCCGACGTATTTACCCCGGAGCTTGCCGAAAAACTAAAAACATTGTCTGTAGAAACAGGCCGATTGGAGGACTAATCAATGGGTAACATTATGGAAAAACTCGAGCTCACCGCTCAGTCAATGTACTGTAAAGAAGTAAAAGAGCTTACTCCTTCCGAGCTGCACCTCGCTCTCGGTAAGGCGGTAATGGGCGAGATCGCTCCCAACTGGGCAAAGAGTAAGGCAAAGCACAACAGCGAGAGAAGAGCCTACTACTTCTCGGCGGAGTTCCTCATGGGCAGAATGATGTACAACAACCTCTACTGCCTCGGGATCCTCGAAGATGTAACAAAGCTCCTCAAGAAAAAAGGAATCGACATCAACGTATTTGAAGAAATCGACGACGCGGCTCTCGGTAACGGCGGTCTCGGACGTCTGGCAGCCTGCTATCTTGATTCGGCGGCTACTCAGGAGGTTCCGCTCGACGGCTACGGAATCCGCTACAAGTACGGTCTCTTCAAGCAGCTTATCGAGGATGGTTATCAGGTAGAGGTTGCCGACAACTGGCAGCGCTTTGAAGATCCCTGGTGCATCCGCAAAGAGGACGAGGCTGTAACCGTTTCGTTCAAGGATCAGACCGTTAAGGCCGTTCCCTACGATATGGCTGTTATCGGCTGCAAGACCGACAACATCAACACTCTCCGCCTTTGGCAGGCAGAGGCTGTAAACGAGTTTGATTTTACAGCGTTCAACAACACCGAGTACGACAAGGCCGTTAAGGAAAAGAACGACGCCGAGAATATCTCTAAGGTGCTCTATCCCAACGACAACAAGTACGAGGGCAAGGTGCTCAGACTTAAGCAGCAGTATTTCTTCTGCTCGGCTTCACTTCAGGATATCATGCGCCGCTACAAAGCAAAGCACGGCAACGATTTCAGCCACTTTGCCGAGGAGAACGCTATCCAGCTCAACGATACTCACCCCGTATCATGTGTGCCCGAGCTCGTAAGACTTCTTCAGCTCGAGGGCAAGGGCTTTGACGAGGCGTTTGAGATTGCCCGCAAGACCTGCTCATACACAAACCACACCGTTCTCAGCGAGGCTCTTGAGAAATGGAGCGCAGACCTTATGACTCAGGTCATCCCCGAGATCTATGAGATCATCTGCCTGATCGCCAACAAGTGTCAGGAAGAGCTCATAAGCAAGGGCGTCAGCGGAGAAATGCGCGCAAAGATGCGCATCATCGACGGCAACTCCGTTCATATGGCAAGACTCGCTACATATGCCGGCACATACGTTAACGGCGTTGCTCAGCTCCACACAGAGATCCTCAAGAGAGATCTCCTCAAGGAGTGGTATCAGGTTTATCCCGAGAGATTCCTCAACAAGACAAACGGTATCACACAGCGCCGCTGGCTCGGCCTGTGCAACCCCGAGCTCTCTGAGCTCATCACCGAAAAGGTCGGCTCCGACGATTGGCTTATCGACCTTTCAAAGCTTTCTGTCCTCAACGACTGCCTCGACGGAAGAACTATCAACAAGTTCAACAAGATCAAGGCTAAGAAGAAGGTTCAGCTTGCCGAGTACATCAAAAAGATGGACGGCTATGACGTTAACCCCGACACTATCTTTGACGTTCAGGTTAAGAGACTCCACGAGTACAAGAGACAGCTCATCAACGCATTCTCGATTATGGCTATCTACTTCCGTATCAAGGAAGGTAAGCTTCCCAACTGGACTCCCACAACCTTTATCTTCGGCGCAAAGGCTGCTCCGGGTTACGCAAGAGCTAAGGCTATCATCAAATACATCACCGAGATCGCTAACCTCGTAAACAACGATCCCGATACAAAGGACAAGCTTCAGGTTTACTTTATCTCTAACTACAACGTATCCTACGCCGAGAAGATCGTAGTTGCTGCCGATATTTCCGAGCAGACTTCTACAGCAGGTCTTGAGGCTTCCGGTACAGGTAATATGAAGTTTATGCTCAACGGCGCGGTTACCCTCGGAACATGGGACGGCGCTAACATCGAGATCGCCGAGTGCGCGGGTGTTGAGAACGAGTATATCTTCGGCGCAAGAGTAGAGGACATCGAAAAGATCAAGGCAGAGGGCTACAAGCCGGCAGAGCTTCTTGAGGCTAACCCCGAGCTCAAGAAGGTTGTCGACACACTTATCGACGGCACCTTTGATGATGACGGCGCTCAGGGTGAGGGCAGCTTCCGCGAGCTCCACCACGCTCTTACAAAGGGCACACACTGGCATGATCCCGACCACTACTTCCTTATCCAGGATCTTCCCGATTATATCGAGACAAAGATCCGCGCGAACGCGGACTATGCAGACCGCAAGGAATTCGGTAAGAAGTGCCTCCTCAACGTTGCAAACGCAGGCAAGTTCTCATCAGACAGAGCTATCCTCGAGTATGCGGAGGAGATCTGGCACACAAGCTATAAGGGCAAGAAGTAATAAAATTAAGATTTATAATTTGAGAGCTGAGAAAATTCTCAGCTCTCATTTTTTTGTAATATGCTCTTTAAAGGCTCCCCCAATGCGTGAAACGCTTTGGGGGAGCTGTCGCCTGCAACGAAACGTTGCAGGCGACTGAGGGGGCGGGCTATCCGATAGCGCTCCGTTTGCAAAGGAAGATTCGCGTAATAGGTACACTTTGCCCCCTCCGTCACCGCCAACAAGTTGTCGGCGACACCTTTTTCTGGCGAAAACGGCAACCTTAGCACGTCGGCAACCCTTTTGGGCTTCGCCCATTTCCCCTGAAAGGCAATGTCGTCAACTTAAGGTTTTTCGTAGGGGCGGACCCATGTGTCCGCCCGCGAGAACCAGACGAATGTTCACGCAGAAAGACTGGATAGGACAT
>CADBXH010000014.1 GCA_902798605.1 uncultured Ruminococcus sp. | reverse complement strand
GCGTCCATATCAAAGGTTGCGAGATTTTTGTTTGCTTTTGACTTGACCTCTACTCCGCAACCGAGAACCTTTAACAGATCTGTGATGATCTCGCTCTTGAAAATCTTGTCGTAGTCCGCTTTAAGGCAGTTTAAGATTTTACCTCTAATTGGCATAATCGCCTGAAAATCGGGGTTTCTCGCCTGTTTACAGGCGCCGAGAGCGGAGTCACCCTCTACTATAAAGAGTTCGCGCTGTTCGATATCCTTGCTGCGGCAGTCTACGAACTTTGCCACTCGGTTTGTTATGTCGAGATTGCCGGAAAGCTTTTTTTTGATATTGAGCCTTGTTTTCTCGGCGTTCTCACGGCTGCGCTTGTTGACAAGAACCTGCTCTGCGATTTTTTCTGCCTCGAGTGGATTCTCTATAAAGTAAATCTCCAAGCTGTGGCGCAAAAAAGCAGTCATAGCGTCCTGGATTCCCTTGTTTGTGACCGCCTTTTTGGTCTGGTTCTCGTAGGAAGAAACGCTCGAAAATGAGGAGATAACGCAGACAAGGCAGTCCTCTACGTCTTCGTATTTTATTGAGCTCTCTGATTTGTTATATTTATTATTTGTTTTTAAATAGCTGTCTATTTGATACTTAAAGGCATTGCGAACCGCTTTATCGGGCGCGCCGCCGTGCTCAAGCCAGCTTGAATTGTGATAGTACTCGGTCAGGTTGACTTTATTTGAAAACGCGACAGCGATGTCCATTTTGCACTTGTACTCCGGCTTATCATCGCGGTCGCGGGTCTTGACCTCGGTCTGCCAGTGCTGAACGGAAGTCAAACCTTCCTCCCCGATGACCTCCGCAACGTGATCAACTACACCGTTTGCGTACAAAAACTTAGTGGTATCGTAGCTCCTGCCGTTTTGGTTGCGGAAGATAAACTCAACGCCCGCGTTGACGATAGCCTGACGCTTCATAACGTCTGTAAAATAGTCAGGTTGGATATTGATGTCGGTGAATACGTCAAGGTCAGGCTTCCAAGTGATTTTTGTGCCTGTATCCCTTTTGCTGTACGGCTCCTTTTTTAAGCCGCCGATATTCTCGCCCTTTTCAAAGTGGAGCGTATAGCGGTAGCCGTCACGGCGGATATCAACGTCCATATACTCTGAGCTGTACTGGGTCGAGCAGAGTCCGAGACCGTTCATTCCGAGAGAGAATTCGTAGCTCTCGCCCTCGTTATTGTTGTATTTACCGCCGGCGTACATCTCGCAAAAAACGAGCTCCCAGTTAAAGCGGTCTTCTTTTTCGTTGAAGTCAACGGGGATTCCGCGTCCGTGATCCTCTACCTCGATCGAGCCGTCCGAGAACTTGGTCAAGCTTATTTTCTTACCGAAGCCCTCTCTTGCCTCGTCTATTGAGTTTGAGAGTATCTCAAAAACCGAGTGCTGGCAGCCGTCGATACCGTCCGAGCCGAAAATTACCGCAGGGCGCTTACGAACTCTGTCGGCGCCCTTTAGAGTGGTAATACTGTCGTTGCCGTATTCCTGTGTCTTTCTCTTAGCCATTCATATACCTTCTTTTTTTCAGTCGTTTCCAAAGTTTGATATGAACTATTCTTTTGCTCTCGACTGAAAACATAATCATAATTTATTGTATGCAAAATTATTTTTCTGCGCGGAGCTTTTTGATTTTATCGCGCAGATATGCCGCGTGCTCAAATTCAAGGAGCCTTGCGGCGGCTTTCATCTCTTTTGTCAGGCTGTCGATAAGCTGCTGACGCTGAGCTTTTGAAAGCTTTTTAGTATTTTTGAACTCACTGTCATCGTGAGTTGAGATCTCAATTATATCGCTGACCTTTTTAACGATGGTCTTGGGAGTGATACCGTGTTCCTCGTTGTATTTCTGCTGTATCTCACGCCTGCGGTTCGTCTCTTCAATGCAGACGCGCATAGACTCGGTAACGCTGTCGGCGTACATAATGACCATACCGTCGCTGTTGCGCGCGGCGCGTCCCGTGATCTGGATAAGCGAACGGGTCGATCGCAAAAAGCCCTCTTTGTCAGCGTCGAGGACTGCTACAAGCGATACCTCGGGGATATCAAGACCTTCTCTGAGCAGGTTGATTCCGACAAGCACATCGAATTCGCCCAGGCGCAGGTCACGGACGATCTCCATACGCTCAACCGTATCGATATCGTGATGCATATAACGGACTTTTATGCCCATTGTTTCAAGGTAGGCAGTCAGATCCTCCGCCATTTTCTTTGTAAGGGTCGTCACGAGAGTTCGCTGTTTCTTTTCCGACCTGATATTGATCTCTGAAACCAAGTCATCAAGCTGACCTTCTGTCGGACGGACGGAGATCTCGGGATCGAGAAGTCCCGTCGGTCTGATGATCTGCTCTGCGACGACCCGGCTTTTTTCAAATTCAAAGTCGCCCGGAGTCGCACTGACAAATACCGCCTGATTTACTCTGTCGTAGAACTCGTCAAAGTTGAGCGGACGGTTATCATAAGCTGACGGGAGCCTGAAGCCGTAATCAATCAGGCTCTTTTTGCGAGCGCGGTCGCCTGCGTACATTCCCCTAACCTGAGGGAGCGTAACGTGCGATTCATCTACGAACAGCAAAAAGTCCTTTGGGAAATAATCGAGTAAGGTGTATGGTGATGAACCCGGTGCTCTGCCGGAAAGTATGCGCGAATAGTTCTCGATTCCGGTGCAAAAGCCTATCTCGTTAAGCATTTCCATATCGTAGCGCGTGCGCTGTTCAATGCGCTGGGCTTCAAGAAGCTTGCCGTTTTCTCTGAAATATTCAAGTCTTTCTTCAAGCTCGCGCTCGATCTCAGCGAGAGCCTCCTGCATTTTATCGCGCGACACAATATAATGCGACGCCGGATAGATAGCGGCGTGCCTGAGCAACGCCTTCAGCTCACCCGTTAGCGGATTGATCTCGGATATCCTGTCTATCTCATCGCCGAAAAACTCAACGCGAATAACAGAATCGTTAGAAGCCGCAGGGAAAATTTCTACAACATCTCCCCTGACTCTGAACTTATTGCGGATAAAGTTGACATCGTTGCGCTCGTATTGAAGCTCAACAAGCTTTTTTACAAGCTCATCGCGGGATTTTTCCATTCCCGGGCGTAGTGAGATCACCATATTGCGGTAATCAATCGGGTTGCCCAAGCTGTAAATGCACGAAACAGACGCGACTATAATAACATCCCTGCGCTCCGAAAGCGCTAATGTGGCGCTGTGGCGCAGCTTGTCTATTTCGTCATTGATAGAGCTGTCTTTTTCTATATATGTGTCGGTCTGGGCAACATACGCCTCGGGCTGGTAATAGTCGTAATACGATACAAAATACTCAACGGCATTGTCGGGAAAGAACTCCTTGAACTCACTGCAAAGCTGAGCCGCCAAGGTTTTATTGTGCGCCAAAACAAGCGTCGGTCTTTGGACGCGCTCAATGATGTTCGCCATTGTAAAGGTTTTTCCCGAGCCGGTAACGCCGAGCAGTGTCTGCTCCTTGTTGCCCGATAATATGCTTTGGGTGAGCTTTTCTATTGTCTCGGGCTGGTCGCCCGTCGGTTTGTATTTAGAATGAATCTTGAATTCCATATCAAATCATATTGCTCTCGCGCAGAGATACATAGTCATCATCGGAGATGATGAAGTGGTCGTAAAGCTGAACCCCGACGGATTTAAGCGTATTATAAATCATTTTTGTGGTTTCTAAATCGCTTCTTGACGGAAGAGCGTTGCCGCTGGGGTGATTATGAGCGATAAACGCAAGCTTTGCATTGTGCCTGATCGATAAATCAACGATCTTGCGGATCGGCATATCGGATGAGTTGATAGAGCCTTTGGCGATAACATCCAAAAAGATTATCTTGCCCTTAGCGTCGCCGAGGAGAAGTACGACGACCTCCTCCGTCCTGCCGATGAACTTGTTTTTTATTATGTCGCCGATCGTCTCAAGCTCGATTATATTATCGTTCGACATCTTTGACTCGTTATAAAGCCTTGACATCTGCGGCAAAAGCTTTAACAAAACAGCCGTGTTTTCGGTAAGTCCAAACTCGTTCATAAGCTCGTAGATCGGCGCGTCGCATACTCCCGCGATCGTGACAAAGCGGTCGAGCAACTTGTGCGCGAGCGGATTTGTATCTTTTCTGGGAATAGCGTAGAAAAGATACAGCTCAAGCGCCTCGTGCGGACTGAAAACATCAAGTCCGTTTTCTATAAACTTTTTCTTTACCGATTTTCTGTGCCCGTCGTGAACGGACGAGTTTGAAGAAGCCATAAAAATTCTCCGATTATTTTACACCGTATTGCTCGTAATAAGCGTCGATTGCTGCCTTGAGTTTGTCGTCAATAATAACCTTGCCCTTATATTCCTTATTATACAGATGCTCAACGACCTCCGCCATAGTGACGATCGCGGTAGTCTTTAAGCCGTATTTTTCTTCAATTTCGGCAAGCGCGCTCTTCTCTCCCTTGCCGCGCTCCATTCTGTCAACGGAAACAACAAGACCGATCGGGTCAACGTCGCCCTGTGCCTTGATGATGGGCAGAGTTTCTTCAATAGAAGTTCCGGCGGTGGTTACGTCTTCGATAATTACTACCTTATCGCCGTCGTTAATCGGGCTTCCGAGCAAAATGCCCTTGTCGCCGTGATCCTTTACCTCTTTACGGTTTGAGCAATAGCGGATGTCCTTATCATACTTTTCGCTGATAGCGATCGTAGCGGCAACCGAGAGCGGGATTCCCTTATAAGCGGGTCCGAACAGCACGTCAAAATCAAAACCAAAGGTGTTGTTTATCGCCTCGGCATAGTACGCGCCGAGCCTGCGCAGCTGCGCGCCGGTTCTGTAAAAGCCCGTGTTAACAAAGAACGGGGTTTTGCGTCCGCTCTTGGTTGTGAAGTCGCCGAATTTGAGCACCTGACAATCGACCATAAACTCAATAAATTCCTTTTTGTAAGCTTCCATAGTTGATCCTCCTTAAATTCAAATATTTGTTTGCATATTTTCACATTTTCAATTCTACCACAAGATATGGAGTTTGTAAATGAGAATTACACAGATGTAATCAATATACAGTGTTTATCGGGTGTGATTGATAACCTTTTTACGAGTATATATTTTTCTAATTAAATCATCCTTTTGTTATGCATTAATGTATTGCAATAAAAACAACGCTGTGATATAATCAACTTGATTTTATTTGGCGGTGAATAAGATGGGGATGAACAAATTCCAAGCGAATATTTGTCTTGTCTGCGTAACGCTTTTGTGGTCGACCGAGGTTATCATCTACGCTTGCATACCGGGCAGCGTAGTTCCGTTCGCGACTACATCGATCACAAGTTTGATCGGTGCGGCGTTGCTATTTATCTGCTTTTTTAAGCGGATCAAGTCTGTATTAAAGAAAGATACAAAAAAGCTGATACTTAGAGTCATTTTGCTTTCAGTGCTAAACTGCGGGTACAATACACTGTATCAGTACGGCTTGGATTTTTTTGACGTTTCTACCGGCGCTTTTACCATTTCTATGACCGTAGTGATACTACCTGTCATTCTCTTTATGAGCAAAAAAGGTGTTGACAAACGGACGTGGATCTCTGCGGGATTGGTGCTTTTAGGTATTATAGTCTCTTATATCGGCAAAATCGACAGCATCAATCCGTTTGGCTTTATGACTCTTGTAGGCGGTTGTATTATACGCGCGTTCTACATCATCAAGCTCAATGATTATTCCAGGAAACACGATCCCATTACGCTCTCGGCGTTGATCGCGCTATTTGTCGGAGTGATAAGTTATGTTATCTGGCTGTTTATTCAGCCCGCTACCTTTGCCGCTATCGAATGGAACGCTCAGATCATTGCGAGCTTGTTCATTGACGCCTACTTCATCGTTGTATTTGCCCAGACGCTTAATATATTCGCTCAAAGACGGGCGACGCCTGCCTCGGCAACTATTATTTATTCTTTGGAAATCGTATTCTCGCTGATTTGGGGAGTAATTATGCCAGAAAATCTCGTTGATCGCGTCATTCCCGATATATTTATGCTGATCGGTGTAGCGTTCATCGTCATCGGAAACCTCGCGGATATAATAGATTTCTCCCGCTTGAAAACAATCCGGAAAGGACGTGAGCGGATTGAATAAGAAAAAAGGAATTATATACAGAGCGGCGGTATTCGTTGCTTTGATAGCTGTTTATCTAATCGTTTCGGTTCCGTTCAAGGTTATGGAGATAATCCCGGGCTTTACGGATATACGTCCGGTTTCCATGCTGATGCCGGTGTACGGAATTTTCTTCGGGTTCCCGGGCTGTATGGCGTATGCTGTGGGAAATTTGATTACAGATATAATCAGCAACAGCCTAAAGTGGTCGTCCATCGCGGGTTTTGTTGCGAACTTTATCGGACCGTTTTGCTTTTATCTGTTTTGGGCAAAGATTTCAAAGCAAGATTTCGATCTAAAAGAACCGAAGAATATCCCGAAGCATACGGCGGTGATCATCGTTGAAGCTCTGCTTGTGGCGGGGATCATCACCCCGTTTGTGGCGCTTTCTTATCCGGAAGTAGACGCCGCGATGTTTTTCTTCGTCGTACTCGGCAATTCTTCGCTCTTCCCGTTTTTCCTCGGTATCCCGCTCATAATACTTATGCAGGCTGAGCTGGGCTTCACTCCGGTCAAACGGATTAAATCAAAACAATAAAAAACGGGTCGGCTCAAAAAGAGTCGACCCGATTTTTTATTTGATTACCGCGGAAAACTGTTTCATATCATCTAATCTTAAAAGCACGGGATCAAAACCTGATGCTGCACCGGCGTCAATGTCGATCCATGTTTCGTTGATGATGATCTTCCCCTCGTACTCGTTGCCGTAATACCAAGAAGGAGTGTGCCCGAATACGGTCGTGATATCTTCAAAATACCTGTCTGTAAACGCGGGGCGTTCCCAGACCAATTCATCTGTTTTGTAGTCTTCAAGAGGCTTGTCCGATCTGAAATTCCCCAAGCCGCTGTGTACCAAAAGAAATTCTTTTCCGTTGACATTTATTATTTTATAAAGCGGGAGTGTGCTTAGATATAATCCGATTTCCGTTCGCTCCTCCTGAGATAAAGCAAACAGACATTCAAGCGTAGGTTCGGCTCCGTTTTCCATCCACAGTGAAAGATCAAACTTCTGCCCGCGGGTCATATCCCTCATAATATAAAGAGCATCCGGATCAAAAAGGAAATCACAATCGCGCATCATTTTTTCGTGATTGCCGAGCAGCAGAGTAACGTTCGGCTGGTTTAATGACCATTGAAGATATTTTACGCCGTCCTCTCCCCTGTCGACAATGTCGCCGAGGATATAGAGCGTATCATCATCGGAAAATTCAGCCTTTTTCAAAAGCTCAAAAAACTGTTCGATCGGATATCCGTGCAAATCGGAAATTACATAAATCATATTTCATCATCCATTTTACTATATGTGCTGAGAAGGAAAGGCGCATAAAAATCGTTGTCGTAATAACTGAGGTCATAAAGATAAAAATTATTCGCTTCAACCAGCAAAAATCTTTTATCCTCATCAAAATAAAAACGGCCACCGGAGAATTCCCTTATAACATAGTCGACGTCCTCTTCAACGCCTCTTTCCGGCAAGTACAATACGCCGTTATCCCAAAATATGCCGTCCTTGCTCGGTATCGGAAACATCTTATGTTCATCTGACTGAGGAATAAATGTAACCGTTTTGCCCTCGATCTCTATTATATATTTTTCGTCTGATTTTTTCAACCGCGGATCGTCGGGGTTAAACTCCTTAGGCGTCCTATGAGGTTTATCGAGCAGCTTCTCGCGGATCTCAGGGATAAAAGGTTCTACACACTCAGGAAAACTATCGTACTTATCGAGCATATTCTGAACCCGTATTCTGTCATGTTCCTCTGCCCAAAGCAGAATATCGGTCGGTTCATACAAAACATACTTAGAGCAATAGCAACCGAATTCTTCAATTTCCTTGCTCCAATAGCGATGCAGTTGTTTAAGATTATATTCGGCGCAGGTAAAATATCCTCCTATGGCGCCTTTTGCCGCCTCCTCTTGTAATATCAAATACGCCTCATTTATTTTTCCGCAGTCGATCAGACGCAGAGCTTTGTTATTGCGGTATCCAAGGGTCTCAGGACCCGCATAATCCACATAAAACGATGTATGCAGACACCTGAAAAGAGGATCCCAGTATGAAAGCTTGTTGTTAAGAGCAGCGATAACGACTGCTTCAAGATCTGCGGGGGTTTCGACTCTCATTTGAGCCTTTAATTCCTTGTACCTATCTAAAACTCCGTCGCAGTAGTCTTCCTCTAAAACTCGACCGAGGTACATTGAGATCACGGTATGCGCCCAAAGCTGCACATCATCGCCAAGCTTTCTGCCGGACAAAAGATCAATACTCGCTACCGAGAGCTTTGCGTTAAAGCGGTCGGTCAGCATTATATTTCCGGGACAAACGGCACCGTGATAAGGGATTTGGGTTTTTATATACTGCAAAGCACGCGCGATCTGACCGGAAATACGGCGCAAGCGTTGTGCTACGACCTCGGCTCCACCCTTGTAAAGAGAACCGTTTTCGATACAGTCGGCAAGCGTTCCGTTATCTGACCATTCGGTAAAAAACGCCGTGCTTCCATCGATATGACGCACATCATAAAACGCCTCTATCCTCGGGTGCAACTGCATCGGTATCAGACTGTTTTGATATAAGCTTATAAAAGGCTCCGGATCAACAGTCATTAGACTTTCGGGCGCAGGTCGGATCATTTTTAAGTATCTTCTCCAGCGTCTGTGATATATTTTCCACTCGTATCCATTATAACCGCGCTTGGAATCAGATACAACTTCATAAACCCAATGGAACAAGTCGCCTTTTTTTATTACTTTATTGGGCATAAACTCATTATATACCAATTTCTTTCCGTTCATATTCAACCCTGCCTTTCATACTTTTATCTATAATCAGTATTCTTCTTCAAAAACGTCAACTTTGAAAGCATTTGTTCCGATCTCGATTACTTCCTCGGGAATAGTTATATCTATGTCTTTAGTATAGGCAGCCTCCAACACGCCGTCCTTGATTTTAAAAGTCATAATACTAAACCCCTTTATATAAATTCGTAAGGAACAAAGCCGTTTTCGGACATTATGAACCAAGCCGCCGGAGCTATATGAGGATCTTTTCCATACAACCATTCGTTACCATCGGGAAGGATAATGCCTGTGGAAAGGTTGTCTACTGTCGCCGCATGGAAAAGTCCGTTTTCAAGCTGAACATCGCACAGCGCGTCCATAGCGTCTGCGAAGCTGTTGTAGTCGCCTCTTTGGTCATACATCAGTGCGGTAAATGCCGTGCCCTCGCACCAAAATCCGCCGTTTTTGTTCCCGAGACAGAAAGGATACGCGCCCTCGGCGGTTTTCATTTCTTTAACCAAATCCAGTGCGGAAGAATACGGCTCGAACTCACTGCCGAGAGATAACGCGTTCCAGACTTGTGCGTCAAGGACCACTACGCTCTTGTTAGGGGTTATCCCATCGGCGTCGGTTCCGGTGTAGAAGTATCCGCCGTCCGTATTATACATAGACTTTATAAACGCGAGCGCGCTGTCGGCGGCATTTTTATATTTTTCTTTGCCGGTCACGCTGTAAAGTTGACAGAAAACGGGATATAGATCAACTTGGTGCTCCGTTGCTTTGTAAGTCAAGCGAGTAACCGAATCCTCGCCGTTCTCAGGCCAGCCGATAAATCCGGCGGTAAATCCGAGCCCGCCGTCGGTGCAATCTTCGAGCACCCAATCCATAAGTGTCTCGGTGGTCTCGAGGTAGCGGTCTGTATTATTTATCTTATCGTATTGGAGCATCGCGAGCACCGCGAACGCTGTATTTCCGGTGTTGCAGCCAACCTGGGTAGAATCCTCGCACCAGCCGTATCTGTCATCCCACCAGCCAGGCAAAAGCGTGCCCTTTTCACTGCTGTTTTGCGGAGATATAACACCAGCACGGTAAGCGTTGCGGATCTTGCCTGTTAAAAATCTGTCGTTGTTGACTGCGTAAACAAACGAATCCAAAATCACCTGAGCCTTATCAGACTTTCCCGCGCTCAAAAACGCCATAGCCGCGATCGCGTTATCGTATGTATAAGCGGCGCTGCTAAGTTCGACCTTATCGGTATCATAAGAGCGCATAAGCTTTGGCGCGTTCCCGCCTCCGATGCTGTCCAAACGCTGTTCAAGCGCGTTGACCGCTTTGTTTTTTTCATCCTCATATGGTTTTAAGTTTTCGTCCACGGGATACTCCGAATCATAATTTGCTACACTCCTCTGAAGCTCGTCGGCGTCAAGGATGTTTATTTCGCCGTTGCCGTCAATGTCAGCAGCCGCCTCTTCTTTTTTATCAAAAGAGATCATTTGGGCGATATACTGCTGTATCAAAGTAACATCACCAATGCTGACAACATCGTCTGAGTTAATATCACCGAGCTTACCGCGCTCTGCCGCGCAGGCGGACAGCACGGGAGAAGCCGCAAGTACAATGCAAAGCACAATTGCTGTTAATTTGCTTGTAAAATCAAACCTTTTTTTCATAGCGGTTGCCTCCTTTGCTTTTTATATCAATATGATAACCTATAATATAAAAACCCGCAAGAGCCAAAGGGTAAAATCCATTCACAATCATATGGTTTTTAATTTACGAGATTTTTCAGGAATTTACGATTTGATATATTCGCTTTGAGTTTTCGCATATCTATGCGATTTCTATTGTTCTCAACAAATAAGGAACGGTGAATCTTCGGTTGACACGGCAGTTTATACGGGTATAATATAATAAAAGGATTAAGGAGGATAAATGATGACCAAGAAGATCAACAACTTTGTAAATGAACAAACACTTAGAACGACCACTATCAAAAACATCAAAATCGTTATTCGCCTTACAGATCTAACACACGCGGAATTCGCCAAAAAAACGGGTATTGCCGCTCCTACCCTATCGAGCTATCTGAGCGAGAAAGAAAAGAAGATTATGCCCGTTACATTTTTGATGAATGTCTGTATGATGGACGAGGTCAAGGAACAAGGGTTGAACATAACGGTCAACGATCTTATCTCTTCCGAATTTGACCCTGCTATAAACGGAAAGCGTATCCAAAAGCCTATCCGCCAAGATTTTCCCGGCGCTTACTACTGCTACTATTTTGACCAATCCAAAAGCCTAAGCGAGCGTGAATTAGACACCTCCAGAGATTTACGATTTGGTCTTTTGACAGTTTTTGACGAGTATAACAAGCTCACGGGCGAGGTAAAATACGAAGCCTATGCTATGTTTTACAAGACGATAGATCGCGAAAAAACCGAGGCGCTTAAAGAAAGTATTGATGAGATATTCAATAACAAAAAGCTGCCCTCAGACGAAAGGAACAGCGCCATACGTGCGCGGTTCCGCAAGGAGTCGGGCTTCTACTCCGGAAATATGCATTTCAGCGAAACACACGCGTTTATTAGTCTTACCTGCAACGTGTTCCGCGACCGAGCAATGATGGCGTTTTATGCGCCGGACAAGCGCTCCGATCACAAATATATAGGAGGTATCGGCGCGGTATCATCGGTAACACACGGAATAGACCGTATGCCGGCTGCTCAGAAGATTATAATATCAGCGCCTAAATTAGGCTGTTCGGACGAAGTAATAGCCGAGCATCTGAGTATGTCATCGACACCGATCGACCTTAAAAGTCAAGGGCGTGTTCTGACAGAAATATGTACTAAGCTTTTCAACGCTAATTCACAGATAGACTTTCTTGATGACAGCGACAAAACAGCGATCATCACAGCTCGTATGAACAATCTTGTAAGCGACTATATCCAAAAAAGTATTTTCAGTGTGGGAACAGTAAGCAAGGAAGAGGACAACAAGGTTTATAACCTTATCAAGAAATACCTTTAAAAGGTTATAGCCACAGTATAAATGAGTGAGGAGGTACAGCGATGAAAAAACTGATAAACAGCGATGTTCGTTACATAATTGATTATTTCAGGAACAAAGGTAGCTTTCAGTCAGATGAAGTCAATCGCGCCATTTCGCTTTTTGATTCGCTCAGCTTTGATGGTAATGATCCCGAGGAGCGATATCACCAAGCGTATATAATGTGCCGTTATATGCAGCCCGATTCCGAGGAACTGATAACTCTGCTTTTCGCGCCCGCGCGAGCAAACGGAGAACCGGTTTTAGAGCTTTTCCGCAATACATTTGACAAGGACAGGTTCAGAAAGCTGTCGACCCTTGTTTCGGATTGTGTAAACGAAAGCAAAAACAACAAAAATCTCAGCGGTACAGCGTCATATGACTACACCGCAATGATGTCGGTATGCGACCACGCACTTAACAAAATACTCGCTACTATGAGCCGTCACAGTGTTCCCGACACCGAATGTGTGGCAAAGGCGTATCGCTTTGCAAGAGAAGCTCACGCCGAGGTTTTGAGAAAATCGGGAGAGCCCTACCTAAACCACCCCGTCGCGGTCGCTATGATTTTGGCTGAGGTCGGCGTAGAAAGCGCTGTGATAGCCGCGGCTCTGCTTCACGATGTTATCGAAGACACCGATCACACCAACGAAGAAATTTCAAAATGCTGCGGAGAGCAGGTCGCGATGCTTGTTGACGCCGTTACATCTGTACACAAAGAATACGCTAACTCTCACAAACCAAGCGAGTACAGCGTAGACAAAACCGAGCTCGATAAAATGAGCTTTGAAAAGCTCGTAAAGCAGGTCGAATCCAACCGTCGTTTGGTTTTTTCGCTTTATATAAAAGCTGCAGACCGAATACATAATCTCAGCACTATCGATATTATGAGCGGTGAAAAAAAGCACAACAAAACCGATGAGACCGAATATGACTATCTGCCCTTGTTCAAGCGGTTCGGGCTGACATATTTTGTCAACCGTGTAAACGATCAAACCTGGCGAACCGTCAACCCCGCGCTTTACAAAGAATTTCAGCAAGGCTACGAAAAGATGTACGCGCAAAACAGCGAGGACATAGCATCATTTAAGACAGTTCTCGATATTCGGCTAAAATCTGACGCAAACTTTATTTGTACGGACAGCTTTGGAATCGAACCTTTTGAGTATACAGTTAACATCAATAAATATCTGCCATGCGAGGTATACAAAACTCTAAAGAAAAGCGCCGAAGGCAGAGAAATATCTTCTACGATGATAGGCAAGCATCTAATGCCCGTATGCGATTTTGATATAATCCTCGACACCATCGACCTTAGAGGAACGATAGATAAATTCGCCAAAGTATTTATAAAGATGTTTTTGCGATGTTTTGTTCCTTTAGGATATGTTATCTCAGATTTTTTGATCGATAAATATAACCGTTTTATCGTATCGGTAAGGGATCATCACAGCAACACCTTCCGTTTGTGTTTCGCGCTGCGAAAGGATTATCTGACCTACAACTTCGGCAATTTAAAAGGAGTTCCTATCGACAGCGATCACCGCATTCCCTACGCAGACGAAAATATGATACACATCTACCTGAGAAACGGCAGACGATGTATGCTTCCCAAAGGTGCTACAGCGCTTGACGCCGCGTTCGCTATTCATCCGGAAATAGGTATGAGTGCGCGGGAGGCGATGATCAACGGCGAAAAAGTCTCGATATACAATATGCTGCACGACGGCGATCAGGTGGAGATATTCGCCGACACCGAACGCAAAAACGGTAAAAGGGTCAAGTATATCCCCCACGTCCGTATCGCATGGCTCGAATACGTCGTGACCAAGGACGCAAAGCACCAGATAGTAAAAACACTCGAGAACATATACGGCGACGCTGACCCTGCCGACGCCCACAAGGCTCAAGACGAAGTCGTAGCTCGTGTATCGGCTTCGATCACAAAGGAACTGACGGAGGAGGCGTAAGATGAATAAAATTGTTACAAAGCAGCTTGTGATAATAAACAGCCAAATCACCGGTAACATCGAAATGCTCAGTGAACAAAAATGGAACTTGCTCAATAACGCCGCGGCAGCGCCGTTTGAGTTGAATGAAAACTATTATTATATTCACAAAACGCTTGCCGCAAAAGCCGCAAAGCTCGGCTGTGAGCTGACAAAGCTTCGTCCGTTCAAAGAACAAAACGAGCTTACCGCTTTGGTAGCCTCTCTGACAATGATCGAAATAAACGGTTGCAGATTGTTCGATTACAAAAAAGATATCGATGAGCTGAAAGACTCACTCAAAAGAAACGACATATCAGGCGCGGAGCGTTGGCTTTCAGCGCACACCATTGATAACAGTTTTTAAAATCCCTTAAACAACAAGAGCCGACTCAAAATCAAAAGATTTTTGAGTCGGCTCTTAAATATTTGGTCGAGGTGACATTTATCTCTGCTTTTTTTGTTTCTGCTCGTTTTATGCGGCGTGATTTAAGTTATAACTTCGCGTGGCTCTCTCGCTAAAAACAGTCCGCAGGACTGTTTTTGCCTTCGGCACGCTCGCCTTCAAGTCCTGTCACCTTCTTACCGGTATAATAGAATTAGGGACACCCTCTTGGGTGTCCCTAATTCTATGGTCGAGGTGACAGGACTTGAACCTGCGGCCCCATCGTCCCGAACGATGTGCGCTACCAAACTGCGCTACACCTCGTTATTAAAACAGCCTCGAGCAACTCGAGGCTGATGGCTGAGGAATAGGGATTCGAACCCCAACAAACAGAGTCAGAGTCTGTCGTGCTACCGTTACACTATTCCTCAAAATTTATTGCATCGTGTATGCAACGATAAATATTATAATCTAAACGGGTGAAAATGTCAAGTGATTTAGAAAATTATTTTTTTATTATCCTGATATCTGTACCCGTGAACGCCAATTTTTGAGCGCTGCCGATTATCCTTGATACAAACCTGTCCGAGTAAATGTCCTCGAGCTTATCGAGCTCGTAATTTGTGTTGATTATCACGGGCTTAGAGAGCAAAAGCCTTGAATTAAATATGTTATAAAGCTCCGCAGTAGAGAATTTTGTCTGAAATTCAGTTCCCAAATCGTCAATTATAAGCAGATCGCAGTCGAGGAGCATATTTGATACCGAACTGCTTTTATCACGCGAGAAATGCTCCTTTTCAAGCTGCTGAGCGAGTGACGGCGCGGAAACATATATAACACCGAAGCCCTTTTGGATAACCTCGTTGGCTATCGCGAGCGACAGATGAGTTTTTCCGAGACCCGTGTTGCCGTACATCAAAATGCTGTTTGATTTAGTAGTGAACTCATCGGCGTATGATTTGCAGTACTTCAGCACCTTTTCCATATGGGTGTAAGGCACAACGCCGACCGATTTGTCAAACTCCCTTGAATAGTAGTTCAGATCAAAAGTTCCAAAGGTCGAAAGTGACAGCGGAGCGGTTTTGTTGAGCTCCCTTACCGCACACTCTACCAAAGCCTTTTTCATACAGGGGCAAAGCAGAGTTCTGCCGTCGTATTCATAATAGCCGGTGTCGTTGCAGTTTTTGCAGAGATATCTCGGCTCAAAAACGTCCTCGGGATAGCCGTTTGAAACCAAAAGATCACTCAGCTCTTTTTGTAGCCCGAGGTTTATCTCTTTGAGCTTTCTCATTTCTTCGGCGGCGTCTCCACCGCCTATCACCGTCCTGACAGCGCGGATGCCTGTGTCGGCGATCTGCTGTTCAAGCTCCTTTGCGCGCGGGAGCTTTTGATATATCTCTTCTCTTCTTCTGTCGGCGGATTTTTCAGCGTTCAGCCTTCTTTCAAAGAGCATATCGCCCGCCGCCTTGTATATTGAACTGTTAAATCCCATAATTATTTCCTCAGTTTACAAAATCAAGGGTGTCTATCTTTTTAAGCTCGTCGATGTTATATGAGGTCTTGCGCTTTTTGGTCGATGTAGTTTTTGCAGTCTTTTGAGCTTCAAGCTCTTTCAGATCGTTAAGGTTCATTATTCCATCGTTATGCCAGCGTTTTAGTATGCCGTCAATATAATTGAACTTCATACTTCCCTTTGTGTCAACGCAGCGCTCGTATGCTTCTCTGAGCATATCGGGAGAGAACTTCCATTCGGTTATCCATTTGTTGCAGTATTCAAGCTGCTTAGCCGTGGGTGAACCCGGGTTACTGAGCCCGAAAGCGGATTTTACGATGGAGTAATTCTTGCTTGAAAGGTTAGCCTGCCTGATTTTTTCATCCGCGGCTTCTACCGACTGCACGCCCGCGTCAGCCCACTGAATGCCGATCCTCTCGATCGTTCTGATGTTTGCCTTATCAATACTGATCGTGTACTGGATGAGCATTATAATTACGTCGAGCGGCAATCCGCAGGTGTCTTTGAGCATCAAAAGCATACTGATATCGGAGTTTGAAAGCGTCTTGCCGAGAGCTGTCTGAGCCTCGTTTACAAGTATTTTCAAATCCTCGTCCTCGGCGAGCCTTTGGGCGGTGAAGACATAGTCGGGACGCTGCGGCTTTGTAAGAACAAAGCGCTTTTTGTTTTCGTTTACGTCTTTGGCAATTTCTTCGGCAGTTTGCTTTGATTCTCGTTTTGTTTCTTTATCGGAATTATTATCAGATACATCGGCTTGCTCGTTTGCTACCGGAGCGAATTCCCCGTCATTTTTGCATAGGATGCCCATACTGACCCAGTAATCAAGCGCTTCGGGAATGTCGGTCACGTTTACGCCCGTTGCCGCCGATATATCTTTAACTGTTAAGTTGTTTCCTGCATTTCTGAGCACATAGAGCAAGACTTTAAGCTTTACGCCGTCGGAAAACTTCAAGCCCTCATCGACTATTTTTGAGGGAACGGCAAAGACCGAGCTCCACGCGCCGAGATTTATTTTTATTGACATTATATCTACTTCCTTTTGAGGTAAATACAAGTATATCACAAAAGATTTTAATAAAAATAACGTAAAAGAAATTAACACAAAAAATTAACGGCGTCATTACTGACGCCATTATTTTTATCAAAAAAAAATATATAATAAATGTGTTTTTTGATTCCGCCGTTAACAATACGTATGAGTTAAAACAAAGATATAAAAAGGCGGATTGGATGCAGCGTCACGTTGCTACTTTTGTAAAGTGCCCTGGCTTGCGCATTTTAGGTACGCGTTGATAAAGCCGTCGAGGTCGCCGTCCATTACGGCGTTTACGTTGCCCGTTTCGTATGAGGTGCGGTGATCCTTTACCATTGTGTACGGCATAAAGACGTAACTGCGGATCTGCGAGCCCCATGTGATCTCCTTTTGAACGCCCTTGATGTCCTCGATTTTGTCAAGGTGCTCGCGCTCCTTTATCTCAACGAGCTTTGAAACGAGCATTTTCATAGCGACGTCGCGGTTCTGGTACTGACTGCGCTCGACCTGGCTGGCTACTACGATACCCGTGGGGATATGCGTAAGACGAACAGCGGACGAAGTCTTGTTTACCTTCTGGCCGCCGGCGCCGCTCGCACGGTAAACGTCCATCTTTATATCCTCGGGCTTGATGTCCACCTGAATACTGTCGTCGATCTCGGGCATTACCTCAAGGGAAGAAAAGCTCGTGTGCCTTCTGCCGGCGGAGTCAAACGGAGATACGCGCACAAGGCGGTGAACTCCCGCCTCGCTTTTTAGGTAGCCGTAGGCGTTCTCGCCCTCAATAAGCAGCACTGCGCTCTTTAAGCCGGCTTCGTCGCCGTCGAGGTAATCGACCTCTTTGACCTTGAAATCGTGAGCCTCTGCCCAGCGGGTGTACATTCTATAGAGCATTTCTGCCCAGTCCTGAGCCTCGGTGCCGCCCGAGCCCGCATGAAAGGTGAGTATTGCATTATTTTTATCGTATTCGCCCGTGAGGAGCGTTTGCAGACGCTGTTTTTCAAGCTCTGCTTTGACCGCCTCATACTCGGACTGAGCCTCATCCAAAAGAGATAAGTCCTCTTCCTCATTTGCAAGCTCAATAAGCGCGTGGGTATCGTCATATTTTGTGACGAGGTTTTCGTATGCCTCTACCTTTCCCTTTAGCGCGCCGGTCTTTTGAAGCACCTGCTGAGATTTTTCAACATCATCCCAAAAGCCGGGTTCGGTCGCCTTTAACTCTAACTGCTCGATCTCCGAGCGGATAGCGTTTAAGCCGAGAGCGTCGGATAAATCGTCAATATCGGGCTTTAGTGCCTGTAATTCAAGAAGTAATTCTTCAAACTGTACCATAATGTACCCTCTTTCATATACTTACATATACTCTAAAAATATATTATATCAAAATCCGCGTTGATTGTAAACTTTTTATTGAAATAATATTGTATCAAATATTTATTGCATTATTTGGAAGAATTTGTTATAATATAATAACATATATATGTTCGGAGGAAAATATGGAATTTACTCAATATAAATGTCCTGTTTGTAAAAAGCAGTTTGAGTCGGGCGACGACATTGTTGTTTGCCCCGAATGCGGTGCGCCTCATCACCGCGATTGCTATGAGCAAAAAGGCAGTTGCTTTTTTGAGGACAAGCACTCAAAGGACTTTTCTTTTGAAAACTTCAATGCGGTAAATGAGGAAAGCTCTGATCAAATCAACACTGTATGTCCTGTTTGCAGGTTCAACAATCCGCCCGGAGTAATGTTTTGTACGCGCTGCGGATGTCCGATGCAGAACGATCAGCAGAACAACCCAAATCCGCAGAATACTCAAAATCAGTTCAACCAAAACAAAAACGATCAATACCGGTATAATAACCAAAATAATCAAGGTGCCCAAAGCAACGGTAATTCGGGGCCTATTCCCCCGCCCTTTGGTTTTGGCGCCGCGGGAGTTCCTAACTTTGATCCGCTTGCGGGAATGAATAACGAGGACTATATCGCGGACGATATAAAGGTCGGCGAGATGGCGAAATTCGTCGGCAAAAATACCAACTACTATTTGACTGTTTTTAACCGCATCAAGAATTTCGGCAGAGCAAAGTTTAACTTTGGCGCATTGTTCCTATCGGGCATCTATTTTATTTACAGAAAAATGTATTGGTTGGGAATTCTTTTTGCATTAATCATAATCGCTACAAACGTTTTATCGATTTGTATTATGCGTACTCCTGAATACAGCGCTGCTTATGATTATTTTACCAAAAACAGCTATTCCAATATGGCAGGCAATTCAATTGAACTCTTTTCAAGAGCCGGTATTCTGCTTATCCCGTCTGTTTTGACGTGGTTAAGATACGGTGTGATGTTATTCAGCGGATTTTTAGCAAACCGTCTTTATCATAAGCACTGTGTTAAAAAAATAAAAAAGATAAAAGAACAAAACAAAGATAATGTTGACGAGAAGCTGACTGCCAAGGGCGGAGTTAACCTCGGCCTTGCCGTGAGCTTTGGCGTTGCAATTATCGCAATTATATTTATCGGTGAATACATTCAGCTTACCGCTATTTGATCCGGTTTGCTTTCGATGTAACCACCACGCATTATACTTTTGGAGGAAATTATGAAGATCACTAAGGCTGTTATCCCCGCTGCGGGGTTCGGCACAAGAGTATTACCTGCTACAAAGAACGTTCCCAAGGAAATGTTCCCCATTGTTGACAAGCCGACTATTCAATATATCGTTGAAGAGGCTGTTGCCGCGGGTATCACAGACATTCTTATTATCACAAATCGAGGTAAGAGCATTATGGCGGACCACTTTGACCGTTCGCCCGAGCTCGAGCATATCCTTGAAAAAAGCGGAAAAATGGACTTTTTGAAGTGCGTTAAGGATATTGCCGAGCTTGCAAATATCAGCTTTATCCGCCAGCAAGAGATGAAAGGCTTGGGTCACGCGGTACTCAAGGCAAAGCAATTTGTCGGTAATGAGCCATTTGCGGTGCTTTTCGGCGACGGCGTTATCATCAGCAAAAAGCCCGCTATCAAGCAGCTGATCGACTGCTACGGCGAGTATGGCGAAGGCGTTGTCGGCGTTAAAAAGGTAGCCGAAAAGGATATACACAAGTACGGCTCGCTTAAGGTAGAGAACCTGCACGACAATGTTTTTAAGTGCACCGATATGAAAGAAAAGCCCAAGACCAAAGAAGAAGTGCTGTCACTTTATTCTATCCTTGACAGATGCGTTTTGCCGCCCGAGATATTTGAGATTCTGGAGCGCACAAAGCCCGGAGTCGGCGGTGAGATACAGCTTACCGACGCAATGCGTGAGATAGCGATCACCAAGGGTATGACCGCTGTTGAGTTTGAAGGCACACGCTACGATATGGGCAACAAGTTCGGTATACTAAAGGCTCAAATCGAGGTTGGACTTGAACATCCCGAAACAAAAGATCAGTTAAAGAAATACATTAAAGAATTAGCTGAAAAACTATAATTAAATATATTAAGGCTTGCGATTTGCAAGCCTTATTTTTTGCGCAAAAAAGCGGCGACCGATTTGGTCGCCGCCGAATTTATTTGCTTAGATTATGCTTTTTTGGGGAATTCAGTGATTTTGCCTGCGGCATACTTCTGAATCATTGTAGCGTCAAGAATATCACAAATACCGTCGTTGTTAACATCGCCTACATAATCCTGTTCGGGAGTCAGCTGTGTTTTGCCGGCAGCTGACTTTTGGGCTATTGTAGCGTCGAGAATATCGACAGAACCGTCGCCGTCAATATCGCCGATCTTAACAGCGGGCTGAGGCTCAGTTGTGGGCTCTACGGGAGCTGTTGTAGGCTCTACAGTTGTGGGCTCTACTGTTGTAGGCTCAGGCTCTGTTGTGGGCTCTACTGTTGTAGGCTCAGGCTCTGTTGTGGGTTCTACTGTTGTGGGCTCGGGAGCGTCATTTACATAATCGGGATCATAATAGCCCTCGTAAACAGATGACTGAGTTTCAAAAGTCATAAGAGAATCATCAACCTGCTGTGAGCTGAACTTATAGATCTGACCCTCGTTTGTGAGAAGCTCTACGAGCTCAAGGTAAACTGTAGTGTCCCTTGTGGGATCGAGGACTTTGAATGTTACGGTAATGAAACCGATCTTTTCGCCGTCCGCTCTCTTGAGCTTATATACGGGACTTGCGTTTGAGTTGTTGCCGTGGATCTCGCCTACATCAGTCTTCTGAGTATTGATGATAGCGCCGTATTCCTTAGCAGCGGGAGCGATGTTGTACTCATCATACAGATGCTCACCCTCGTAATAAACAGCAGTCTGGTTTACGCCGTCTGTGTCATCATATGCGAGAACAGTCTCATCAAAGTAAAGGTTCCACTGGCTGTTGTTCATCATCTGATCGCTCTTAATGTAGAAGCTGACGGTGACAGTATCGGTAGAAGCGTCAAAGGTCTCTGTCCTCTCGGGGAAGAAGTTTGACATAGCTGTTACCGAGAACTTACCGTCTTCCGCAGCCGCAGAAAAACTTGCAGCGCAAGTGATGCAGCTGACTGTCAGTATTAATGCGATAAGTAAGCTAACTATTTTTTTTGTCATTTGGAATTCCTCCTATATTTTTTGAAACAAGCATTAAACCTCTATGCTTCAATTTCAAAATAATTCTACCACATTATTATCAGAAAATCAATATAAATTTATTTGTAAATATATATAAATAAGCGCTTAAAAGCATAAAAAATGAGCCTGAAACAATGTTCAGGCTCATAATTTTACTTTTTCTTGAATTCTGTAATTATCTCCGACGCGTATTTTTGGATACTCGCGGCATCCAAAACATCAACAATGCCGTCGTTATTTACGTCTGCAACATACAATTGACGGACGTTTAATTTAGTCTTTTCGGACGAATATTTTTGAACCAGTGTAGCATCGAGGACATCAACATATCCGTCGCCGTTCACATCGCCTATAATATACTGCGCATACGGGTTTGTTGTCGGCGCGACCGTAGGTTCTTCGGTCGTCGGCTCCGCTGTAGTCGGCGAGATCATAGTCGGCTCTGCGGTTGTAGGTTCAGCGGTCGATGGTTCGGCAGTTGACGGTTCTTCGGTTGTGGGTTCTAACGTCGTTGGTTCCGCTGTTGTAGGCTCTGCAGTCGTAGGCTCTAATGTCGTCGGTTCCGCAGTAGTCGGCTCCAAAGTGGTAGGTTCTGCCGTGGGCGGTTCAATGGTTGTAGGCTCAATAGTAGTTAGCTCAACAGTTGTAGGTTCGACGGTTGTCGGCTCTACTGTAGTCGGTTCGGCTGTAGTAGGCTCCGTTGGGGGTGATAACGGTGTTAAGTTACCGTATGGATCCATTGAGTAATTCATACCGTCAATGGTGTACTACCGTTCGACTGTAGGTAAAAGAGAAAAGCACTGCCGCCGTTTTGAAGGGTCACCATTACGTAAAAGAGAAAAGCACTGCCGCCGTTTTGAAGGGTCACCATTACATCTCCGTTTTCAAGCGCAATTAACTTTTCACACGAAAAATTAAGAGTATTAGTATAGCTTTGGAGCTGAGTAATATCGATTATATTAAGATAACATATTACCGAATCAGAAAACAAAGTATATAATTTTGTTCCGACTACCTTAGCGTCCAGCAAAGTAAGAGTTGAATCAGGCGCAATTTGAGCGTAGTCAAAAAGCATATATCCCCCGCCGTAGTTGAGGTCGGTAAGATAAAGCTTTGTTCCTTTCAATGTAAAAAGGCGATTATTTGAAAAATCAGCGCATGCGTAATCGCCCATATTTTCAATTTCGATTGCGGAATCCGCCGCGGACGAAACCACGATCGAACCCGATAAAGCGGATAATAACAAACACAAGGTCAGTGTTATAGCGATGACCCGCCCGAAAAACTTAGCTTTCATTTTTTACTCCGTTACAATTTATAAAGTGTCGGCATATGATTTTCAAAAACAGTATAGTGGGTAAAACCCGCCTTTTTTGCGACTTCAAAGCCGACGTCTATTCCCTTTCCTATCTTATCGGCTGTGTGAGCATCTGAACCGATAGTTATGTACTTGCCGCCGAGCTCGTAAAACCTTTTAACAAGCGGAAGGTTCGGCATTGGCTGCTTCATCGGCTTAAATAAGCTTTGCACGTTGATTTCAAGAGCTTTATTATTCTTTATGAGAATATTAAAGATGTTATCTATCTTATCCGAATAAGCAGACAAATCAGGTAAAAAGCCTTGGCGCTCAAAAATATATCTGAGCGGGTATGTTAGGTGCGCAAGGCTGTCAAAATGCTCAAAGGAAGCAGTCTCGGCAAGCTCGTCAAAGTACTCGGAGAGTATCTGATCGATATCTACGCTGTTAAAATCCATATAGTAAAAATCGTCTCTGCCGCGGAGATTATGCACGGACGCGAGGATAAAATCAAACTCGCCGTAATCAAGAGCTTTTTTTGTCTGCCTTGGGTCGTGCATAGGCTCACCGAGCTCGAGGCCGCGAAGAATTTTAAGCTTACCCTTATACTTTTCGATAGCCTCTGCGGTATCGCTGAGGGACTTTGGAATCTGCCTGTCAAAGGAGCCGAATTCGCAGTCCTCACCTTTGTCGATAAACTCAGCCTCACAATGATCTGTGATCGCGATGGTGCCGAATCCTAAGTCAACAGCTATTTTACAAATCTCGTCCACAGAGCATTTGGCGTCAAATGAATTGTTTGAATGAATATGTAAATCGCACAACATAGCATATATACCTCCATAATGTATTATAGCACAATGCACAAAGAATTACAAGATTGTTAATTGCTTTTTTGATAATAAAATAAAGGAAATAATCAATAAAATAACCCCCTCGTATTAAACGAAGGAGTCAAAGTGTTTATTTGATTTCTTTCATAACCTTGTCTGCCGCGAGCATTACGCCGAGCTTGCCTGAATGAAAGTTGAGTCCGCCTTGCATCCATACGGCGTAAGGCTCGCGCAAAGGCGCGTCAGCGGAAAGCTCTATTGACGAACCGAGGGTAAAGGCACCTGCAGCCATAATGACCTGACTTTCATAACCGGGCATATCGGAGGGAACGGGCTGAACAAAGCTGTCAACAGCCGATCCGCTCTGGATACCGCCGCAAAAGCTGATAAGCTTTTGCTCATCGCCGAGCATTATAAGCTGGATAATGTCTCCCCTGTCGTCCGAATACTTGGGTGTGGTTTCAAAACCGAGTATCTCAAATAACGCCGAGGCAAAAACAGCGGTTTTTAGCGCTTCGCCCGCGGCGTGAGGAGCGTTGTACGCGCCGAGGAACATCTCACGGTTAACCCCGAGAGTCGCGCCGATCTCTTTGCCGGTGCCGGGCGTGGTGAGTCGGTAAGCGCACAGCTCTACCAAATCCGATCTGCCCGCTATGTAGCCGCCTGTCGGGGAAATACCGCCGCCGGGATTCTTAATGAGAGAGCCTGCCATTACATCTACGCCGATGCTGAGCGGTTCGACCTTCTCGATAAACTCACCATAGCAGTTGTCGAGCATAATGATCGACTTTGGAGATACGCTTTTTGAAATGTCGCAGATTTTTTTGATTTCCTTCCACGTAAGCGTCGGGCGCAAACTGTAGCCCCTTGAACGCTGTATATATACCATTTTTGGCTGTTTTTCGGTTATATCGCGCTTTATAGAATCATAATCCAACGTTCCGTCGGGCAATAGCTCGGTGATCTTAAAATCAATATCAAAATCCTTCAGCGAGCCGGGATAATTGCCCTCGATACCTATCGCGGAGCGTAAAGTATCGTAAGGCATACCTGTGACGCAAAGCGCGGTATCGTTCGGTCTGAGTATTCCGAACAGCGCGACAGTGAGCGCGTGCGTTCCGCTGACGAAGTTATGGCGCACAAGCGCGTCCTCCGCATCAAAAGCATAGGCATATACACGGTCGAGAGCGTCGCGGCCGTAGTCGTCATAGCCGTAGCCCGTGGAAGCGTTAAAATAGCTCTCCCTAACTCCCGCGTTTTGGAACGCCTTAATCATTTTAATTTGATTATATTCCTGTATTTCATCTATTTCCCTGAGCTTATCAGCGCAAAGGCTCATCGCCTTTTCAGAAGCTTCAAGGATTTTTTTGTCTATATCAAAAAACTTCAAATTCTCACCTTATAGAATAGTATTCACGCCAGCTGCCGTACTCGGTAAAACCGAGGTTTTTATAAAACTCGACATTGTCGTTTTCGGCTCTGTGAAGATAAACCGACTTTTTTTCGCCGACGAGGATATTTGTTATATGCTTGATAAGGCTTGAGCCGAATCCGCGCCTGCGGTACTCCGGATCGCAAGAAACCGCTCCGAGGACTGCGGCGTTATCGCTTTCGGCAACGGTCATTGCGACCGCCGCGGGAACTCCGTTTTCTTCAATTCCGAGCAGCCTTGAGGTATTATGCCTGAGCTTATGGTTTACATCAACATAAAAGTCCTCAAAATTCGGCGGGACAAAGTTTTTATCCGCGGACTTTTGGATAAGCTCATACGCTGATTTTATATCCGGTTCGATAAAGCTAAGATCATCTTCATCATCAAACGCCTCAGCTTTTACAAGCACCTTGCCCTCGAGCGTCTTGCCGCCCGTAAAGTCAAGCTGATACTTGCCGTCGCAAATCACGGCAGAAGCACCGGCAATACGCATAAATGACGATATTTCCTCGATATCGCTGTCATCGGTAAGGAATAGAATAAAGTTTGAGCCGTTGCGCGCAATCGCTCCGGTATTTTTGCCGCTGTCGTTCTGTACAAGCCAATAATCGACAAACACAAGGTCGGGCTTGTAGCTGTTGCACAGCGAAATTATGCGGCAGGCAAACGGATCGACCGCAGAGATTGCCTGAACCTCTTTTATAAAACTGTCAGCGTCATTTGCTGAATTTATCATTTCATACACCTTTTAAAACGTTCTCTAAGTTTATATAGAACTATATTTTTGTTTCTCGACAGAAAAAGTCTGCTGAAGCCAACATATAATAGCGCAATTTATTTTCCCGGGATATTAGCACACAGGTCGCTTACGAGCGCCATTATGCTTTCGCAGTCGGATTTATCGGCGATACAGCTCGGGGAATGCAGATAACGGCAGGCAAGCGATACCGCGAGGGTGCGCACGCCTCCCCTGCTTTTGTGAATCTCTCCCGAGTCGTTTCCGCCCGCGACCGCGCGTTTATGCTGAGCCTTTACTCCGATTTTTTCGGCACGCTCAAACGCGAGGCTGACAAGCTCCTTGTCATAGATCGTGCGCCTGTCCATAACGGAGATAACCGCACCGTCTCCGAGATTGCAGACCTGCTTTGAGGGATCGACTTCCGGAATATCTGCGGCAGTTGTAGTTTCTACCACGATCGCATAATCGGGCTCAACTGTGTATGCCGCGACCTTTGCGCCGCGAAGCCCTACTTCCTCCTGAACAACAAAAGTGAAAAACGCGTCATATTCAAGCTCGCTTTTGATAAGACTTATGAGCACAAGACAGCCGAAGCGGTCGTCTATCGCCTTTGAGTTGATCGTGTATTCGTTTTCGATATAATAGGAGTCAAAGCATACGCTGTCGCCAAGATTAATGTACTTTTGCGCTTCTTCTTTGCTGTCAGCGCCGATGTCGATGTACATATCGCTCAGCTCGGGGATAGAATCGCTGTCATCGCCTTTGGTGAGGTGGATAGGCTTTATTCCGATAACTCCCAAAACTGCGTTTTCTCCGATATACACACGCTTTCCCGGCAAAATACGTCTATCCAGTCCGCCGACCTCGTCGAATTTAAGGAAGCCGTCGCCTGTTACATCGGTTATCATCAGCCCGACCTCATCCATATGAGCGGAGAGCATCAGCTTGTTTTTAGCGCGGTTTTTGCCTTTCTTGAAGACAATGATATTGCCGAGATTGTCGATCTTTATTTCGTCCGCGTAATCTTTTATCTCGGCGAGGATTATCTCCCTAACACTTCCCTCATCGCCCGATATAGAGCCAGCCGTGCAGAGTTTTTTGAGGAGTTTATAATCAATCATCAAAAGCACCTCCGCACAAAATATATTCGTAAATCAGCTTTGATACGCTCTCAACATCAGAGAGGCTGATGACCTCCGCCTGAGTATGCATATATCGCTGAGGAATTGAGATCAAGGCGGTTTTTACTCCGCTTTTGCTTACGGAAATATGGTCGGCATTCGTACCGGTTGAATTTGACAGGGGCTCAAGCTGATAAGGGATAGCTTTATCCTTGGCAAGCGATACCAGCTTGTTTGTCATAGCCTTGTTCAGCACCGGAGCGATACCGATCATTCCGCCTTTTCCAAGCTCGATCGAACCATATTGCCCTGTAACATCGGGCTGAGAAGCAAAGCTTACGTCAACACTTATCGCTTCGTCTGCTTCAATTTTATAAGCGCCTGTTATAGCTCCTGTTCCGTAGGTTTCCTCCTGAGAGCTGAGCAGGATAACGACCTTATAATCAAGCTCCTTATCCTTCAGCAGCTCGGCAACATAAATCAGCGCCGCCGCTCCGCAGCGGTTATCGAGCGCGGGAGAAGTTGTTTTATCACCCAACAAAGCTTTGGGAGTATAATCAAATGTCAGTTTGTCGCCGATTTTGATCTGCTTTTTAACTTCATCACACGGCATACCAAAGTCTACCCATGTTTTTGTTATGGGGTTAGCCTTGCTCTCGCTGCCGTCGGAAAGGTGAGGCGGCAGACAGCACACGGTCCCGCATAGACCGCTTTCGGTTTTCAGCACGGAGTCCTGCAAGACCCTCGCGTCTATCCCTCCGCATTTGTCGACCTTAACAAATCCGTTGTCGTTGATGTCGGTGACGATAAGCCCGATGCGGTCGATATGCGCGTCGAGTAAGATCGTTTTATCCGCGTTTTTATTACCCATAACGGCATAAAGATTGCCGTTGTGATCGGTCGTGACCTCGGAAAAACCGGCGATGTATTCCTTGGCGACATTTACAGCGGTTTCCTCGCTGCCGGAAACTCCGAAAGCCGAGCACAAATCAAAAATCAGTTTCTTTATATCCATAATGATTACTTCAAGTCGTTTATGATCGACTTAAAGTGATTACCTCTTTCTTCAAAGTTCTTGTAAAGTCCAAAGCTCGCGCTGGCGGGTGAAAGCGAAACTATATCGCCATTTTCGGCGTTTTCCCTTGCCGCCGCCACGGCTTCTTCCATATTATTTACGTTGATTATCTTGATTGCGTTTTCATCAAAGTTTTCAGCGTTTTTTACGGCCTCCTCGATTTTAGGAGCGGTGTCGCCCAAGAGGATGAGGACTTTTACCTTATTGTTGATAACGGGTCCGAGGGGCTCGTACGGGATGTGCTTATCGTAGCCGCCCGCGATTATAATTATCTTTTCATCGTAAAGCGAAAGCGTTCCGAGCGCAGTCCTTGTCGGGCTTGAAGCTATTGAGTCGTTATAGTACTTTACGCCTTCAAGCTCTCTGATAAATTCCGCCCTGTGCGCAACGCCGCCAAAGGTCTGAGCTACCGTTTTGATAGTATCAACATCGACTATACCCCAAACAGCGGAGATCGCCGCGAGGTAGTTTTCTACATTGTGCATACCGGGTATCTTGATGTCGGAGATATCCATAATCTCGGTCGTCTTGCCGTAGTCGCTGTAAACGACGGTAGTGCCGTCAAGATACGCGCCGTTATATAGCTTTTCTGTTACGCTGAACTTGGCAAGCTGACCGCGGACATCGGCTGAAAAGCCGTTTGAGATTCCGTTATCTTGATTCAAGACTGCCTTTGTAAAGGCGTTTTGGTGTAAAATAATATTCTTTTTAGCCTCAACATACTCTTCCATATCCTTGTGCCAGTCAAGGTGATTCGGCGCAAGGTTGGTGACAACTGCTATATCAGGGCTTTTGCGCATTGAGATAAGCTGAAAGCTCGAAAGCTCGATCACGGCATAGTCGTCCTCATTAACGCTTTCGATCTCCGGTAGGAGCGGTTTGCCAATATTACCGCCGAGGTGAACGGTCTTGCCCTGTGCCTTTAGCAGCTCGGAAATGATCGTCGTTGTGGTAGTTTTGCCATCGGAGCCCGTCACGGCGATCATCTTGCAGGGGCACAGGTCAAAGAAAACCTCCATCTCGGAAGTCAGCACCTTGCCGTTTTGTCTGAGCTTAATAAGCTCCGGCTTGTCGGGCTGGGTACCGGGGCTGCGAAAAACGATGTCCGCGTCGATATCCTTTAGGTAATCTTCGCCCAAGATGAGCTCTGCGCCGTACTGCAACGCCTTTTCACCGTTCGCTCCGAGCTTTTCAAGCGGCTGTCTGTCACAGCCGATGACCTTGGCGCCCTTGTCGGCAAACAACTTGATAAGCGGAAGATTGCTTGTGCCGAGTCCGATAAAGGCGACCTTTTTGCCCTTGACCGAATTGAAAAATCTATCTGTCTGAGTACTCATTATTATCCCTCATTTACTAAAATATCATACCACTTTATTATACATATATATAGACGAAATTTCAACCTTTACAAAGAGATTGCAATAATATTGAAATATTTTAATTATGGTGGTATTATATAAGCGGTGATATTATATGCTTTACGACTTTATTCTTGCCGACAAAAGCGCAAAAAAGCCGATGTACAGGCAGATTTATATTTCTATAAGAAACGCAATTGAAAACGGAAATCTTAAAAAAGATACAAAGCTGCTGTCTATCCGCAAGCTCAGCGAGGAACTCGGGGTCTCTAAAACGACCGTGACGGCGGCTTATGACCAGCTGTGCGCCGAGGGATACATAAAAACAAAGCCCCAGAGCGGGTTTTATGTTGCAGCGGAGTTTGATAATAAACCGAAAACGCTTGATGAAGAAGATTATAAAGTCAAAACCGAGAATGAGATAATCAGGTACGATTTTACCACAAAAAGCATCGACGAAAGCATAATCAACCTTTCCGAATGGAAAAAGAACATAAAAGACGTCATAAACAGGAACTATCTTTTGACCTCTTACGGCGACGTTCAGGGCGAGGAAACGCTGAGGATCGCTCTGCAAAAATACGCTCTCGGCACAAGAAGCGTCAATTCGAGCGCGAAGAATATCGTAGTCGGCGCGGGTACTCAGGCGTTGCTTTGCATCCTCTGCTCGGTTTTGGGCTGTAATAAAAAGGTCGCTATGGCAAAGGACAGCTATATTCAGTCGGAATTTGTTTTTAAGAGCTTTGATTATGAGATAAGCTACTTTGAAAACGATGAATTCGGCGCAACGCTTGACTCACTCAAAATAATCAAGCCTGACATCTTAGTGCTCAATCCGAACTTTACCGAGCCCTACGGCACAAATATGCCCGTAACGCGCAGGCTTGAAATAATCAACTGGGCAAAATCCAACGGAGTTTTGATTATTGAGGACGACTTCAACGGCGAGATAAGATACAGCACCCACCCTATGCCCTGCGTGCAGAATTACGACACCGATAACACGATTTATATCGGCTCGTTTTCCAAGGTACTTTTGCCGTCGGTCAGGATAAGCTATATGGTTTTGCCCGAGAATATCTTGAAAAAATACAACGGTATCAAGTCGCAAATCAACCAGACTGCGTCAAAGGTTGAGCAATTAGCACTCGCGGGGTACATAAACACCGGCAAAATAGATGTTCATCTGAGAAAAGCACGCAGAGTATTTCTTGAAAAAAGCAAGATCGTTATGCAAAGCATAGACGGGTATTTTAAAAATTTCGAAACTGTTTTTAACGAGACCTCGCTTTATGTCAAGGTAAAACTCAGCGGAGAATTTGACAGGGATAGAATCGAGCGCGAGCTTGCGGAAAACTCGATCAAAATTATGCCCTATAAAACCGACAACGAGTTCGGGCTTAGCTTTTCGGGTATCCCGTCGGACAGGATAGACGAGGGAATCAGACTAATAAGTGAAATAATCTTCAAATAGAAAAACGCCTGCGGAGTAAAAACCGCGGGCGTTATTCTATTAGGTTCCGAAAACAACATCAGCGTTCTTTAAGCGGCAGTAGACTTTATTGTCCTCGAGATATGTTTCAAATACTCCGCCGACGGTCACAGGCGTGCCGACAGCAGGATAATCATCGGGATATTTATGGTCTCCCTTCCACAAAAACTCGATACCGCTTGAACAACAGGCGGTCGCGTCCTTGATAATGCAGGAATAATAGTATTTTCCGGTCTTTATGTCGGTATAAACATCAAATGTACCGTTCATCTTGACTTTTTTGCCCTTGTATTTAGCGGGGGTATTCATCATCGCTGAAACCTCCGAATAAACCATATTGCTGTTTAATTTGGTAAGGTCAACTTCCGCATCATAATCAAGCTCAGGGTAATTGATATTACCCTCCGGTATCTTATCTAAAGGAGCTGAGGCAGCCTGAGTAGCAGATTGAGTGGCCGCTTGTGTGGCAGAAGGGTCGGTCTGAGCCGCGCTTGACATAATGTCATTTACTCCCTTTTGATTCGATTTTGATGCTTTATTATCAGTTGAATTTCCCGAGCAGCCTGCAACAGCAAAAGCCATCACCGCTGCGCAAATCAAACATACTATTCTTTGCATTATGCTCTCTCCCTTATAAAACCAATTATCCAGAAAACAAAGAATACTACGATGTCAACCGCGACGATCGTTGAGCCTACAGGCGTTCCAGTACAGATCGATATCAGCAAGCCAAACGCCGCGCAAAATACCGACAGACAAGCCGAGCAGATCGTTACCGACTTAAAGCTCTTGAATACGCGCATTGCAGACAACGCGGGGAAAATAACGAGCGCAGATATAAGAAGCGAGCCGACAAGGTTCATCGCGAGCACGATGATAACGGCTATGATTATAGCGATGATCAGGTTATAAACTCCGGCCTTTGTTCCGGTAGCGCGGGCAAAATCCTCGTCAAAGGTGACGGAGAAAATCTTGTTGTAAAAGAAGATAAATGCGAAAACTACGATTATCGAGAGGATTATACACGCCCATACCTCAAGCTCGCTTAATGTTAAAATCGAAGTCGAGCCGAAAAGCGTCGTACACACATCGCCCGAAACGTTTGACGATGTGCTGAAGACATTCATCAGCAGATAACCGATCGCCAATGCTCCGACGGAGATCATCGCAACAGCGGCGTCGCCTTTTATCCGCGCGTTGCTGCCCGTTCTCAGGAGCAAGATCGCGCTGATTATAGTCACGGGCATAATTATCAACATATCGTTTGTCAGTCCCACGACTGCCGCTACAGACATTGCGCCGAACGCAACGTGAGAAAGACCGTCACCGATAAACGAAAACCTTTTAAGCACGAGCGTTACGCCGAGCAAGGACGAGCAAAGCGCTATCAACACGCCGACTATAAGCGCGTATTGCACAAAGGGGTATTGGAGATAGCTTGCTAACTGTTCAAACATCAAGCCTGCCCCCTTTCGCCCAAACGGTTTTTGATATATTCTTCTTTGGTACCGAAGAAAATATCCTTACCGATATGCAGGATGTGGCTTGCGTACTTTAAAGCCGCGTCCAAATCGTGAGAGATCATTATGATAGTGATCTTATCGTTTTTATTCAGCCCGTCGATCAGGCTGTACATATCGGCCGTGACCTTAGGGTCGAGTCCGGCTACGGGTTCATCGAGCAGGAGCATCTTTTTGGTGGCGCACAGCGCCCTTGCCAAAAGCACCCTCTGCTGCTGACCTCCCGAAAGCTCGCGATAACAGCGGTTTTGAAGGTCATAAATGCCCATTTTTTTCATATTCCGGGCGGCGAGCTCTTTTTCCTGCATATTGTAAAAAGGTCTCAATCCGCAGTGACCTTGGTTTCCGGATACAACGATCTCTTTGACCGAGGCGGGAAAATCCCTTTGAACAAGCGTCTGCTGAGGAAGATATCCGATCTCATTCGCAGACAGTCCGTCACCGGTAAAGATTTTTCCGCTCATTGGTTTTTTGAGTCCTAAAACAGTCCTCATAAGCGTAGATTTGCCGGAGCCGTTTTCTCCGACGATACAAAGATAATCGCCCGAATTGACTTGGAAGCTCAATCCGCTCAATATCTCTTTGCCCTCGTAACCGAGGGATAAATTTTGACAGCTTAACTGTGCCATAGCTTACTCCTTTATCGCCTTTGTAAACGCAGTCAGGTTACTTTCCATAATGCCGAGGTAGGTCTTGCCGTCCTCAACGTCCTTTGCCGTGACCGACTGCATCGAGTCCATCTCGAGTATCTCGGCGTTCTTTTGATTTGATGTCTCGATGACGGTTTTTGCGATTTTTTTGTCCGATTTATCTATCGTCATTACCGCGGGGAGCTTTAGCTCATCGAGCTTTTTGGCGAGGAACGCTACGGTCTCAAAGCTCGCCTCCGATTCAGCAGAACAGCCCAAAAATGCGGCGTAGTACTTCAAATTATAATCGTCCATTAGGTATCTGAACGGGAAGCGGTCGGCGAATATCATCGTGTCATACTTTGCGGTATCTCTTACCGACTGATATTTTGCGTCGAGGTCATTGAGCTTTTTAAGGTAATCCTTTGTATTTTTAGTGTAGATATCCTTGTTGTCCTCGTCAGCCTCGCATAGCTTGTCCGAGATCTTTTCGCACAATGTTGAGGCGTTTTTAAGTGAAAGCCAAACGTGCTCGTCATATTCGGGGCCTTCTTCGCCCTCTTCGGCTTCTTCTTTTTCCGCCTGCATCCCCTCTACTGTTTCTTCCTCTTTTGCCTTAGAGCCGAGCAGCTCGAGCAGGTTGATTTTTATCATATTCTTGTTCACTGCGCCTTTTAGAGCGTCGTCGACCCATTTATCCGACTCGCCGCCGACGTAGATAAGCACATCGCAGTTAGATATTTTTACAAAATCATCTGCGGTGGGCTGATAGCTGTGAAGATCGGCTCCGCTGTCAAGCAAGAGCGTGATGTCGACATTATCGGCTCCTGCCGTGATATTCTTTACCCAGTCATATTCGGGGAAAATCGTGGTGACGATATTGAGCTTTCCGTCATCGGCGCCCGATTTTCCCGAGCATCCCGCGAACAGCGAAAGCGCTAAAACCAATATCAAAATAAGTGAAATTATCCTTTTCAAAATTACCCTCCGTTCTTGCAAGTCTTGCAAACGCCGTAAAGGACGGTGTCGGACTTGTCTATTGTAAACTCGTCGTTTTGAGCGAGGTTGTTTATCAGCATATCGGCGCACTGAGCGTTCATATGATATGTTTTTCCGCATTTTTTGCACGAAAGATGAAGACTCTCGCGGCACTCGTGAGCGTCGGTGTAAAGATAGAAAACCTCACGGCTTCCGCTCTTGCTTATGCGCCTGACCTTACCCTCTTTTTCAAGGTCGGAAAGATTGCGGTAGACAGCGCTTATGCTCACGCCGCTGTCAGAAAGCTCAGCCTCTATTTTTTTTGCAGAAAGCTCCTCATCGGCGTGCCTTTCGAGGAAGTCGAGCAATGTTTTGCGCTGTTTTGTCATATATTTAGGCATAGTGCACCTCCAATTTGCGACTCATTCGCAAATCATTATATCATTTCAGTTCGTTAGAGTCAATAGATTTGCGAATTATTCGCAAATTCCCAAAAATAAAAAAGCCCCAGCTTTTGCTAAAGGCTTTTAATTCTAATATGGAATTTTAATTATCTATTACCGTTTTATGAAAAACATTGAATCACTGTCATTGATTTGTTCCAATCTTATCACTCCCGAAATAACCGTGTGAAAAGGCTTAAAAAACATAACTTGGCGAAGCCAATCATAACTGATAACACGCTATAGAAACCTTTAGTTATCAGTGAACAGTGATGATTACGCTAACGCGCAAGTGATGATATGAACGTATGAGCGTTCATAGTTGATTCGCTTTGCGAATCACTCCCACTCGCTCCCTGCAAAATAATCTTAACAGTATTTGTTTAAGGATTTTAGCACGGAGTATTTCTA
>CADBXH010000013.1 GCA_902798605.1 uncultured Ruminococcus sp. | reverse complement strand
CTTGCTTTAACGCGTTAATACAACGCACTTATATTATTATAGTATTTTTTGTCGAATAGGTCAAGGGGTTTTAAAGAGTATTACTTTTTCTTCCTGCTGTATCTTGAATAATCCTTTTTCTTTCCCCTTTTGCCTGTTTGCTTTGGTTTGTTCATTCCGGGCAGCGGGGTCACAAGGCACTTTGGAGAGTTGCCTATCAAATCGCGCCTGCCGGCTTTTATCAGTGCTTTTACCACAAGGGGTTTGTTTTCGGGGATGAAGTACTGCAGCAAGGCGCGCTGCAGCTTTTTTTCTTCCTCGGATTTGGGGACGTAGACCTCGTTAAGCGTGTAGGGATCGAGCCCTGTGTAGAACATCGCGGTCGAGATCGTTCCCGGTGTGGGGTAAAAATCCTGCACCTGCTTTGGGTGGATCTTCTGCTCCTTGCAAAACAGCGCGAGCTCTACCGCGTCCTTTAGCTTTGAGCCCGGGTGCGAGCTCATAAGGTACGGCACAACGTACTGGTCGCGGTGTTCTTTTTGGTTGAGCGCGTAGAATTTGTCGCAGAATTTTTTGTAGACGCCGATGCGCGGCTTGCCCATTTTATCGAGGACGGCTGCCGAGCAGTGCTCAGGCGCGACCCTCAATTGACCGCTGATGTGGTGGCGGACAAGCTCCGTCAAGAACTCGTCGCTCTCGTCCTCCATAAGATAGTCAAATCGGATTCCGCTGCGGATAAAGACCTTTTTTATCCCGTCGAGCTTTCTTAACTTTCGGAGCAGGTCGAGGTATTCGGTGTGCGACACCTGCATATTCGGGCAGGGCGTCGGGGCTAAGCACTTGCGGTTTTTGCAGAGCCCGAGCTTTTTCTGTTTTTCGCAAGAGGGTAATCTGAAGTTTGCCGTGGGGCCTCCCACGTCGCTTATGTAGCCCTTGAAATTGGGATTTTCGAGGAAGCTTTTTGCCTCGTTTATTACGCTTTCTTCGCTTCTGACGGTAACGGCGCGCCCTTGGTGGAACGCCAGCGAGCAGAAGTTGCAGGCTCCGAAGCAACCGCGGTTGTGGGTGATCGAAAATTCGACCTCTTTGATTCCCGGCACACCGCCGAGCTTGTCGTAGCACTTTGGATAAGCTCGCATATACGGCAGCGAGTAAATACAATCAAGCTGTTCGGTAGTGAGCGGCGGCATCGGCGGGTTTTGAACGAGGATGTGTTTGCCGTGGCGCTGGATAAGCGTTTTTCCGCGGACAGCGTCGGCTTCTTCGAGCTCCTTGCGCGCGGCTATGGCGTAATCGCGCTTGTTTTCTTTTGCGCGTTCAAAGCTTGGCAGATCGACAACCGATTTTGGAACATAGTCCCCGGTTTTGATTTTATAGCAGATACCGCGGATATCCTGCAGGGCTTCTACTGTATAGCCGTCTGCGAGGCGCTTTGCGATCTCCATAGTTTGAAGCTCGCCCATTCCGTAGACGAGGATGTCTGCCTTTGTATCGAAAAGGATCGACGGCATTACACTGTCGCTCCAGTAATCGTAGTGGGCAAAACGGCGGAGTGAGGCTTCCAAACCGCCGATGATTATCGGGCTGTCGGGGTATAACCTGCGGATGATATTGCAGTAAACAGTGAGCGCACGGTCGGGGCGTTTGCCGTTTTTTCCGCCGGCAGTGTAGGCGTCGTCGTGGCGCTTGCGCTTTGCCACGGTGTAGTGAGCGACCATACTGTCGATGTTGCCGGAAGAAACCATAAAGCCCAAGCGCGGCTTGCCGAACTGAGTGAAGTCGTTATCGTTTTTGATATTGGGCTGGGCTAAAAAGGCGACCTTACAGCCGCAGTCCTCGAGCACGCGGGTGATTATCGCCGCGCCGAAGGACGGGTGGTCAACGTAGCTGTCGCCGCTGACATAAACAAAATCAACGCCGTCCCAACCGCGCTGAGCAACTTCAGCTTTGTTCATCGGTAAAAAAGCCACATTATCCACCTCATTTCTTTTGAATAAACAAGCGGGCGGACACACGGGTCAGCCCCTACTATTAATAATTAATTGACTACTCGTCTTCCGCTCCGTTGTTTTGGAGGACGTTGCGGCGTTCGAGCCATTCGTTGTAGGTCATAAGGACTTCGCGCGGCTTTGAACCCTGGTGAGGTCCAACTACGCCGAGCTCTTCCATTTCATCTACTATTCTGCCTGCACGGGCGTAACCGACTTTAAGCTTGCGCTGGATAAGCGAGGTCGAGGCTTGTCCCGCGTCGATAACGCACTGGATCGCTTCGTCGATACGGGCGTCGTAATCGCCGGCGCTGTCGCCGTCGTCAGACGCTCCTCCCTTTTTGCCCGCGGCGATCTCTTCGACCTCGATGCGCTTGATCTTTTCTTCGATCTCGGCGTTATAATCAGCCTTAGCGCTCTTTTTGATGTAGCCTGTTACGCTTTCTATCTCTTCCTCGGAGGCGTAACAGCCCTGGACACGCATCGGCTTTGGCGCGCCTACCGGTGAGAACAGCATATCGCCGCGACCAATCAGCTTTTCGCCGCCGCCTGTGTCGAGGATAGTACGGCTGTCCATATTTGAGCTTACTTTAAGAGCAATACGGCTGGGCACGTTCGCCTTGATTAGACCTGTGATTACGTTGACCGTCGGTCGCTGGGTAGCAAGGATCAGGTGCATACCCGCGGCACGTGCCATCTGAGCAAGACGGCAAATGCTGTCTTCGACCTCAGAAGGAGCCGCCATCATAAGGTCGGCGAGCTCGTCGATTGCGATAACTACGCGGCTCATCTTCTCCTGAGCTACGGGAAGTCCGTTGACTTCCATTACCGGCTGGATAAGCTCTCCCTCATCGTTTGGAACGGGAGGATGATTCGCTACATATTCAAGGTTTTTTTCTACTAAAGAATTATAAGAACCGATATCCTTACAGTCATACTCCGAGAATATCTTATATCTCTGGAGCATTTCGTTGACTGCCCAACCGAGAGCCGCTGCCGCTTTTTTGGCGTCGGAAACTATGGGAATGAGCAGGTGCGGGATACCCTTGTATTTTGAGAACTCGACCATTTTGGGGTCGATAAGCAGCATCTTGACCTCATCGGGAGAAGCCTTGTAGAGGATGCTGATAAGGATGGAATTTACGCAGACCGACTTACCGGAACCGGTAGTACCCGCGATGAGCAGGTGAGGCATTTTTGCGATGTCGGTTATCACGATCTCGCCTGAGATATCGCGTCCGAGCACGGCGGTCAGCTTGCTCTTTGACTTTCTGAACTTATCGGAGTCGATAAGCTCGCGCATAGAAACCATACTGACGACCTTGTTCGGGACTTCGATTCCGACCGCAGCCTTGCCGGGGATAGGCGCTTCTATTCGCACGCCGTTGGCGGCTAGGTTGAGGGCGATATCATCGGACAGGTTTGTTATCTTGCTGATTTTAACTCCCGGCGCGGGCTGGAGCTCGTAACGAGTTACGGACGGTCCGCGGCAGATGTTTGTTATCGTCGCGTTAACGCCGAAGCTGTTGAGGGTCTCGATAAGCTTTTTGGAATTGTGCTGGAGCTCCTCCATCGCGGATTTATCATTGTTGCTGTTGTTGGGCTTGAGAAGCTGAACAGGCGGATAATGATAAACCTTTTCGGGTTTTATTTCTTTTTTAGAATTATTTGGCTTATATCCTAAATCATTGAATTCTGAGTACGGCTCGTCATTCGACTTTGTTTCGGTCTTTTTGACCTCTACCGGAACGGTCTCGGGATCAGCCTGCTTCGCGCCCTTTGAAACACGTTTAGAGCGTTTTTCGGCGGTGATCTCTTCCGCTATATCCTCAACGGTGGTTTCGCCGTCCTCGCCCATCGGCTTGCTGGCGCGCTTGATGATATTTATCAGATCTTCTGAATTATCAAGGTCGGCGGCGTTTTGCTCGTTAGATTCGGTGTAGTCGATATCCAAGCCGCTTACAGGAGCAGTAACATCTTTTTTGCGCTTACGGCGGCGCTTGGGCTCGTCGAGCGGAATGTCAATATCACTGCTGTTAAGCTTTTGACCGTTTGAGTAGATCGGAACATCGATCGGGATGTCGATATTAGTATTCTCGGGCTTTTCCTCCGGTTTTTGAGTTTTAGCTTTGCGGCGCTTTCTGCGCTTCGGCGGAGTGTAGCTGTCGCCGTAATCGCTCCTGCGCTCTTCTTCAAGGCGTTCTCTTCTGCGGCGGGCGCGTTCCTCGTTGGCACGGCGAACTCTCTCCGCCGTTCTGCTTGCCGCCCTTGCTACATCCTTGACCGAAAGATTGGTGATAATGAATATCAGTACTCCGAGAAGCAGGATAGTCAATATTATCGCCACGGGCTGACCGCACAGAGCCGCTATGGGATAGCCTAAGATACCGCCGATCAAGCCGCACGACAGAGGCATATAGCCTGTGGAATTAAAGCAGTCAAGGTAGAGATTGCCGAGCACGGCAAAGTAATTCATATGACTGTATCTGCCCCAGTTGATTGCGAACAGCAGCGCGCCTGCAAGGAAGAAAATCAATATGCAGAGCACTACCTTTGCACCGAAATGGGCGATTTGCTTTTCTTTTTCGTTCATCACGCACAAGTATACAAAAAACGGCGGAACAAGTAACATTCCCAATCCGAACAAGCCGAAGAAGAACGAGCGGACAGACGTCCAAAAGTTACTTCCCGGAACAAATACGAGAATAAAGAAGAATATAGCGAGCGCTATGTACAAAATAGATTTTATCCGCGTGCTGAATCCTCCGCGCTTTGGCTCGGCGTCTTTTTTAGCCCGCGAGGCAGACCGTTTTGCGGGCTGCTTTTTCTTTTTTGTTTGCTTTTTTGTCTGCTTCTTTGCTGACAATTAAATCACTTCCAATATCTTTTCATATATCCTTATAACTTAACTAAAACTAAACAGCACAGATGAAAGGCGTTCGCCTGTAAACAAGTTTGTTCCTGTCTGCAGTTCAATAACCGAAACTACAAGCAATGCGATACCTACGACCGCGGTATAAACGATAAACATGATCATCTTGTCGGTCTTTAGGAACCATTTGAAAATCCAAATAGCTAGGTAACCGACGACTGCGGAAACTGCCATTCCGACTATCATAGGCAGCCATTCAACAGAAGCGATAGCGTCTTTGTCCTTTATCACGTCAGCGCCCTCAAGCAGAGCCGCAGCGATAATTGACGGGATGCCGAGTACAAAGGTGAAGTCGAGCGCCTTTTGCTTGTTTATGCCGCGCATCTCGCCGACTGCGAGAGTTGAACCCGAGCGCGAAAGTCCGGGCAATAGAGCCGCGGCGCACTGCATAAGTCCGACAAGTAAAGCGTCGACAACGGTGTATTTTTCTTTTTCTTTTCCCTTATAGCCGCCTGCAAAATGCTTATGGGAACCCATTATATTCCTTCTGTTGCAGATAACGCCGATCAAAAGCAGGGCGCTTGTGAGCATAAGCGACAAAGCTGTGACGATCAGGACGGGACTTGACGCGAAAACCTCAGCCAGATCCTTGACCTTCATATCGGTTCCGGGGATAGGGATAAACAGGAGCAAGAGCGGCAAAAGTCCGATGATTATCATAATTATCATATTACGCTCGTAGTTCATCTGCGACCATTTGAACTTGCCCGTAAAGATGTCCTTTATCATACGGAAGAATTCTTTTATCAAACTCCAGATAAGCTTGTGATAAAACACAACCACCGCAACAAGAGTGCCGATGTGAAGCATTACGTTGAAGAACAGGTTGCCCTCCATATCAACGCCTAAAATATGCTGGGTGATCGCAAGATGTCCGCTGCTCGACACGGGCAAGAACTCGGTCAAGCCCTGGACAATGCCCTGGATTATAGCTTCAAGAACTGTCATAATATGTACTCCTTTATGTATAGTTGCGGCTTTCGCCGCAGATATTTTGTCCTTTATCAGGTATTTGAATTGATCATTCCGTATAATGATTCTACCGCGTCGGAAACTGTGCCTATCTCGTCAATAAGCCCCTCGGCTACGGCGTCCTCTCCCTCGAGGATTGTGCCGACGTCGGTCACAAGCTCGCCTGTGTTGAGGACAAGCTCGCTGTAACGCTCCTTTGTTATCGCGGAATTCTCTACCACAAAGCTTGTTATCCTGTCCTGCATCCGTCGGAAATACTCAAAGGTCTGCGGAACGCCGAGGGTCAGCCCCGTTGTGCGAACGGGATGGACTGTCATAGACGCGCTTTTGGCGATAAAGCTCTTTTTTGCCGCGACTGCGAGCGGTATACCGATCGAATGGCCTCCGCCGAGAACAATTGAGACCGATGGCTTTTTCATACCCGAGATGACCTCGGCTATCGCCAAGCCCGCCTCAACATCGCCGCCAACGGTATTGAGCAAGATCAGCAGACCGTCGATCCCGTCGTCCTCCTCCACCGACATAAGGAGCGGGATAATGTGCTCGTATTTTGTCGTTTTATTCTGAGGAGAAAGGATATAATGACCCTCTATCTGCCCGATTATCGTCAGGCAGTGGATTATTTTGTCGTTGTGGCAGGTCAAAATCGAGCCCGATTCTCCGTCAAAAGCCTGCTTTTGCGGGCTCTGCTCCTGCTCGGAGCCGTCCGGCTCTTCCTCACACGGATTTTTTACGAATTCGTTTGCTCTGCGGGAATACTTCCGCGAGCTTTTTACATTGTTTTTTCTCATAATCTGCATACCTCCGGGGTTTATTCTTTCCCGAAAGGATGCTGATTATTATATGCTTGTTTGCGACTCGTTTATTACCTGCGGTACAAGCATAAATCACCAAGTATGATTATAACATTTTATGCAATATTTTTCAAGATTTTCTGTTATATTTCTTATAAATAATAATTATTTTATGGAATTATAGTAATATTGAAGATGAATATGTGTATATGGAGTGATAAATTTTTGAATTCAGACATACAATCCGATATTTTTATGGGCATATCCATTCTTTTGCTCGTGACATTATCGGCTTTTTTCTCTGCTACGGAGACGGCGTTTTCTTTTGTTAATAAAATCCGAGTTCAACATTCGGTTGAAAACGGCGATAAAAAAGCAAAAAAAGTGCTGTACATCATAGATCATTTTGATAAGGCATTGACTGCTATCTTGATTTGCAACAACATTGTGAATTTGGGTTGTTCGTCTATCGCGACCGTTCTGTGCTTTAGGATCTGGGGCGATGTGGGACCCGCTATTGCTACAGGTATCACGACGCTTTTGGTGCTGACCTTCGGCGAGGTCATCCCTAAGTGCCTTGCAAAGGAACACTGTGACAACTTCGCGATGAAAACCGCGGGATTCCTTAAAGCGCTTACAATCATTTTAACTCCGCTTGTATTTATTTTCTTAAAGCTGAAAAGCCTCGCGCTCAAAATCGCGGGAAGCAAGGAGGACGCTCCGAGCGTTACCGAAAACGAGCTGAAGTACATCGTTGAGAGCATTGAGGAGGAAGGCGTGCTTGAGGAGAGCGAAAGCGAAATGGTACGCTCCGCACTCGACTTTGACGAAAAGACCGCCGAGGAAATACTTACACCGAGGGTCGATGTTGTGTTTATCAATGTTGATGAGACTCCCGAAAAAATCAAAGAGATCATTATTGAAAACCGCTATTCGAGGATACCGGTTTATGAGAATACGACCGATAACATCGTGGGTATCCTTCACACGAGGGATTACCTTGAATCGCTGGCGGACGGCAAGGCTCCGGCGCTGAGAAAAATAATCCAGCCGCCGTTCTTTGTATTCAAGAGCCAGCAGCTGTCTAAAATATTGAATTCGTTTAAGAAAACAAAGGTGCATATGGCGATCGTCACCGATGAATACGGCGGAACGCTCGGCATAGTTACGATGGAGGATCTGCTCGAGGAGATCGTCGGCGATATTTGGGACGAGGACGAGGAGATCGAGCACACCTACTACAAAATCGGCAAGGATGAGTTCTTGGTAAACGGCGACATCGAGATCGACGATATGCTCGCGCTGTTTGACCTTGACGAGGACGCTATCGAGAGCGATTCGGTTACCGTCGGCGGACTTATTCTTGAGAACGCGGGCGATATTCCGCGCAAGCGCGAGAGCATTGAATACGGCGGGTTCAGGTTCACTGTCATGGAAGTTGAGAACCAGCGTATAATGCGCGTTGTGGTAAAAAAGCTTGAAGTTCCCAAGGACGATGACGAAGAAGAATAAAAAACGGCATATTAATACGCCTCTCCGTTTTGGAGAGGCGTTGATTTTTATTTTTTCTCCGGATCATTTTGCGGAGCATTGTAGTTATAATTCGGCTGAGCCGGCGGCGCAGGAGGCTGATACATACGCTGAGGCGCTTGGGGCTGTGCCTGCTGCGGCTGCGGAGGCTGATACTGAGTCTGAGTATTCTTTTGCTGCCCATTGAACGGATCCATCGGTGTCGGGCCGGGAGCGTTTTGGTAGCGCGGCTGCTGAACGAATGGCTGCTGAGCACCCGACTGAGGTTGACCGTACTGCGGCTGAGGCTCAGGCTGATACTGATGACCGTACTGCGGCTGTGGTTGTTGAGCCGGAGGTGTGTACGGCTGTTGGGGTTGAGCCGGAGGTGTGTACGGCTGCTGCTGATACGGTGATTGCTGCTGTTGAGGATAAGGCGGCTGAGGCTGCGGCGGCTGATTATAGTTTTGAGACGGATAGCTGTCGCTTTCCGCCCAGTCTACTGCCTTGTCTACACCCTTTTTGCCTGTTTTTACAATTGTTTTACCGAGTCCCTCAAAAGCGTGTCCGAGACCCGAGCCGGTTTCTTTCCAAGATTCTTTCATGCTGTCTGCCATTGTTGTCACCTCTGCTGTAATTCTTATAGAATAATTATATCATAGACATATTATTGCAGTCAATAAAACAACGTAATTTTTTCTTTAATTCGTGATATAAAAAAGCACCTGCGGCGAGGTGCTTTTTTCTAATAAAGAATTATTATGATTTGGTGAGCATCTTAACTCCCCTTGCAAGGAAGATAAGATATATAATGTACTGAACAAAGCTGAGTATCGCGGCGATCAAATAGACAACACCTGCGACTATGCCGGAAGTATGCCCGCCGAAAATAAGCACAATGATGTTTGCGATAAACTCAAGGACAAGCACAGCGAGAATTATTTTGAAAATATTATCTCCCATTCTGTCGAGTTTGTCGTTCCCGAGCTCAATCGCGAGATTGCGGATTCCTTGAATCACAAAAATGAAGGCTATCATATCCATAATCGTTGAAAAAAGATTCATCAAGGACGAAACAGTGCCGTTTTTTAGTCCGGAAAAAATCATTCCCGTAACAATAAAAATCAAATTTATAAAAACCGCAAACAGTGCTGTTCTAAACGCGCGTTCGTCCCTGCCTGCCCTGACCAGACCGATTAGGTGCATAACCGCCGCAACTATCATCAACCCCGAAAAGGCAACGATGGACACGATCATCATTACCGCTAAAAACGAATCCGCATCATTTGCTGCTCCCGCTTTTTCCGAGCTGCTGAGCATTATTGTGAATATAGCGGCAAGAGCAAGGAAAACAGTGCCTAAAATCTCGATAAGCTGCGCTTTGAACATCTTTTTAACGCCGTCGGCTGCATTGGGATAAGTCATATTTCATATCTCCTTCACTATAAAAACTTCAAATAAAGTGTAACATCATATTATAATAAAGTCAACAAAAGCGCCTCAAAAAAGAGACGCTTTTTTCTAATTTAGAATTATTCTGCGTTTGCGAGCATTTTCTTTGCTTTGGCAAGATATACAAGGAACATAATGTACTGAATAATCGTTAGTACCACGCCTGCAACGGATAAAATGGCGGCGATAACAGCAACAGCTATATTTGCTCCCTGGAAGATCGCTACGATAACATTAACAATAAACTCAATGATGATAACAACAAAAAGAACCTTGAAAAGGGTGTTGCCTCTTCTGTCCATATCCTTGTCGCCAAGCTTTAACGCCAGACTCCTTATTCCCTGAATGGTATATATAAATATTATCAAATCGGCGATCGTTGATATAGAAGTCATCAAACTCGACATAAAATCATTATTCATAGAAGAAAACATACTGCCGAAGCCGACAATAGCGATGTTAGCCACCGTAGTAAACAGAGCGATCCTGAACGCCGGTTCATCTATTGACGCCTTTGAAAGACCGACAATACCTAGTACATAAGCTGCAACCAGTATGACGCAGGAAGCAAACAAAAATACAAGCACTAACATTGCTACAAGATCGTTTGCCGAAACTTCTTTTTTGGTCGCGTATTCGGGATCAGCGTTTAATATAAGTGCAAAAAACGTACTGGCGAGCATTGCGAATCCGCCGATTATTGCCAGAATACGCGATGTGAACAATCTTTTTACACCGATATAAGCATATGGGTATTTCATTTTCATTTCTCCTTAAAATACTATTCGGCGAAAATTACTTTTCGCTAAATGTAATTATATCATTTTTAAAAAGCATAGTCAATACATTGGTTATTGCGTAATTATGTATATTTTTATTATCTACGCTTGACAACAAAGCGAATACGTGATATAATAACTCACGTTCAAAACGCGGATGTAGTTTAGTGGTAGAACTTCAGCCTTCCAAGCTGATCGTGTGGGTTCGATTCCCATCATCCGCTCCAAAAACAAAAGCACCCAGAAGGGTGCTTTTTGTTTTTGGCTAAGCGGATTGGGAATCGAAGGCGAGCGTTAAGAAAACAGTCCTGCGGACTGTTTTTAGCGAGAGAGTTATGCCCGCACCTTCTCCCCCCCACACGCCGCATAAAACGAGCTGAAAGCTACACATTACGCGAACATACATCATCCGCTCCAAAAACAAAAGCACCCAGAAGGGTGCTTTTGTTTTTGCCTAAGCGGATTGGGAATCGAAGGCGAGCGTTAAGAAAACAGTCCTGCGGACTGTTTTTAGCGAGAGAGTTATGCCCGCACCTTCTCCCCCCACACGCCCCATAAAACGAGCTCAAACCTTACTCATTACGCGAACATACATCATCCGCTCCAAAAACAAAAGCACCCAAAAGGGTGCTTTTTGTTTTTGGCTAAGCGGATTGGGTATATAATAGGCCCTAACCGCTTTATTCCGAAACGACGCCGATTATGTCGTCATAATCTATCAAACCTATTTCAGAGCTCCTGCTGTCAAGCGACACCTGACGGTTATCGCCCATTACAAATGCCTTATGCTCGGGAATCGTAATGCCGTTTTTTTCATCAAGCTTCAAATATTCGTCGCATTTGCAACCCGCAAAAGCGGTGCCTTTTCTGTATGGCTCGTCAAGTTCTACATTATCAACAAGGATGCGGTCATTAGAGTAGTCCAGTGTGAGGTACTGCCCTTCTGTGGCGATAACGCGCTTGAATAATGGTTTGGGATATTTTTCTCCGCTATCGATGCAAATAATATCGCCCTGCTTCGGCTTGCCGTCAAGCGGCTTAACTGTAACTTTTTGACCATCCTTCAGGGTATCTTCCATTGATTTTCCGTCAACTTCATAAGTTTTATTAAACAGACTGCAGCTTGAGGCGGAAATTATAAAGACGGCGGATAACAAGACACATATCACCGCAAATATCACTTTTGAAAAATTGGTTTTCATTCATACTCCCCCTGTTTTCAGTGGTATCAATCCACCACGATCATTCCTTTGAACGGCGCAATAAACGCTGTTGCCGAACGTGAAACCGTGACGAAAACTTCCTTTCCTTTTTTATAAAAAGGATCATTTGCTTTTAATCTCGGTACTTTTTTAACATTTTGGATCGTCGTATAGATATTGGCGTATTTAATCGCGTTGACAGCCACGGGAAGGTTGAGCTTTTTCGTTCCGCTTTCATTTATACCGAAATAATAATCCTTGCCGTTGTTAAAATAGATATGTATAGCACCGATACTTATTTTTGATGACGGGACCAAAAATTCAACAGATTTGATCATTCTTAAATCGATCATACCGATCTTAGCATCATTTTGTTTATTCTTTACAGAACTGAAGATTGCCGAGCCAATCAGACCGCCTGCAGCGGTGGCAACAACATCTCCCGTTGACATTGAATTATCAGATACCCTAAAAACCAAATATCTGTCTGTCACTGTCATATCAATCGTTATCAAAGCATTTCCGCCCTGAACTAAACGAACCGGAACGATCCCTAAAATCTGTCCGCAGTTAAGGCAGCGGTTATTATCGACGCTTTGGCATTTACATAAACTACAAATCTCCATTTTATCCTCTTCTACTACCCTTTTATTATTCTTTAGCTTTTAAATCCCGAATATCTGCATAGATGTCCGCGGTTATCTCATCGTAGTGTTTTTGCGAGATCAGTCCGTTTTCGAGTTGGATTCTAAGGTCTTCCAAATCTTCTTCGTATTCTTTTATCTCTCTTTCGATTCTTTTCTTCGGCTTGTTTTTTTGGTTCTTTAGCCATCGCTTGTCATTTACTCCGATTCTATTTTATTCGGTTTTCCCCAACTATTGAAACAGAGCCAAAAGCGAACAACCAAAGTGCCGCGCCGAAATCATTATTCTGTAAAAGAATATAATCTAATCTACGCTTATGGTCAGAACAAGCTCGTCATCAACGACCTGTTCGTCATAAATCCGCATATTAGGGGCGAGATTTTGCTTTATATGATTGTATGTAAAATCCTGGACATTTCTGCCGTAACATCGCTCAAACTCATCAATACTTCTCATAAGCCCGTCGGGATTATCTATTCTGTCAAAATAAATTGAAAACGGTGTGTTCTCATCTTTTCTGTAATATCTTAATTTTCCGTTGACAGTGTCAACAAGGAATTCGTTTTCGGACACTTTTTCAACATGGCAATCATAGTCCGTAAGGGTGTTATAAAGCATTTGCGAGTCTGTAAAAACAGTCTCAAAGCCCTCTGACACTTCCTGCTTATTTTTGCCATCAAGGATCTCGGCAATCACACCTGCAGATATGTGTGTAAGCGAAAGTCCTGCCAAAACAGCCATTGAAGTCATTGTTAATACAAGAGACATAATTTCCTCCTATTATAAATCAAAGTTAACGATTCTGCCACCCTGATGTCCTATATCATCAGAACCTTCGCTTGTATCGGGTTCGCGGTCTTCTTTAGCGGTTGCGAGCACAGCACGGTTTTCTGCCCATTCACGAAGTGACAGGATCTGCTCTTTTTGTGTTGTGGAAATCGAAACGGTTTCTTTTACTGCCTTTTCCAAATCAGATTCGCGAAGTCCTCTGTCGAGGTAATACGCCTCATACAAAGCAGCAACCGTAATTTGCTCTATCTCGGCGCCGACATATCCCGCGCTCATTGACGCCAGATTATTGAGGACATCATCAGTCGCGGCGACCTCGTGCTGAATATCGGAATCCTTGATCCGCTTGTTGATATGAAGCTCAAATATCTTTTTGCGCTCCTCAAATGTCGGCAAATCGACAAAGAAAATCTCGTCAAAACGGCCTTTTCTGAGCAACTCGGGAGGCAAAGCGCTTATATCGTTAGCTGTGGCGATAACAAATACGGGCTTTGTTTTTTCCTGCAGCCACGTAAGAAAGGTTCCAAACACCCTTGCCGATGTTCCGGAGTCACCGCTTGATTTTACGCCCGAAAGACCCTTTTCGATCTCATCGACCCAAAGGATCGAGGGAGCGATCGCCTCGGCGGTAGAAATAGCCTTGCGCATATTTTCCTCACTGCTGCCGACGAGTCCGCCGAATATCTTGCCCATATCGAGCTTTAACAGCGGCAGCCCCCAAATAGAGCTCATTGCCTTTGCGGTCAGGGATTTACCGCAGCCGGGAACACCTGTTATGAGCACTCCCTTAGGCGCCGGAAGATTATATTTACGGGCTTTTTCTGTCCATGTGCCCTTTCTTTTTATCAGCCATTTTTTAAGGTTTTCAAGTCCGCCTATATCGTCAATGCTCAAATCGGATTTGACGAATTCAAGCACGCCTGTCTTTTTTACGACCTGATTCTTTTCTTCATGAATAATACTCTGCGCGTTAATATTCAGTCCGCGCAGGTCAACTATCGCTTTGCAAAACGCGTTTTCGGCTTCCTGAAGGGTCAGACCGAGGGCAGAACTTGCAAGCTGCTTTTTTTCATCCGATGTGAGCTGTATCTGAGAAGGATTCAAGCCACCGGACAAATCATCAAGCAGGTTAATCATATCTTCCATATCGGGCAAATCAAAATCAAGTACCGTGATCTCTTTTTCCATATCGCAGGGGATCACAAGCTTTGGTGAAAGGAACACGATCGTTTTGCGCTTGCTCTGCAAAAGAGAGATAATATCCCTGAGCTTTCTGATAAGCAAATAATCGGGATGCGTTCCCCTGTCGCCGCCGAAGAACACATGAATATCATTAAAAATATACAGTGCGGGATCGTTATCTGAGCAGATTTCCTCAAGCGCTTTCACGGCGTCGCGCGTGTCCTTTTTATTATTGTCTTTATCGCCGGGAGTAATGTTCATCAAGCCGTTTGTCTGCGTCCATACAAACAGCTTACGGCCGATCTTTACCGAATTATCTTTGTAAAGGGTATTGTTGATTTCGTTAATTACGCGACGTTCCTCGTATGACGGAATATAAATATATGTAAATCCCGCATTGACTAAATTGGACAAGTTCTTTCTAAATTCTGACATAATTTCCTCCCATAATATCTTTAAGTTGCTCAGTATCTCCCATGCCGTTTATTTGCACTTTCCCGCATTCATCGGTTCTTATTTCAAAGCGATTCTTGTATGAGTAAAAAACCGATTGCGGTATTCTATCTGTTAAAAACCTGATTTTCTGATTTGATGATCCGACCAAAGGTCTCGAAAAATCCTGAAGCTCTCGGATATATTTTCCGTCTATCAAAACATCCGTCGCGCCGAGAATGGAGTTGAAGTATGGGTTTTCTGCCTTTTTCAAATACTCGTAATCATACCCTGTGAATATGATCAGATTTTTGCCGAGCTTTTGAACGGCTTCGGCAAAGGCAGCGATCTCTTTTGCCTGATCAAACGGTTCACCGCCAAGCAGCGTTACTCCGTCGACTGTATCGTCAAGCTCTTTGAGCATATTGATAAGTTCGGTGACCGGGTATTCCCTGCCCGCGTTAAAATCCCAAGTATCATAGGCAAAGCATCCCGGGCAATGGTGAGAACAGCCCTGTACCCAAACGGAAAACCTTGTTCCCGGCCCTTCCGCCTTTGTGGATCGAATGATTTTATAAATACGCATTAAAGATCAAATCTTCTTGATGAAGCGCTGCTTCGGTTCGGATTTTCGGTCTTGTTTTGCTGAATAACAATTGAATCCTGAAGCTTAGCTATAACGTGCGGACGAGCGTCAAAGCAGTTAAAGAACTCGTCTGCCGTAGAGAAGCTTCCGTTTGTGTTGCGGTACTGAATGATCTTTTTAACATCTATAACATTGAGCAAATCAATTTTGTTGAAATCTTCTTCGCTCATAGTATTGATATCATAGCCATACGGAGCTGTATTTTGAACAGGAGCATATGACTGTTGAACGGGATTATTCTGTACAGGCATACTGCTCTGCTGATTGTTATTTACAGGGTTATATTGCGGCTGAGGATTATATACGGGGTTATATTGCGGCGGTCTATTGTTTACAGGAGGATTTGTTTGCTGCTGTACGCCCTGAGTGAAATTGTTATTTACGGGAACAGCGCGGTTTGCGGCACGGTTATTCATAGCATTGCTCAAATAGTCATTCTTGAACCGTTGCTCCCTTTCCTTTTGCTCCAAATCACGCAAGTACTTCGGACGGTCGACAAAAAATCCGACAAACACAAGAATAAACAAGCCAATGACGCATGATATAAAAATTACAATACTAAAAGACCGAACATTGTTATTAAGAGCATTGTTTGATTCGGTAGCCTTCTTAAACTCATCAGTATCCCGATAAGCTTTTAAAGCATTTTCATATTTTTTGTATTCTTCACTGTTTCTGTATTCATTATATGGTTTATTCGTATCAACATAATCAGATAGCTTAGGAGGCTCGGGAACAGGCGTCTTAAATGCATTGTATATACTATTTGTGCTTGCCATAGCAATAAACATTAAAACAACAAGAAATATATACACAAAACCTTTTATAAGAAATGATTTCCTCTGCGAGCGGCTATACATCATAAAAAACGGAATGAAGCCGCCGGGAAAAAGAAACATCAACAACAAATACCATGAGTTCTTCCATTCCCATTTTGTGCCTTTATTGGTAATACTCATTACGCGTTTACCTCCTCTTTGTAATCGCCGGTAATACGGTTTTGCTGTTCAAGATACTCGTCCGTAAAACGCGAATCCTGTGTTACCGCGTTTGCCATACGCTCCATCTCAGTCACATATTTAAGACATTCCTTGCCCTTCATTCCAACGGTTTCGGATATGATCTCACCGTTGTTTTTTATTCTAAATACGATCTGTTTCATATAATACTCCTCTCAATTACGGTAAATATAATATCATCGGTATATCATTACTATTATAAAGAAAATTTGTACAATTTGCAATAATAAAACAAGAATTTATACCTTCTTTTATTACAAAAATAATCATTGTTTATTGTTTGATTTGCACAAACAAAAAGAGCCGGCATTTTCTGCCGACTCTGTTTTTATCTGTATTGATTATGCTTTTGTGAATTTCATGGGAAGAAGCTTATCAATGCCTTTGAGGCTTTCAATATCGCCGTTAACCTTTGTTATATCAAACTCATTGCCCTTCATTTCGATTTCACAATATTCTGAATCGTTCTTAGTATCGCCTGTGTACATATAAAGCTTGTTGCCCTCGAGAACATATTTGCCGGAAGATTCCATAGTATCAAAAGAGCTTACATTGAACTGTTTTGAGAACTCAGCTACCAAATCGTCAATTGTCTTGCCCTGTAACTTAAGATACCTGTCAAAATCATCCTCTGAAACTCCCATTGCCGCATACGCTTTGGGAATAGCGGTTTTAAGATTAGCTTTTACCTTTTCGACAGCCGCTTCAGCCGAAGCCTTGTCTGCCGCAAACGTAAATGTTCCGTCATCCTTGAATTCAAGCGTTACGATAACGCTGCAATCATCAAACGCTTTGAAAAGCTCGTCATACATAGCCTCAGTTTTCTCATCTGATGTGCTGAGATTTTGCTTGACCATACTTTCAACAAGATCCTTGAACTGCAAATCGTAATTCCACTTTCCTACAATTGAATTGCCACCGCTGCATGCCGCGAGAGAAGCAATAATAATAAGCGCTAATACTATTGCGGTGAATTTTTTCAGGTTTTTCATAAAGATTCTCCTTTAGTTTTTTATGGTTTTTACCATTATGTATATCATACAATTTAAATAATAAATTGTCAATATAATATGATTATTTTATTCACAAATTAAACCGATCCAAACAAAAGTCTGAACCGGTTTATGTTTATAATGATTCTACTATTATTTTTTCTCCGTCTGAGGTTACGTTGATCGCGCTGAGGTTGCCCTCACCCGCGTTTATCATTGCGTTGGCGATCTTTTCCTCTACCTCGCGCCTGATCGTATGGCGCAGGTCGCGTGCGCCGCTCTTGCCTCCGCAGGATTTTTCGGCAAGGTACTTGCACGCTTTTTCGTCAAATGTGAACTTGACGTGCTTTTCCTCGAGTGTAGGAACATACTCGTTGAGCATAAGCTCAGCGATCCTTACAAAGTCTTCATCAGTTAGCGAATGGAACACGATGACCTCATCGACACGGGCGATGAACTCGGGACGCAGGAAGTCGGACAGCGCCTTCATAACCTTTTCTTTTGACGCTTCGTCCTCAGTCTTGCCGAAGCCGAGAGCGGTCGCGCTGCTTGATGAGCCGGCGTTCGAGGTCATAACTATAACTGTGTTCTCAAAGTTTACGGCTCTGCCGTGGGCGTCCGTCACCTTGCCCTCGTCAAGTATCTGAAGCAGGATGTTGAGCACATCGGGGTGTGCCTTTTCTATCTCGTCAAACAAAAGCACAGAATACGGGCGGCGGCGAACCTTTTCTGTCACCTGACCTGCCTCATCGTAACCGACATATCCGGGTGGTGAACCGATGATCTTTGATACCGAATGCTTTTCCATAAACTCGGACATATCGAGCCGGATGAGGGTTTCGGGAGTGTCAAAAAGCTCCTGACTGAGCACCTTTACAAGCTCGGTCTTGCCGACGCCTGTGGGACCTACGAATATGAATGAAGCCGGACGGCGGCGCGGCGAGATCTGGCAGCGGCTGCGCTTGATAGCGGATGCCAAAGCTTCGACCGCCTCGTCCTGTCCGATGATTTTTTTCTTTAGATTAGTCTCGATATCCGCGAGCTTCGCGAGCTCGTTTTCGCGGATCCTTGACGCGGGGATACCCGTCCAGAGCTCAATGACCTTGGCGATATCCTCCTCGGTCACTCTGGTCTCGAGATCCTCGGGCTTGAATTTGCTCAGCTCGCCGTCTATCTGCGCGAGGCTGGTGTTGACCTTGGCAAGTTCCTCGTAATTGATTTCTTCCTGCGACTGGATCTCTTCCTTCTTTTGTATGAGCTCGCTCTGCTCATCCCTGAGCTTTTCGGCGCGCTCGCGCTCCTTGTTGCGCAGACCGGCGCAGGCGCAGCTCTCGTCAAGGAGATCGATCGCCTTATCGGGCAGGAAGCGGTCGGTTATATAACGCTCGGAGAGGATAACGGTTTTTCTTACAATATCCTCATCTACGATAACGCCGTGGTGGGTCTCGTAGTAATCCTTAACGCCCGCGATTACTTCGATAGTCTGCGCGATCGTGGGCTCGCCTACTTTTACGGGCTGGAAGCGCCTTTCGAGCGCCGAGTCCTTTTCTATGTACTTGCGGTATTCGTTAAATGTCGTCGCACCGATGACCTGAACCTCGCCGCGTGAGAGCGCGGGCTTCAGGATATTTGCGGCGTTCATTGTGCCCTCATTGTCGCCTGTGCCGACAAGCGAGTGGACCTCGTCGATAAAGAGGATGATATTGCCGCAGTCCTTGATCTCGGCAACAAGACCCTTGATACGGCTTTCAAACTGGCCTCTGAACTGTGTGCCCGCAACGAGCGCGGTAAGGTCGAGAAGCTGTATCTCTTTATTTTTGAGCCTCTGCGGGACTTTACCGTTAGCGATCCTGAGAGCCAAACCCTCGGCGATAGCGGTTTTACCTACGCCGGGCTCACCGATAAGGCAGGGGTTATTTTTGCTGCGGCGCGAAAGGATCTGGATCACACGCTCGATCTCGCTGTCTCTGCCGATGATACGGTCGATCCTTCCCTCTCTCGCCTTTGCTGTCAAGTCCTCGCAGTAGAGATTGAGGTGCTTTCTCTTCTTGCTTGATTTTTCTTTTTTAGAATTATTTTTTGCTCCGTTTTTAGAGTCGCCCTTGTTGGCGCCTCCGCCGAAGATATTGTTGAAGAAGTTCGGGAATGCGGGAGCACCGTGCGAAAAGTCATCGTCCTCGCTGCCCTCTGCGGCTTCCTTTTGGAATTCTTCCATCTGCTCGGCAAGGTTTTCCGCACCGCCGAGCTGCTCCATAAGCGAGGACATATCTCCGCCCTCACCCATATTCTGCATAAGGGTGTTCATCTGATCCTGAACCGCCTCTAAATCGTCGTCGGAAATACCCATTTTGCTGATAAGATCCTCAACGGGCTTTATGCCGAGCTCTTTTGCGCAGGTGAGGCAGTAGCCTGTTGTGGGAGCGTCCTTTGATTGATTGTTGGTAACAAAAACGACTGCCTGTCGCTTTTTACATCTGCTGCAAAGCATAGTTTACCTCCCTGTATTACTTGATTACTGTAGTTTGATTACGTTATTGTTGTGTTGATTCTTTGTTTTGCTTGAGCAAATCCAAAAACATCTTTGAATAATTTAACAGTGCGAATATCATAAACACGGTCGTTACACAGAACAGAACCCATATAAGCACAGGGTTTTCATAACCACATACCGCCTTTAAGAATATTATGACACAAACTGAAATATAGAACACCACTGTCGCCATTTTGCCGTACCAGCGCGAAGCGGGCAGCGGGATTTTTTTTGATAAAAGTACAAGTCCGCATATCATCATCGTAAGATCCTTTACCATAAGGACCAGCATAAGTGGAAGAAGCGCGGGAATATAGATGACCTTACACACGGCTACGGCTATAAGCGTAAACTTGTCCGCCATGGGGTCGAGTATCTTGCCCAGCGATGTGACCTGATCGAGCTTGCGCGCGAGCATTCCGTCAAAGCAGTCGGTAAGTCCCGATATTCCGATACACACGGCAGCAGCGATGTAGTAAGCCGGATCGACAAATGTTGCCTGAACAAAGAAATACACGAACGGCACTACAAGCAGCAGCCTGATATAAGATAAAATATTTGGGATGGTGAACAAGTCCGAAGGCTTGAAACTCCACTTTTCGATTTCCATTATATACCACCTAAAGTATGCGCATAAAAACTACGCAAATAGATTAATGTTGAGTACTATGCAGATGAACAATACCAGCACAACTCCCTCAACGCCGCCTAAGACAGCGCCCAAAACTCTGTCTATTGTTCTGAGCCCCGGCCCGTCTATAGCTTTTATTATAAACCTGATAAGGATTTTTATTATTATCATCAGTATCATAAACAGTATAAATACCGCAATGATCGTTATTACCGCAATAACTACGGGACCGAGAACCTTTTCTACCGCCTGAGCCATTGACAGGGTTTGGTCGTTGCTGAGCTCGTAGCCCTTTGCTAACTGCTCAAAGTTCTGCCCCGACAGCTTTTCGGAAAGGCCGACCGCGTTGGCAAGCCAGTCGGGCATAGCGCTATACGCGCTGTCGACTGCATAATTTACGCCGTGCTGCGCGATCGCCGTTTGGATCTTTTCGATCAGCGCCTGCTTAAAGAAGGCGTCGTATAAGCCCTGGGCAAGCGGTCTTGCAATCCAGTATGACAAAAACGCATTGAGCGCCAAACCTAACAGATTTAACAGCGTGCGGATGATGCCCCTGAATGCTCCGATAAGGATGAACAGGAGCACGATAACCACCGCGCCGATTTGATAATATATCATTTATTCACCTCTATCGCGCCGAATCCTCAGAAGCGGGCTTGCTGAGGTCGATATACCTGATTTGGTTAATGCTGAGAACATACGCGGTTTTGTCGGAGTTGAGTATCAGCGCCTGCGAGCCTGTTCCCGCATCGCAGGAAAACTTCAAATCTCCCGACTTATTATATGCGTAAATCATATTTCCGTCAAGTACCGCTATTGTTCCGTTAAAAACAGAAAGTGATTCGGCTCCGTATTCGTTTTCGACCTCGTAGTTTTTGTCGCCGTTGTCGTTATAATTGACAAGCAGACAGTTTTTGCCGTCGCCGCTCTTTGAAAGCGCGAGTGCGAACGAGTTGGTTTTGGGGCTGAAGCAGTAGTTGACCATAGGCTTGTCCTCGTAGCTTACGGTAGTGTACTCTTCGGCGCCGATTTTTATGACGTAGGATGCGTTCTCGCCCACTACAACAGCGCGTTCGCCGCTGATATACTTGCTGTCTATGATCGCATCGTCGGCGATCTCATATTTATTTACGGGCTCTTCCTTACCGAAATCGAGCACGTAAACGCCTGTTTTAATGGCGCCGCCGTCGCTTGAGATCCCGCAGGCAACACAGCCCGATCCGTCGTTGTTCAGAGCGACCGAATTAACGTAATATTCTGAAAAAGAATATTTAAATATGCGATTATTATCCTTGTTATAAACGAAAAGCTCTGATAAAAAGCCGTCGCCCTCGGTCACGATGCAATATGTTCCGTTTGAGGTAATATCGCCGGTATATATTATGTTTTGTGCTTCACCGGAATACAGTTGCTTGTCAAAGCTTAGGATCTGGTATTCCTTTTCGCCGAGTCCGTAAATCAAAAACCGGTTCTCGTCTGTTTTCATTACCGGCTTTGAGTGCCTGAGCTGAACGTTAGCTATCTCGCTGCCCGATGAATTGAGGGTGACAAAAGAGGTATCGGAAGCGTAGGCGATACGGTTTTGATTCTCGGTAAAATTGCCCGCCTTTACCTCGGTTCCTACGATATTGACGGGGTAACCCTTGCCCCCGTTTCCGAGCACGTCGTAGTTCCACCAAACGGCAATGTTTTCGGGCGTGAGCTTGTCACGGTTTACAAAGGCAAACACGATGAGCCCCGCGACAAGCGCGATAACTACGCCGATAATTATCTTTTTTACCGCGGACGGGGATATGTCGGTTTTTTCCTGCTCGTAATCGTCGAGCGGCACATCCTCGTAGCTTATTACCTTGCGCTCTTTATTTACCTTTTTTTCAGAGTAGCGTCCCTTTTTTCTTTTGAACATTTTGAACTCCAATCAAAAAACATACAATCAATTTTTAATAGTTTACTTTATT
>CADBXH010000012.1 GCA_902798605.1 uncultured Ruminococcus sp. | reverse complement strand
CAGCTATTTCTGAGGGTGACGGCAAGTATGTGATCGACGCTGACGCTTGCGTTGACTGCGGTTCTTGCGCAGACGCTTGTCCTGTAGGTGCTCCCCAGGAGGGCTAATCCGGCAATTCAGCCAAAAAGATTGTACAATGTACACAGACGGCAAGGTTTTTACGCCTTGCCGTTTTTATTTGTCCTTGCCCCGAAAAGAATAATGTAGTATAATTAAACCAATTAAGTGTTAAAAGGATTTTTATATGAACGATATACACCTTGAACCGCTCGGCTGCGGCGTAAAAATATATGTATCAAAAAGCTATCATTTTTCTACCGACACGATTTTGCTCGCGGATTTTTCTATGCCCAAAAGCGGCAAAAAATGCGTCGATTTGGGCACGGGCTGCGGCACTATCCCGCTGATCTGGCTCAAAAGGGAGAGAAATTTGACCGTTGACGCCGTAGAGATACAGCAAAACGCCTGTACGCTCGCGCAAAAAAGCGTTGAGCTTAACGGCTTCGGCGATAAAATGAATGTGATAAACTCCGATCTGCGCGAGCTTCAGGGGAAGCTGAGCTTCGGCTTTTACGACCTCGTCGCGTGCAATCCGCCGTACAAGCTGAGCGGCTCGGGAATACAAAACCCCGAGAGCGCAAAACAGATCGCACGGCACGAGACCGAGTGCACGTTTGACGATATTTGCGAGGCAGCTTCAAAACTCTTACAATTCGGCGGCAGGTTCTGCGTTTGTCAACGCCCCGAACGGCTGGCGGACATTATGGAGAGTATGCGCAGGTTTTCGATCGAACCAAAGCGATTGAGGCTTGTGCAGCAGCGCAAATCAAAGGCGCCGAAGCTGTTTTTGCTTGAGGGCAGAAAAAACGGCAACAAGGGCTATCTTGACGTTATGCCCACGCTGTTTATCGAGGACGAAAACGGAGATTTCTCCGCCGAAATGCTCGAGATCTACGGCGACTACAAATCATAAGGACTGATATTATGAGCGGAATTTTATATGTTACGGGCACGCCGATCGGCAATTTGTCCGACCTCTCTCCCCGCGCGGCACAGACGCTCGGCGAGGTCGATTTCATCGCCGCCGAGGACACTCGCGTCACGCTTAAGCTTCTTAACCACCTCGGGATAAAAAAGCCGATGGTGAGCTACTACGAGCACAACAAGCGTGAACGCGGAGAGGTTATCTGCGCGCGGATAGAGCAGGGCGAAAACTGCGCCGTCGTCACCGACGCGGGTATGCCGTGTATCTCCGACCCCGGCGAGGATCTTGTAAAGCTCTGCGAGGAGCGAGGTATAAAAACCATTGTTATCCCCGGACCGAGCGCGGTTATCTCCGCGCTTGCGGTGTCGGGTCTGGAAACGGGCAGGTTTTGCTTTGAAGGCTTTTTGAGCGTCAACAAAAAGAGCCGCAGCGAGCACCTGCAAAGCCTTAAAAACGAGCGCAGAACTATGATTTTTTACGAGGCTCCGCACAAGCTGCCCGCCACCCTGCGCGACCTTTATTCAACCTTCGGCGACCGCAAGCTGAGCATCGTGCGCGAGCTTACCAAGATTCACGAAGAAGTCATCCGCACCACCACCAAATACGCCGCCGAAAACTACGCCGACGGCTCTGTTAAGGGCGAGCTGGTGCTTGTGCTCGAGGGCGCAAAAGAGGCGGAACCGGAAGAAAACTACACGCTCGAATACGCGGTCGAGCTCGCCAAAAAGCTTATAGAAAACGGCGAAAAACCGACCGTCGCCGCAAAAAGCGCCGCCGAAATGACAGGCTTTAAGAAAAACGAGATTTACAGGGAGCTGTTGTGATGACATACGAAAAAGCTATTGAAAAAATACATTCGCTGCTGACCTTCGGCTCGCGCCCGGGGCTCGGCAGAATGAGGGAACTCCTAAACAAGCTCGGTGATCCGCAGGACAAGCTAAAATACATTCACGTCGCGGGGACAAACGGCAAGGGCTCCGTCTGCGCTATGCTGTCCTCGGCGCTTGTGGCAGCGGGATACAAAACCGGGCTGTTCATCTCGCCGTATATCACCGATTTTCGCGAGAGAATCCAGATAAACAATATACCCGTCGACAAAGACACGCTTGCCGACGCGGTAAAAAAGACCTTCCCCATCGTTGAACGTCTGCGCGACAACGGCGTTATCATAACGGAATTTGAGTACGTCAACGCGCTGCAGTTCTACATCCACGCCCAAGAAAAGTGCGATATAGTCGTGCTTGAAACAGGAATGGGCGGTCTGCTCGACTGCACCAACGTGATAAAGCCGCCGCTTTGCGCGGTAATAACAGCCATCGGGCTCGACCACACCGCCGTTTTGGGAGATACTATCGAGCAGATCGCCGAGCAAAAATGCGGTATCATCAAGCACGGCTCGGTCGTCGTCACCTCCGCTCAGGACATCCGCGCGATGAACATCATCAAGGAAACCGCGGGCGCAATGGGAGTTCCGCTTATAACGAGCAATGAGACCGTGCTTGAAGTTCTTTCCGAGTCGCTCAAGGGCAGCAGAGTAAAATATGATTCACACGAATTCAACATTCCCCTTGCGGGAGCTCACCAGATAGAAAACGCCAAAACCGCGATCGCCGCGCTTGAATATCTCGACAAAGACGGCAGTATCAGCGTCGGAAGCGGTTGCATTGCACGCGGCTTTGAAAAGGCAGTCAATCCAGCAAGGCTTGAATTACTGAGCGATAACCCCGTTGTACTGCTCGACGGCGCGCACAACCCCAACGGGATCGAAGCGTTAAAGAAGGCAATCAACAAATTCCTGCCCGGCAGAAAAATCATCTGCATTACGGGAATGCTCGCGGACAAGGACATTGACAGCTCGATAGCGCTGATGAACGGCGTTTTTGAGAGCGTTTATACCGTACCTGTCGACAACCCGCGGGCGGTCTCAGCCAAAGTCCTCGCGGAAAAATACACAGCTTTCGGTAACGACGCAAAAAGCTTTGACAGCCCTCAGCCCGCGTTTGACGAGGCGCTGTTGCGCGCAAAAGCCGAAAACTGCGCCGTTTTGATCTGCGGCTCGCTGTATCTGGCAGGGGAACTGAGACCGTATATGGTCGCCAAGCTCAAAAAAAGTTGACAAAAGACAGAATAAAACAAATTTTTCACGCTATACTGATTATTATAAGGTATAGCGTGTTTTTTAGTTTGAGAAGATAAGCCGGTTCATTTAGAAAAACGGCTCCCGACAGCAACAACGCAATAATTGGAGATGTTTTAATGTTAAAAACAGAGTTTAAGAATAATATTCTGACCGCCTACCTTGACGGCGAGCTCGACCACGATTCCGCGTGCAAGATACGCCGGCGCATAGACTGCTCCGTAAGGTCGCTCAGGCCTCGGCTGCTTTGCCTGAATTTTGAAAAGGTCAGCTTTATGGATTCCTCCGGAGTGGGGCTTGTGATGGGGCGCTACCGCCAGATGAAGCTGCTCGGCGGAAGCCTGAGAGTAACCGACGTGCCCGACCACATATACCGTATTTTTGCGATGTCGGGACTTGAATCACTGGGGGTGCTGAGATGAAAACCACAAATCAAATGAGGCTTAGCTTTCCGTCAAAAAGCTGTAACGAAGCCTTTGCCAGAGGCGCGATATCGTCGTTCATAACATCGCTTGACCCGACGCTAAACGAGCTAAACGACCTTAAAACCGCAGTGTCCGAGGCGGTGACGAACTGCATAGTCCACGGCTACAGGCGGCAAAGCGGCACGATCTACATATATGCGAGCATCAAAGACAACAACACCGTGACCGTCAAGATACGCGACAAGGGCGTCGGGATCGAGGACATCGGCAAGGCTATGGAGCCGTTGTTCACCACCTCACCCGAGGAAGAACGCGCAGGCCTGGGCTTTGCGGTGATGCAGAGCTTTTGCGACAAGGTCAAGGTCAAATCCGAGCCGCAAAAGGGCACGACCGTCACATTGATAAAGAAAATCGGCGCTGATGGATAAGAACGAATTCGCCAAAGCTCACCTGGGGCTTGTACGCGCCTGCTGCAACCGCTTCAAGGGCAAGGGAATCGAATACGAGGAATTGTACTCCGCCGGATGTCTGGGGCTTGCAAAGGCTATAAATAACTTTGACGATAGCAGAGGACTGCAATTTTCCACCTACGCATTCCCCGTCATTATGGGAGAGCTCAAACGGCTGTTCCGCGACGGTGGGAGCGTCAAGGTCAGCCGCTCGTTAAAGGAGCTGTCGCTCAAAATCAGCCGGATCAACAACGAGTACAGTCTTAAAAACGGCAGGGAACTCAGCGTCGCCGAGCTTGCGGAAAAGCTATGCGTCACGCCCGAACAAATCGTTGAAGCGCTGAACAGCGCACAGCCGACCGTGTCTATTGATTATGAGGACGATGAGACCGCCGCTCCCGTTATACCCTCCCCCGATATCCAGTACGAGATAACCGAGCGGCTCAGCCTGATAAACGCGATCGGCACGCTCGAGGAAAAGGACAGAAAAATAATAAACCTGCGCTACTATCAAAGTAAAACGCAGGTTCAAACCGCAAAAATATTGAATATGACTCAGGTGCAGATCAGCCGCAGGGAGAAAAAGATCTTGACCCTGATACGGCAAAAAATGAGCAGTTAATTCATAAACTCCAGCACCCTGTTCATAAAGTCTTTATCGAGCTTCATCGCTCTTTTTACGTCTATTTTGCCGTAAAAATCATCGAGCACGTTTTTGGGAATATCCCCGTCGTAAATATGATTGAGATCATTGAGCTCGTTTTGGAGGTCGGACATATACTTTGCCGAATCCCCGCTGAGCCATAGATTTGTATGACCGTCGCGAAACTCATCGTCAACCTTAACAAACTTTGCGTTGACGTTTGTTATCTCATCCTCACGCGAGGACAAACTCAGCTCGTATGGGATCGTATCGTCGTTATCGCCGCGGCAAATCAAAATCGGCGTGTCGGACGAATTGACCGAATCCACCGCGGTATCGTCGGCGTCATCGCCGAATACAAAGCGGTTTTGCAAATACAAAAACGGGTACTCTATATCCGCCAGAACTCCCACATACTCCTTAGCCTTGTCGTGCATCGTCTGAACGGGCGAGTTGAAGCCCGAAAGGCACACCGCCGCCTTAACGTCCGCCTCGTCAAGCGCCGCCGCAACGGCGTAACCGCCGAGGCTGTGGCCGTAGAGATACACGGGCAGAGCCTTGGTTTTGGGATCTTTTTCGGCGTAGTCTATCGCCGCCAAAAGATCGCGCTTTGACTGCTGCAAGCCTACGGTGCTATCTCCCTCGCTTTGGCAAACGCCGGTCGCGTCATAAGCGAGCACGCGGTAGCCGTTGTCCGCAAAAAACAATATCTCCGCAAGGTGGGAATCGCTGTTGCTGTTCATCCCGGGGGCGATGATGACCAGACCCTTGGGGTCATTCGCGGAATACAAATATCCACTCAGCTTATTGCCGCCGGAGTCAAAGCTTACCTGCTCGCGCCGGCAGTTTGATTGAGCGAGCGCGTAGGTTATCTCTACAGAGTTGTCGAGCGAATCGACACGGTGGAACAGCACGCCGAAAATCACGACCGAGCCCGCCATCGAGAGCGCGGAAAAGGCAAAAATAATCAGAAGGAAAATGCCGATCACCCTTTTGAGTTTGATATGTAGTTTTTTATTTTTCACGGCTTTTCACCTCTATTATTCCACGATTTTCAATGATTATTCATCTTGACAACCAACTGACAACCAACTGACAACCAACTGACAACCAACTGACAACCAAACGGCAGCCAATTGACTCCCTAAGTTAAGCTAAGTAAAGTTAAGTTAAGTTAATATAAGAGAAGAAAAGAAAAAGAAAGAGAATTTTTATCTCTCTCTTTATCTCTGTTTATCTCGAATTATTTTAATTCTTTTAAAAATTCAATTATCGTACTGTCGTACTTTTCGGGCGCATTCACCCTTACACGGGAATGCTGACCTTTTTCAAACCATACAAGGCGCTTGTTTTCGGAGCCGCACTTTTCAAACAACTTTTCCGCCTGGTCGGGCGTTGAGTAGGTATCCTGCTTGCTGTGGATGAAAAGTATCGGCTTTTTGAGCCTGTCTATGCGTTTTATCGGGCCGTCGCTCACAACATTCGCGTGCGAGAAAACCCTCATAAAAAGGAATATCAGCCAAGTGAAGATAAGCTTCGGGTGCTTGTCCTCATCCATATGATTTTTGAATGTCTCGCTGAAATTGACAAACATTCCGTCGGCGCACATTCCCTCGATGTAATCGGGACAGTTTTTGTCTACCATAGCGAACAGCGCCACCGAAGAGCCGATGCAGATGCCGTGCAAAAACACGCTCTTGTTGTGAAGCTCCTCGACGAGCAGCCTGCTCCAGCACTGCAGATCGGCGTACTCTCTGTAGCCGAGGCAACAGAAAACTCCGTCGGAATAACCGTGGGCGCGGTTGTCGATAACAAGCACATTGTAGCCCGACTTCCGGTAGGGCTCGGCAAAGTAGTAGCAATACTTTAGCGACTCCATTCTTCCGGCGATCACTATAGCCGCCTTTTCGCCGCCAAAGTCAAAATACTCGCCGACAAGGTGGTACTTTCCGCTCTGCACCTCGACCTCGCGCTTATAGTCTGAGTAAAGCTCGCCCCAGTCGAGTCCGTCGTAGTACATTCCGCTGTACTCTTCGTCGTTTTCGGGGAGCTTAACGTCTCTGCCCCATTTCTTTTTTGATGTCCTGACAAGCAGGACGGTGTAGATAACGCCCGCCAAGATGATCTCGGGAAGTACAAACCCGAACATCACCACCAAGACGGCTATCCAAATCCAAGTGCTCATAATACTCCAATATCCTTTAGCAAAGTCCGATTATCCAGCGGTAATGCTTTTGACCGCCCTCGATAAACTCAACGTCGAGCAGAGGGAACTCCTCCTCAACGCGTTCGGTCAGCTCGTCGATCTGTTCCTCGTCGACCTCGTCACCGCAGAAAACCACGCAGGTCTCCTTGTCTTCTATCTCCGGCACGAGCTTCATTCCGTCGATTATAGCATCGTACCGGTTCTTTGAAACGCAGACAAGCTCTCCATTTAGCAAAACTATATCCTCGCCGGCTCTGCAGGTCAGCTCGTGGTAGGTGTAGTCGCGCGTTGCGGTCGTCTCTACGAGCGTGCAGACATCGTCAAGGCCGTTTTTCATCTGGTTAATCCTGAAAGCCGGCTTTTCGTCGGGCACATCCATAGCTTTGGTAAAGTAGCCCTCGGCTATGCTCTTTGTCGGCAGGATATGAACGTTCTTTTTGCCGCAAAGCTCAACCGCCTGCTGCGCCGCAAGTATCACGTTTTTGTTGTTAGGCATAACAACTATGGCGTCCGCGTCGATCAGCTCAAACGCGTCGACAAATTCCTGTGAGGAAGCGTTCATAGTCTCCTCGCACTTTATAACGACATCGCAGCCCAGCTCCTTAAACAAGGCTTCAAGTCCGTCGCCGTTAACTACGGAGACGATAGCGAGTTCCTTGTGAGGCAGCTTTTTGGGCTCTATTTTTTTCTTTAAAACTTCATTGTGCTGAAGCTGCATATTCTCCATCTTAAAGGTCAAAAATTCGCCGTATTCCTGGCTTAGCGCGATGACCTTTGCGGGCTTCAGCGTGTGGATATGCACCTTTACGCGCTTGCCGTCCTGAACCACGACGAGCGAGTCGCCGTAAACACCTATATCCTCGATATATGTTTCGAGCTTGAAGCGCTGGGTGTATTTTTCGCCCTTTAGGAGCTGTAAAATAAACTCTGTGCAATAACCGTCCTCAAAGCTTGAATTCTCGTTGAACAGAGAGAAGTCGATCTCTTTACCCGGGTTGGGCGCGCTGTGCTCCTTGGCGGCAACCTTTTTGTTTGTTCTGTAAACATCGCCGTAAAGGTAGCCGAGCATACCCTCAAAGATATAGACAAAGCCCTGTCCGCCGCTGTCAACTACCCCTGCTTCCTTTAACACGTCGAGCATTTCGGGCGTGTACGAAAGGGTCTTTTTCATCTCGGCGATATACATCGCAAGGATCTCCTCGATCGTAGAATTCCTTGTGATCTGCCCTCTGATATGCTCTATACCTTCTCGCGCAACGGTCAGGATAGTACCCTCCACCGGCTTGATGACTGAGTCATACGCCGTGCGGTAGCCCCTGATAAGCGCGTTGCGAAGCTCACCGGGTCCCGCAAAGGACGCCCGCGCAAGCTCGGTGTGAAAGCCCTTGAAAAACTGGGAAAGTATAACTCCCGAATTTCCCCTTGCGCCGAGCAGCATACCCGCGCTAAGCGCCTTGGTGTAAACGCCTATCGACGCGCTTGACTTCGCGTATTTTATTCCGTTGGCGAGCGTTAGGTACATATTTGTACCGGTGTCGCCGTCGGGCACGGGAAAAACATTGAGCTTGTTAACCTCTTCCTCGTGCCTGCTGAGGTTTTGGAGTCCGTTTTTGACCATCTTCTCAAACTGAACTCCGTTGATGCGTTTGTTCCTCATATAATCATTTCCTTTGCTTTCGTAGGGGCGGACCCGCGTGTCCGCCCGTTCTCTCACCAACGTTTGGCTATAAGCGGGCGGACACATGGATCCGCCCCTACAAAAATCACATTAACGAATTTTAACTCTATTATCCCTGCTGTTCAATGATCTTTTGAATAAGCTCTTTTTCCTGATCGAGTCCCTTTGAAATGGGCTTGCCCACATAATAAGCCGCCATAAGTCCGGGACCGACATTTACTCCGCAGAACGGATAAACGTCAACTATCTCGACCGCCTTGGGTTTAAAGCGCTCGAGTATCATCTCTTTGTACTTTTCAGCCGGGGCAAGTCTGTTTGTCTGGGCAATAAATATCGTCTGCTCCGAGGCATTCTCGATAGTATTCTCGATATAATCGAGCAAAACGGCATAGGCTTTTTTAGCTCCCTTGACCTTGCCGATGACCGTGGTAAGTCCGTTGTAGTCAAACTCTCCGATAGGCTTGATACCGGCGAGCTTGCCGAAGAAAGCCTTGGAGTGGGTAAGTCTGCCCTTCTTGGCTACAAAGCTGAGGTCGTCGAGCCAGCCGCACTGGTGAACGCGGTTTTTGTTCTCCTCGATATAAGCCGCGGCTTCTTCGATAGAATGTCCGTTTTCTCTGAGCTTAGCCGCCAGAACAACGAGCAAGCCGTGGCCGATGCTGAACCTTAAAGAATCGACGATCACGATCTTTGCGTCGGGATACTTTTCAACGACCTGCTTTTTTGCCTGAGTTGCAAAGTCGAACGCGCCGCTGATAGCGCCCGAAATAGTTATTACCATAACGTCCTGTCCGTTTTCTATGCACTTTTCAAAAGCAGCTGCAAACTCGTCGACATTTGGCGGAGAGGTAACGTAACCGTCGGGATTTTTACTGAGATCCTTATAAAACTGCTCGCGGTTGGTTTTGTTCCAGTTGATGAATTCGCTGACTTCGGATCTGTCGGGGAGCGTAACGTGACCGTTGATGGTGATTATATCGTACTCCTTTTTCATTTCCTTGCTGACGTCGCAGGAAGCGTCCGAGATGATTGCAAATTTGTTCATTTTGATTGTCCTTTCTTTAGGTGATGCCGCAAGCGCGGCGTTGCCTTTATTTAATATGATCAGTTATAAACTGTTTTAAGCCTTCTTTTGTTCGGTCTTCGCCCGCGGCGTAATCAACTATGTGCTGAGCGCCCTCGACCGAGATAAGCGTCTTTTCGCCGGCGCAGGCGTTGTAGTTTTCGATACCGCTTTCATACGGCACGGTTATATCGCCCGTTCCGTGAATAAACAGCGCGGGGATCGTTGTTTTGGCAAGCGACCTGCCGCACGGGGTATATATATCCTCTTTGAGCAAAGCCCGGGCGATCAGCCTGATTATCGGCAGCGTTAAAAACGGCGGGATATGGCGCTTTTTGCTGTCGTATTCAAGCTGCTTTCCGACAGACGAAAACGCGCAGTCAATAACCATTCCCTTTACCTTTTCGGATTTTATTTTATCCGAGGCGTAGGCAATCGACGCGCTGCCCATTGACGAGCCATAGAGAAGTATGCTTTTTACGTTTGGCTTTTCTTCCTCAAGCTCTATCCATTTCAGGACATCATACTGCTCGAGCAAACCCAGCCCGTGCCTTTTTCCGCCGCTTTCGCCGTGGGCGCGCTGGTTGATGAACAGCTCGTTGAAGCCCATATCATACAGATGCCTTGCCTGCAAACAAAAGTTACTGATAGGGTTTCCGCAGAAGCCGTGAACAAAAATCACGGTGTTCTCCGACCCGTTATCAAGGTAATCGCCCGTCATGATCTCGCCGTCGCGCGCCGTTATTTTTACTTTGCCTGTTATTTTGCTCCTGATGAACCTGTCCGCCGCCACAAGCTCTTGCATATACGGCTCGTAACGCGTACCGATCAGGTCTCGCTCGGTCAGCTTAGGGCTGTTATCCTTGCGTGAAAAAATGAAATGAAACAGAAATATTGCGGGGAACACCGCAAAGATAATATACAGCACGAGCAGCCCGAGCAAAATATAAAGAAATATCATAATATCAATCCTGACTGTTATCCTTGCCGCCCTTAAATAGCATACTCTGCCACATCGAGCGGATGTACTCCTCCTGCGTGCTCTTTTTGACGCCGAAAACGCACTCGTAGCAAAAATGCTCACAGTTATTGTGCAGGATATTATAGCCGCCCGTGCCGATTTTTGCCCGAGCGAGCTCCACGGTCTTTTCGGGCGAAGCGGCGTTTTTTCTCCTTGCGGTCAAGCACGGCGACCTCTACGATCTTTCCGCTTGAAAACTCGTCGATGTTTACGGCGTCAACGGTTATGCTTTGGTTTTTATCCTTGAACTCAGGCAGGGGCGGATATCCGAACTGGATGACCTCGTCCTCACTGACAAAAATACCGTAGTGGTAGATAGAGCCGAGACGTATCCTTATCATATCTCCGCTTTTGCAGTCGTTCGGTGCCCACTTCATTTGAGCTTTCCCCCTATATAATCCGCAACGTCGCCTACCGTAGAGAACGAATCCACTCCCGTGTCGTCGTCAAAGCGGATCTCAAATACCTCCTCGATCGCGATAACAAGGTAGAGCACATTGACCGAGTTGAGTCCCAAGTCCTCCAATAGCCTTGTGTTCTCGTCCGCGTTATTGATCTTCTCCGCGTTGCCGCCGTCGGCGACCAGCAAAATATCCTTTAGTTTATTTATTATCTCAGGTTTTGTCATCAGCATTTTTTATATCTCACAATCTTCATACTCGGGCTTCTCTCAAAGTCCGTTTCTCTTATGGTGATCCTGCTCACGCGCTCAAAGGGATTCAGCGCGGAATTGACCTTTTGAAGCTCGGCGGTGATGAATTCTCCGACATTTTCCAAATCCAGTTTGGAAATAACTGTTTTTCTCGGCACAACCTCGAGAGCCAAAATATGCTTGCCGCCGTCGTCTATATCCTCAAACACCTGCGAATCCTGAATGAACGGGAGAGCGTTGAACTTTGTCTCGAGCTCCGCGGGAGATACGTTCTCGCCGCTGGGGAGCACGATTATCTCCTTGATCCTGCCGGTGATGTAGAGCAAACCGTTTTCGTCGATCTTAACAAGGTCTCCTGTCTTAAACCAGCCGTCCTCATAGGCGTCCGCTTCTTCCTCGCCGACATAGCCGTCCATCATATTCTTGCCCTTTAGCCAAAGCTCGCCGTCGACGATCTTTAGCTCCTGGTTTGGATAAGGATATCCGACCGACTCGGGATGTTCAAGGCTTACGGGGTTGCCCGATACAAGGTTCGCCGACTCGGTAAGACCGTAACCCGGCAAAAGCCTGATACCGAGCTTGTCGTACTCCTCAACAAGGTAAGGAGCAACAACAGCCGCGCCGGCTATGATCGTTTTAAGATCGTCTCCGAGCATATTCTTGCCGAACTGCTTTGAGAGCGTCAGAGCCATCTCGGCAAGCGCGGGGACCATTACAATAATGGTTGGCTTGAACACCGCTATATCGCGGAACATATCCTTGTTGTTTTTGCAGATAAACAGCGTGCTGCCCGTGTAGAGCGAGGTCATCAGGTTGCGGATAAGTCCGAAAACGTGAGAGAGCGGAAGCACGAGCAGATACCTTTGATAAAATACATCCCAAACGCCGTAGCAGCCGTTGACCGTGCCCTGCATAACCGCGCCGTTTGAGAGCAGCGCGCATTTGCTCTTGCCTGTCGTGCCGCCCGTGAACATCATCACGCAGGGGGTCTCGGCAGTGCAGCTGACAAGCTGTGTTTTTGTGTCGCTTGTCTCGGTTATCTCGATAAATCCTACGTGGTCGAGCTTTAATTTGGCGAGCTCAACGCTCTCTTCGAGCGAGCCCTGATAAACGAGCGTGTTTATACCGAACTTTAAACAGCAGCCGAAAACCGCTGTTTTGTCGAGGTGGGCGGGCACTATCACCGCGGTGAGCCCGAGGGTAACGACCGCTATATACGCCTTTACAAAATCATAGGAATTCTGTGCGAGAATAGCCACCCTAGCGTTTTTCTCACCCTTTGTTTTTTCGAGGATAAGAGTCCTGAAACCCGCGGCGTCCTCCTCGAGCTCCAAAAATGTGTGGGTGCTCTCAATATCCTGAACAGCAACGATGTTGGGGTATTCCCTGACGCAGTTTTCCCACATCTCGCTTACGGTGTCAAGCTCGATTATCTTTTCATAATCCTCGGGCTTGGTGTATGGTCTGAATTTTTCTCTGGTATCTGTAATCATATTTATCTCCTTTGATCAGCTAAATCCTTTAGCTGTTTTTCTCTTTCATAAAGCAGCTTTGTAGCCGCGTCTATCTCGGCAAAGGTAGGGCGCTCGCCGTACAGCTCGGTAACGCTCACCCTCTCGCCTATCACTACCTTTAAGCGCGAGAAAAAGCTCTCTCTCGGCTTGATATATACGGGCACTATCGGCGCTCCGCTGCGGATAGCCATAAGCGTCATTCCCGATTTAAAACCCGCCTCGGCCTTATCGTCCCCGCTTATCCTGCCCTGCGGGAACATCGACACGATCTGCCCGCTTTTGAGCCTGTCGGTGATCTCGCGCATAGTGTTCATCGTAACGTTGCTGCGGTCTATCTTGATACAGCCGCAGGCTCGCAAAAATCCGCCCGCGCCACTGTCCATTATCTCCTCGCTGGCGATAAAGTGGTGCCGCCTGTACCAGAACACCGTCATAAGATACACGGGGTCGATGAATTCGGTGTGGTTCGCGATTATCAGCGCGCCGCCGCGGATTTTTTCCTTTGCTTTTTCGCTCGTAAAAGTCTTTTTAGGCCTGAGCAGCAAAAGCGTGGGTATCGCTCCCGTCACCCTTATAAAATCTATAACGAAATTTTTGGGGCTGAACAAGGAAGCCTTATTCTTTTTTACTTTGTTCATTCAGCTCATTCCCCAATTCGATTATCCTCTGCCTCAGCGCGTTCGTGAACAGGGCGATGTTTTCCTTTTCGTCAAGCGAATCGTCGGTGAAGTCCGAAGGCTTCATCGGCGTGCCGATGATGACCCTCGCGCGCGCTTTGCAAAAATACTTTCCGTTTGTATAAACGGGTATCACGGGAACATCCGCCGTAAGGGCGAGGTACGCCGTGCTGGGCTTGAATTCAAGCGGAGTCTCTTCCTCCGGACGCGGGATACGGCTCTCGGGAAAGGTGCCGACCACGCCGCCCTTTTTGAGGATTTCTTCGGATTTATATAAAAAATCAAAGTTATGGATGTCGCGGTCAACATAGATACCGCCGAGCATTTTCAGAAACAGCCCGAGCGGCTTTTTGTCAAAGAGCACCTCTGCCATCTGCACCCTGAGCGTGCGCGTGAAAAACACGAACAGCAAAGCCGCGTAGTCAAAAACCGAGGTGTGGTTTGACGCTATGACCGCAGCGCCTTTGATGTGTCTGCCCTGAACCGATCTGTCCTGACAGTACACCTTTGTGTTGAAGACTATCCGCTGAGGCAGCCATCCGGTTATTTTTACAAACCAGTTGAATATTTTAATCAGCATTATTCAGCCTGTCCTTTATGTATGTGTGCAGTCCCTTTACGCTGTTGAGGCTGCTGTCGCCCGTCGGGAAAGGTATTTTGTACTCCTCCCTGAGCTGTGAGATTATCGCCAGATAATCAAGACTTGTGCCGCCCTCGTCAAGGAAGAAGTCGGCGGTATAACCGATCTCGCTCTCGGGCTTGTTCAGCGCGATCGCGAACATACGGGTTATCGTACGCGAGATCTCATCATCCAAGCGTTGCTCGCTGTCCTTATCGGGCTTGACCTCGGTCAGCTGACCGTTTGCGTATTCGCGTGTTAATCTGATACGGTTGAGCTTGAATTCGTCGCCCTTTAGCAGACTGTCCTCAACAAATACGACCTTTTGTATCTGTCCCGCAAGGCGCAGATCGGCAAGTCTTTGGCGGACGTCCGATTTTATTTTCTCTAACTTTTGGGCAGAGATGTATTTGTTGACCGAAACTATAAGCGTCGGGATAGTTTTTCCGTCCTCGTCCACGCCGATAAGGCAAACTCCCCTTACGCCGTCGCAGATAAGCTTTTGCTCGATAAGATTCGGGTTTAGGTTCTCGCCGTTCGGGGCGATAATAAGGTCGTCGCGCCTGCCGAGGATGCGGTAACGCCTGCCGTCATATGACGCTAAGTCGCGGGTGTTGAACCAGTCGCTGTTCGGCTGCTTTTTTCCGTCCTCGATTATGTAGCTCGCCATAGCCTTGCCCCTGACAAGCAGCTCGCCGTCCGGGTTGATTTTATACTCCACGCCCGCCATCGGAAGCCCGACAGAGCAGGAGTTGAGCAGCTTTTTGCTGCCGCTGAGCTCGACCGAGGTTATACCTATCTCGGTCATTCCGTAGCCGTCCGCGAGGCGGTAGCCGATCGCGTTGAAAAACTCCATCGTCTCGGTGCTGATGTAGCTTCCGCCGGTTATCATAAACACAATGCTCTCGCCGAACATATTCTCTCTGACTTCTTTGAATGCGAGCTTGGAAAACAAGTTGCCGAGGATCGGGAAGTCGCCGATAGCGCGGCTTATTTTCATACCCTTTTCAAACTTCTTATATGTGTCCTCGCCGCGCTCCTTTATCGTGCGCAGCGCCTGCTCATATACCTTTTCCCAAAACAGCGGGACCGCGAAAACGTGGGTCACCTTATGCCTTTTTATAGTATTCGTGATCGTGCTCGGCTGCATATCGTTGAGGCGTACAAAGGTGCGCGAGAAAAACGCGAACCATATATATACGGCGACCAAGCCGAAAATATGATAAAACGGCAAAAACGTCAGCAGCTTCAGCTCGCCCTCGTAATGCTTTTTGACCTGTTTGCATTTTTGGATCATACTGTAGCTGCCCTTTATCTGCCGGTAGAACTTCTCGGCAGTATAAGCGCAGATCTTTACATTGGCGGAGGTCCCCGAGGACATCACAAATATCTCTGTGCCGAATTCTCCGATTTCGATTTTTGACTCCGCGGCAACGATGTCCGCGCATTTTACAGTTCTTACCGAAAACTCCTTTTCGTCCGAGATAACAGCCGCAGCGTTGCAGGTTTTGAGCGCGTACTCGAGCGTGTCGTCATCGAGGCGCATATTCATTAAAAGCGGTCTGAATCCGCTGATGATAACAGCCCAAAACATCTCTATCCAGTCAAGGCTGTTTTCCATATATATACCTACAACCGCGTTTTGCTTTTCGCCGCTTAAAAGCTCCTTTAGCGTGCGCGCCTTTAAAAGGATCTCCTCCTTTGCCTGAGCGTAGGTCGTCTTTATTACCCTGTAACCGCGGCTCTCCTCAAACATTGTGTTTTGACCCTCGGAAAACATCAGCTCAAACAACACTTCAAAATCGCGTTTTGAGTTACTGTATTTATTCAGTTTTGCTTCTACAAAGGCGTTTATCGAATTATATCCGCCGAGCGTGTGCTTGTCCATAAAGTCTAATCAAGCCCCTATTTCTCCATTTTACAACATCCTAAACAGTATAGCATTTTATTAGATAAATTGCAATATCTTTTACCATAATTTGTGTAAAATACGCAAAAATCTGCACATTTTTTTCAGGGTTTCATTAATTGAGGATTTGCGCCGAGGTGCTTTCTTGACAAAAAGTGTTATTTGTGCTATTTTTTGAGTACTAAATTTGACCGAGGGAGGTGCGCGCCGTGAGCGATGAAAGGCTCAAACACCGCAAGCAGTTTTTTGACTACGAAAAAGAGCTTGCCTATATCAACGAGATGAACCGTCTGGGCTGGAAGCTCGAGCGCGTTAGGCACGGCCGTGTTTATGAATTTGTCAAAACCGAGCCCGAGGAATACACCACCCTGATCTATGCCGAAAAACGGAGCAAGCTAAAAGAAACCGAGGCTCTCGCCCGCCGCTGCGGATACGAGACCATCCCCCACAAGGCGGACGGGCTCAAAAGGATGCTCTACCTCACCGGCAGACGGTTTGAAGTATCTCCTGTTTTTTATAACGACAACGAGGCTATCCTCCGCGCACAGCGTATGGTACACAGAAGATTTTTGTTTATGAGCGTATTCTGTGTTATCATTTTACTCGCGCTTATTGCCGTGCTCACGCTATGCTTTCTTATTCCGGCGTTGACCTCCGGCAAAAGCCCGTCGGAATTCCCGATGTTCTTCGGACTGACTATCGGCTTTTCGGTGCTGACATTGGTTTTCCTTGTCTTTACCTGCATATATATAGGCTCGGCAGCAGGCGTTAAGAAAAAGATAAAGAATCTGCTGAAAAAGCAGGAAGAAAAGGCAGAGCGCAAAAAAAGAGCGGCTCAAAGAAAAATCGAACCGGAGCTTATTGAACAAAGCAAATCAATTGAGCCCGAGCAAAGAGCCGTTGATATGACAAAGGACGTTCCTAAAGACGAACAGAAGGAAGAAGTCCAAGAAGAAACCGACGACGCTACCGACAATGAACAGGAAACCGAGTCCGAAGAAAAAGCAGAAGAGAATCAGAAAGAAAAAACAGAAGAATAATAAAAAACAAAGGCTATCGCGAAAACGATAGCCTTATATTTATTCTTCTGTTTTGTTGAGTGTGACAACGATTTTGAATTCCGAGTCTTCCGGTATAAGAACACAGTTGTATTCGTAGTCGCTGTATTTTTTGCCTGTGTAAGTGTCGATCTGCGATGAGGCGCTGTTTACGATTTGATTCTTATAGCTGTTGAACGAACCGTTCGAGGTAAAGTCACCGGTGCTCACCGTTACCGTTCCGCCGCTCAGCGACGTGTTCTTTTTCATACCCGCGGCTGCGCAGTATTCGTCGACCGCGGCGCGCCATCTGTCAGCGTTGCTCCTTGTGCATACCTTTGCGTGAGTCAAAACAGTGTCATCCGTAATGGCCGCGGGAGTTCCGCCGCCACCGCCCTGCTGCGGCTTTTTAACCGTAACGACACAGTGCGTAGTGGCTCCGTTGTAGGACTTAACGGTAATCTGCGCCGTTCCCTCGCTTTTTCCGACAACGGTGACAATGCTGTTGCTCAGGCTTACCTGAACACACTTATTGTTTGAGCTTACGCTGCAGGTTTTGGGAACTGCGTTCTCGGGATCATAGCTGAGCTTGAGCTGAGCCTTCTCTCCGACCTTGATAGTGATATTTCTGTAGTTCAGGCTGATAGTGCGGATCGAGCGCTCGTTTATCTCCTTGCCCATCCTGTCCCTGATACCGGCAAGATTTGGGTTGATATTATTATTTGTTATGGTATCCTTGGGGATATTTGCCTGGACCGGTTTTCTTGTTGTCGGCTGAGTCGCATCTGTTTTAGGCTTAGTCGTCTTTTGATCTTTTGCCGTAGTCGGCTGAGTCTCGGACGGGGATGTACTCGCCGCGGTCGAGCCCGCCTGTGTTGTGGTTTGATCCTCGGCGTATGTTGCGGAAGCGGCAACTGCCTCGTCAGGGGTAGCGACGATCTCTTCCTCTTCTTCATTTTCGCATCCCGTGAAAATACAGACAGCGATCAATATAGCTGTAATAATTGCGTAAATGCTTTTTTTCATAATCAATCATAACCTATCTTTATTATGCACAATATATATGTGGTACTATATTCTAACACAACTTGTTGATTATTGCAAGAGCAAAGCGCAAATTGTGCTATTTTTCCTGTGATATGTTGGAATTTGAAATTTTTTGAAATTTTTTTGAAAAGTTTTGGTATTCCGTTTACAACGCGGAGCGATAGTTATATAATAGTATATATCCACACTGACCGCGAGGTGAATTATGAAAAAATACATCCTTGCTCTTGACGAGGGCACAACCAGCGTCAGAGCTATTCTTTTTGACAAAAACGCCGAGACGATCTGTACGGCGCAGCACGAATTCACCCAGATATATCCTCAGCCCGGCTGGGTAGAGCACGACCCAATGGAAATCTATGCCAACCAATACGCCGCTATGACCGAATGTGTGGCAAAAAGCGGTATTGACCCCGATGAGATCGCGGGTATAGGCATAACCAATCAGCGCGAGACCACCGTTGTTTGGGAAAAGAAAACAGGCAGACCGGTATGCAACGCCATCGTATGGCAGTGCCGCCGAACCTCAACGCTCTGCGAGGAGCTGATAAAAAGCGGCAGCGGTGAATATATTGAAGAAACAACGGGACTAAGACCCGACGCGTACTTCAGCGGCACAAAACTCAAATGGATACTTGACAAATACGACCCCGACCGCAAGCGTTCAAAAAACGGCGAGCTGCTGTTCGGCACGATCGACACCTGGCTTTTGTGGAAGCTGACCGACGGCAAGGCTCACCTGACCGACGGCACGAACGCCTCGCGCACAATGCTTTATTCACTCAAAACAGGCGACTGGGATGACAGACTATTGGAGCTTTTGGATATTCCGCGCGAGCTGCTGCCAAGGATTTGCAGCAGCAGCGAGGTCTTCGGCTATGCGAACGTTATGGGAGCAAATATCCCGATCTGCGGTATCGCGGGCGACCAGCAGGCTGCGCTGTTTGGGCAGGGCTGCTTTAAGCGGGGCGACGCAAAAACCACCTACGGAACAGGCTGTTTTTTGCTTGAACACACGGGCAGCGAACCCGTTCACAGCAAAAACGGGCTTATCACCACTGTTGCCGCGACCGAAAAAGGCCGCCCGCGCGAATACGCGCTTGAAGGCAGCGTTTTTGTGGGCGGAGCGGTGATACAGTGGCTCCGCGATGAGCTCGGGCTTATTCGCGAATCGCGCGACAGCGAGTACTTTGCGGGCAAGGTAAATGACAGCGGCGGGGTTTATGTAGTTCCTGCGTTTGCGGGGCTCGGCGCGCCGTACTGGGATATGAACGCCCGCGGCGCGATCACTGGGCTGACGCGCGGCACGGGTATAGAGCACATAATCAGGGCATCGCTTGAATCTATTGCGTATCAGACAAACGACCTGCTTGCGGCTATGGTCGCCGACAGCTCGAGCAAAATCGAAACGCTAAGGGTCGACGGCGGTGCGGCGGCAAACAACTTTTTGATGCAGTTCCAAGCGGATATTTCAAACACTGTCGTATTCCGCCCATCTAATCAGGAGGCTACCGCCGCGGGAGCGGCGTTCCTCGCGGGACTCGCCGCAGGCTTTTACAAGGACAGGGACGAGCTTTTGTCGCTCTGTCAAGGCGGTGTAAAATTTGACCCGTCAATGGATAAAGAAAAACGCGAAGAACTGCTTTGCGGCTGGCACAAAGCCGTCAAAGCGGCTCAGGTAAAATAAGCACTTAAAGGAAGTAATTTTATGGTACAGATAGTTGACAAAAAGGTTTTATCCTCCGACGGAGTTCATCAGCTTGTCGGTAAGGTGTATATCCCCGAGGGTGATATCAAGGGTTTATTTCAGGTAGTTCACGGTATGATCGAGCACATTGAGCGCTACCACGACTTTATGCAGGAGGTCGCCGAAAACGGGTATATCGTTTTTGCTTACGATCAACTCGGTCACGGTCACACCGCTGTCGACCGCAGCGAGCTCGGCTTTATCGCTCACGAAAACGGCTGGAAACATCTTGTGGACGATGTGAACCGTTTTGCCGAGGAGGTCAGAGAGGAATACGGCTCTCAGCTCCCCTACTACCTTATGGGGCACAGCATGGGCTCGTTCATCGTAAGGCTCACCGCCGAGAAATTCGATATGAATGACAAGCTGATAATTATGGGAACAAGCGGTCCTAACCCGGCTGCTCAGCCAGGTATCGCAGCTATAAAGCTCGTAAAGAAAACCAAAGGCGAGCGTTATTATTCAAAATTCCTCGAAAATCTCGCATTCGGCACATACAATAAAAAATTCGGCAACGACGATCCCCTGAACTGGATCAGCTCTATCAAAGAGGAACGCGATAAATACAGAAATGACCCCTTGCACGATTTTCACTTTACCGCCTCGGCTATGGAGGATCTTATCAATCTTATACATGAGTGCAACACAAACCGCTGGTTCAGCTCCCGCGTCACCAAAAAGCCTATCCTTCTGATTTCGGGAGCGGACGATCCCGTAGGCAATTACGGCAAGGGCGTAAAGGCTGTTCACGACAAGCTTAAAGCAAACGGCGCTGATGTTAAATTCAAGCTCTACGCGAACGCAAGGCACGAGATACTCAACGACATCTGCGCCAAAAAGGTCAAGAAAGATATTTTGGAGTTTATCGCGAAAGAATACCGAAAACACTGATAAAAAAGCTGTCACAGGGCACAACCTTGTGACAGCTTTTGTTTTGCTTATTTTTCTTTATCAGAATTTTAAATCATACCAGAGCAGGAATGCGTAGATTGCGTATACCCTGCCCCAGAGCTGTTCCTCGCCGCCGAGGTAATCGTTCCAGAGCTTTTCGAGCACTTCCCTGTCAAAGAATTTCTTTGATGTCTCGCCGAAGAATTTTTCGTAAATCGGCTTGTTGAAACGCTCGTCCGACAGCCACTTGCGCACGGGTACAGGGAAGCCGACCTTTTTGCGGAAAGCCACCTCGTCGGGCAAAACGGAGCTTGCCGCCTTGCGGAAAACGTACTTGTTCTGATCGTGAGCGAACTTGTATTCCGGCGGTATCTTCATCGCGACCTCGAGCAGTCTGATGTCGCTGAACGGAGTGTGGAGCTCGATGCCGCAGGCTGTGCTGGTGCGGTCGGTGTTGAGGTAGATATCACCCTCGAGCCAGAGAGAAATATCGACCGTCAGCTTTTGGTTGAGCGGGTCAAGTCCTTGGACCTCGCTCCAGAGCTGCTCTACGGGCTTGACCGCCTTTACGCTCTCGTCAAAATCCTTCATCAGCGACTTTACATAGTCCTCAGACATAATATGCGAGCAGGTCAGGTATGTCCATTCCTTGGGGATGTCGCGCTTGTGGGCATTGTAGCCGCCGAAGAATTCGTCGATACCCTCGCCCGAATACACGATGTCGGCGTGCTCCTTGACTGCCTTGCAGCCGATCGAAAAGGCTACCGCCGAGGCGTCGCCGAGCGGCTGACCCATTTTGTCGATGACCGTCGGGATGCGTTCAAAATACTCCTCGGGAGTGATGATTTTTTTGCCGAATTTTTTGTTTAATATCTCAGCTGTCTGACGCGCGAGCTCTGATTCGTCAAAGCCCTGCTCGCCGTAGCCTACGGTGTTCGCCTGAACAGCGTCGCCCGCCGCGAAGAGATACGAGGAATCTACGCCGCCCGAGAGGAAAGATTCCTTGTACGGGCACTCGGTGTCTGCGCGCTCCTCGTCGAGGATCTCGGTAATTACCTTCTCGATCTCCTTTGCCCACTCGTCCTCGGACTTTGAGTAGTCGGGCTCAAAGTTGAGCTTAAAGTAGCGGACAGCCTTTGCCTGAGCGCCGTCCCACTCAACATAGTGACCGGGTAAAAGCTTATAAATTCCCTGATAAAAGGTCTGCTCACCGATGGGATAGCCGTAGAAAAGGTACTGCTGGAGCATTTCCATATTGAGCTTCTTTTCAAATTTCGGATTTGAAGCGATCTCGTCAATATCGCCCGAGCAGAGGAATTCTCCGCCGCAAACGGCGTAAAACATCTGCTTTTGACCGACCTGATCCCTGACGCAGTAGAGCTTTTGCTTTTCATCGTCCCAAATAGCGAAAGCGAAAGCGCCGCAGAGGTGGCTCATCAGTTCCGTTCCCCATTTTTCGTAGGCTTTTGTAAGGATCTCGCTCTCGCGCTCGGCACGGCTCAAGCCCTGCTCAATGCCAAGCTCGTCGCAAAGGTTTTTAAAATTGCGGATATAACCGCTGAAATAACGAATTTCCGTTTTTGACATACTGTAACCCCCAATGTCGAATTCTGTAGAAATTATATCATTATTGTCCGGCATAGTCAATCATTCAAAAACACAAAGTTATTTCAAGGAGTTATATTTCCTTTTTAGAAATATGTGACAGATGATTTAATAAGTGCTTTTCGGATAATGCTTCTCTATAATACAGGACCGTCTAAACCGGGTTCATATCTATCCGTTTTGCTATAGACAAACACAACCTGTTTGTGGTAAGATAATAATATATTTAGAAAGATGAGGGGGTTTTTATCATAAAAAAATGCGATACACTTGGTATGCTGTATTTTGCAGTACATTTTATTGTTGAAATAACCTCATTTTACGTGCTGACTTCATATATCGACAGCATCTACGTATGGTGGCTGATGTTGATTTATGACTTTGTCGCTTTTGTGCCGCAGGGATTTTTCGGCTTTTTGCGCGATAAAAATATCAAAATCAACTTTGCGCTCATCGGGACCGCGCTTACAACTTTGTCGCTTGTTCTGATGTGGCTCAATCTAAATGCATTTTTGATCATCGTAGTGATTTCGCTGGGCAATTGTCTGATACACGTTCACGGTGCGGAGTTGACTTTGCGCTCATCCCCCGGAAAAATGACGCCGAGCGCGGTTTTTGTGGCGGGTGGTTCCTTCGGACTTGTGGTCGGCAAACTGATGGCTATGCATCATATCCAAATCATTTTTGTGTTAATAATCAACCTTTTGTCCCTCGCGCCTATTATGCTCGCCGAGCTGTTTAAGGATGATGACGGACATGATAATCTGAAAAAATATCGCTTTGCCTCAAATCGCTTTTCGCCGACTGTGATCATAGCGCTCGCGACCTTTGTTGTTGCGGTGCGAGCCTTTATGGGCTACGGGATCCCGACCTCATGGAACAAAACCGAGCTGCAAACGATCCTGCTCTTTTTCGCTATGGGTATCGGAAAGGGCCTGGGCGGTGTGCTGACCGACAAAATCGGGATTCGCCTTACCGCTATAATAAGCACCATCGGCGCGTTACCGTTTTTGATCGCGGGAGAAAACCTTATGACCATCTCGCTGTTAGGCATCTCGATATTCAGTATGACTATGGCTGTTACGCTGGCGCTGATAGTATCGGTACTGCAAAAGTATCCGGGCGTCGCTTTCGGCTTTACGACCTTAGGTTTGTTTTTGGGAACTTTCCTGATGTTCTTTTTCAGGATCCGTTCATTTTTACTCAACGCGATCCTGATTTCCGTGTTAACAGTTTTATGCATGCTGATACTCGGCATGATATGTTCAAAAAAAGATAAGGAGAAAAAATTATGAGTATTATTTGGAGTACACCAATTTCGGCAGACGGTATTATTCCGCCTGACAGCAGACTGTCAAGCTCTGAAGAATCTGATTACTATTCCGATGATAGCTCGGATTACGTAGTCTATTATTCCGAGGACGAAAGAAACGACGAATCTTCCGATGAGCAATCCGACTACCAAAGCTCCGAATCCGAAGAAATATCCTCAAACAGCGAATCCGAAAGCTCCTCATCCGCCGAGAACAACACGACCGCGGCTAAGGAAACCACTGCACCTCCCACTGAAAAAAGCTCAACCGCAGCTAAGAGCACGACCACTACCGTAGCGCCGACTACCACGCCGGGCGACAACAATAATTCCTCCGGCATAGATTCACTGATCACCGCGCTGCTTATTATTCTTCCGATTCTTTTTGTAGCGCTCCTCAGTATCATCGGTGTATTGATATGGCGCAAAAAATCCAAACCGCAAAATCCGCCTCGGGATAACTATCCGTATTATCCGCAGAATGATCCGCAAAATCCGCCTCGGGATAACTATCCGTATTATCCGCAGAACAATCCGCAGAATCCGCCTCGGGATAAATATCCGCATTATCCGCAGAATCCGCCTCAGGAAAATAATATGCGCAACCCCCGGAACGATCCGCAAAATCCTCCCTTCAACGGAGATAATAAACAGTGAATCCGTACTTGAAGTCTATTCTCACTGCTCTGCTGCTGACTCTTGCCGTAGAGTTGATCGCTGCCGCCGTGCTCAGGGTGCGCAAACCGACGGATTATCTTTTTATTGCGCTTGTTAACTGCTTTACGAACCCTATCGTAAACCTTATATACTATTTTTCCGTAGTATTTTTGCCTGAGCCCGTGCCGTACTTTATTATGGCTCTGCTTGAAGTCGCAGTCGTATTTACGGAAGCCTTGCTGTTCTCGCGCCTTCTCAGTTATAAGCGTCTGCGTCCAATCATTTTTTCGCTGATTCTAAACGCTTCTTCCTTTGCGGCAGGCTGGATTTTTGTATTGATAAAAAGCATATTGTTTTCCCAATAAACTGAATAATACAACAGCTCCCCAAACGCCATTGCGCGTCAGGGGAGCTTTGTCATTTTACTTTATTATTGTATTACTCCTGTCCGGGAACCTGGGGAAGGCCCTTGAAGCCCTGCTCGAGATCCTCGTCCGTGGGGATATAGTCGCTCATTACGCCGTCGTTGAACTTCTCGTAAGCGACCATATCAAAGTAACCTGTTCCTGTAAGACCGAAGAGGATAGTCTTCTCCTCGCCTGTCTCCTTGCACTTGAGAGCCTCGTCGATAGCAACGCGGATAGCGTGTGAGCTTTCGGGAGCGGGAAGGATGCCCTCAACTCTCGCGAACTGCTCGGCAGCCTCGAATACAGAAGTCTGCTCAACAGATGTAGCCTCCATATAGCCGTCATGATAAAGCTGGCTGAGGGTTGAAGACATACCGTGGAAGCGTAGTCCGCCCGCGTGGTTTGCGGAGGGAATGAAGCCCGAACCGAGTGTGTACATCTTAGCGAGCGGGCAGATCATACCCGTGTCGCAGAAATCATAAGCGAACTTACCGCGTGTAAAGCTCGGACATGAAGCGGGCTCAACAGCGATGATGCGGTAATCCTTTTCGCCTCTGAGCTTCTCGCCCATAAACGGAGCGATAAGTCCGCCGAGGTTCGAGCCGCCGCCTGCGCAGCCGATGATGATGTCGGGAGTGATGTTGTACTTATCGAGAGCAGCCTTTGCCTCAAGGCCGATAACGCTCTGGTGGAGCAGTACCTGGTTGAGTACCGAGCCGAGAACATAGCGGTAGCCGGGGTTGGAGGTTGCGACTTCGACCGCCTCAGAAATAGCGCATCCGAGGCTTCCTGTTGTGCCGGGATGCTCCTCGAGGATCTTTCTGCCTACGTTTGTCGTATTTGAGGGAGAGGGAGTTACCTCTGCGCCGTAGGTGCGCATAACTTCTCTTCTAAAGGGCTTCTGCTCGTAGCTTACCTTTACCATATAAACCTTGCAGTCGAGTCCGAGATAAGCGCAAGCCATCGAGAGAGCTGTGCCCCACTGACCTGCTCCGGTCTCGGTAGTAACGCCCTTTAAGCCCTGCTTTTTAGCGTAATATGCCTGAGCTATAGCGGAGTTGAGCTTGTGGCTGCCGCTGGTGTTGTTGCCCTCAAACTTGTAGTAGATCTTTGCGGGAGTGTCGAGCGCCTTTTCAAGGCAGTATGCTCTTACAAGCGGAGCGGGACGGTACATCTTGTAGAAGTCCTGTATCTCCTGCGGGATGTCGATATACGCTGTCTGATCGTCGAGCTCCTGCTGAACGAGCTCCTCGCAGAATACTACGGAAAGCTCCTCGGCTGTCATGGGCTTGCCTGTGCCGGGGTTGAGCAGCGGAGCGGGCTTGTTTTTCATATCAGCCCTGAGGTTATACCATTTTGACGGGATCTCGTTTTCGGATAGATAGATTTTGTAAGGGATTTTGTTTTCTGACATAGTAATTACTCCTTCATAGTAAATTATTTTTGATTTTAGTTTTGATTTTTGATTATGGTTTGTTTAATTGGTTTTGCGCCATCGTTTTGTTAATAACATCAATATTCCCCCGTTTAATGTTATATAAAATAAAAAACCTGTCCCGGCAAAACTGCCGGGACAGGATAAAATCCTGCGGTGCCACCCTGCTTGACGAAAAATTCGTCCTCTTAACGCGTACTTACATACGCTGACCTTTGATCACGGAAAGTCCAGTTCCGTCTCACATACTCTGCGGTGAATACCGTCATTTCTGCTCGCCCTCGGAAGTCCATTCAGCACTGTGTTCTCTGCCGCGATCTCACCATCCGCGGCTCTCTTTAAGAGAAGAGGCAACGCCTACTCACTCTTCCTCAACAGTTTAGATTATGTTTTCGTTGTCAATATTCTATACCCGAAAAACAGATTTGTCAATACTTTCAATACTTTTTTTGAAAAAATTTTTCATTATACTAAAGCATTGAAGTGTTTATAAGCATTTATACCGTTATGCAATCGCCCGCGGAAATATAGTTGAGCCTGTCCATATAACACTTCATAAAGCCGTATTGCTCAGCTCCCGTGCAATGACAGGTGTAGTAAGTTGTGCCGTAAGTTTCCAGCCTTTGAGCTATCATTTTCAGCCTGTCGCCCAATTCGAGCTTTGACAGGTGAAAGCCTCCGATCAAAACATCGGGCTTGAACCAGCTCTCGATATTTACTATCCCCTTGTGCGAGCAACCGCTGATAAGCACGCGCCTGCCGTTTTCCTCAATCAAAAGGTAATGCTCATGGCGGAAGTCATCGGGGACTATAGCGCCGTTTTCTTTAGTATTTAGCCCGAAGCTGCCCAGATCACACAGCTTTTCTTTTTCGTTGCAGGAGTAAAGCGTCAGACCGTCGGCAAGCTTTGTAACGCCGTCGGTCAAAACGATCTTGTCGCTGTCCTTTAGGCTCAAATCGAGCCCGATATATTTCTCCGTACCGTTATAATGCGGCTCAAACGCGTATTTGCTCATATAAACAGGCGCGGTTTTGTTGAGCTCCAAAAACTTTTTTAACCCTCCGCCGTGGTCGTAGTGACCGTGCGAGAGCACGGCGATATCGACCTTGCTCAGATCTATCCCGAGCGTCTTTGCGTTTTGCGCAAAAAGCTCTGTCTGCCCCGTATCGAACAGGATATTATGGCTTTCGGTCTGAATATAAAGGCTCAGCCCGTGCTCATAGGGCAGCCCTGTTTTTGAAGTGTTTTCGGTCAATGCTGTAATTTTCATTTAAAAATCAATATCCAAAAAATAGTGGTCGGTCGCGTTGATGACTATCGTTCCGTTATGGTCGCATTTGCGCGGTATCCTCGCGCCGTAGTTCGTATGTACATGGCCGTGGACGAACAGCTTGGGCTTGTAGCGGTCAAGCAAAAGATTAAAGCAGTTAAAGCCCCTGTGGGTATGGTTGTCAAAATCGTTGAGATGCCTTGCGGGCGAGTGAGTCACAAGGACGTCGAAGCCGCCGCGCCTGCGTATCTTGAACCAAAGCTTTTGTATTTTTCGCTTCATCTGCCGCTCGGAATACATATACTTGCCTTCCTTATAGCGGTATGAGCCGCCCAAGCCCACAAAACGGATCCCATTGTACTCGTAAAACTTCTCGTCAATGCATATGCAACCCTCGGGCTCGCGCCTGTAGTTATCATCGTGATTGCCGTGAACATAGAGCAGCGGAACATCCGCCAGCGTCACCAAAAACTCGAGATAATCGACTGACAGGTCGCCGCACGCGATTATCATATCTATATTATCGAGTTTGCCCGGGGTATAATAATCGTATAAATATTTTGACTCGATGTCGGAAACAGCCAATATCCTCATTGCTGCTCACCGGCTTCAACATCTTTCTTTTCTTCGGCTTCTTCCGTGTTCTGAGAGGTGCTTTGAGCGCTCTCAACGCCCGCGGTGTCAACGGTAGCCTTGCCCATCGGGCTGAGGTCCTCATACTGCGGTATACTTCCGATGACATTCTCAACAAGGTAGTCCATACTGATGATCTGGTCGAGGCTGAGCGTTTTTTCTCCCTTTCCGATAACATCGCCGTTCTGTGTGTAGATCGGAGTCAAAAACGGAGTGCACACATTGTGAGAAATGCTCTCGGTAAGGAACTGCGCGAACCTTTTGGACGCGCTGTTGAGCGTCAGCGAATAGCCGATATCTACAACGCCGGCAGACATTCCCCAATAGTAATTGAGCGCCTTGTTACTCTTTTCGTACTCCGCCTGCATCGTCTTGTTGAACACGCGGCGCAAAATCTCCTCGTAATAAACGCCCCACTTCCAAACGGGGTTTGCGAGCAGCTCGCGCTCGTCGTCCCTTACATAAGAGAGCCCGAAGCTTTCGCGGTCGTCCTCGCGGAACCTCGCGGTATCCTGAGAGGAGATATAGTGTATTCGTTTTTCCGCCAGCTTCCGCGCAGCCTCCTTTGCTCCGTTGATAGCCGACCATTCAAGGTAGACCTTGGCGCGCGGATTTGCCATCTGCGCGCCGAGCGCAAAGGCGTTGATACCCGCGATCTGGCCGTAGATCGGGTAGTCGCAGACGTAGCCGAGATTACCGCTTTCGGAAAGCGACCCCGCCAGCGCGCCGAGGACAAATTTTGCCTCGTACATCCTTGTGTAGTACGTGCGGATGTACCTGTGCGACTTGTTGAGCGCGCAGTTCATCACGATTATCTCGGGGTTGTCGATCGCTGCTCTCAGGCTCGCCTTTGTCAGGCGCGGAGAGGTGGTGAAAACTATCTTTGCTCCGTCGTCTATAGCCTGCTGGATCACCTCATCGGGGTGATTATCGAGCGCGTTGTTCATCGCGTTGTTGTAGGCTACGGTTTCTATTTTATCTTCAAAAACTCGCTGAATGTAGTTTCTTCCCTTTTCGTGGTCGTGTACCCAGCCCGATTTTTCGGGGCTGCCGTCGTGGATGAACGCGACCTTCATTCGCTTTGTCGTTGCCGAAAGCATACGCGTAATAACGTTCGGCTTTACCTCCTCTGCGGGCTCGGAGCTGAGCTCAATCGGCTCATCGTCCTCGCGCAGCTCTACCTCCTCCCACATCTTGACGAGGTTCTTTTTGATTTCCGAAGTTTCGGCCGTGGAGAGCTCGGGGTAGCCGTATACTATAATATAGCTAAGCATAGCGTCGCCGACGGTCGACTGTAACTTGTCGCCGCCGCTCGCCAAATAAGCCTTTTTAAAATGGTAATATGTTCCGGCAAACTCGCTGCGGTCGTCGTCGCTCCACTCCTCGCCCGCTTCTTTGCCGAGAGCCTTTTGGAGCATAGCATAGCAGCCTTTTTTGCTGAATTCAATAAAGTTAACCTTGCTGTACTTGTAAAACTCCAAAAACTCGTTGTAGAGCTCGACCTCTTCTCCGCCGCCCTCGGGCAAAATGCGGATAACGTGGCCGGGGATTGTCAGCGCGTCAAAAAACTTGAGCACACTGACGCGCTTGTTGCCCTCTTCCACATAGTAGCGGTTCATATATTCGTAAGCCTTTATCGGGTCGCGGATACCCTCGGTGAGGTGGGCGTCGCAAAGGCGCTTCCATTTGTCGGCAAACTCCGTGCCCTCCTCTAAGATAGGCATAAAGTTTGAGCTGAAGGCGTTCATCCTGCCCCTCGTTTTTGTACCGACGATCAAGCTTGCGGGGATCTGAACTATCCCTAAATCAACGCTTGCGGCAAGGTTACTTGTCGTCACAAAGTCGTCGAGCACGGGCAGACATGGTGATTTACCCTTTGAAATGCACGCGCGGTAATCCTTTTGAGCGAGCTTTAGGGCGTCCTTATAATACAGTTGTTCCTCCATACAGCCACATCCTTTACATATTAATACACTTTATAATATATCACAAAGGTATTTCAATATCAATAATAATGCTGTTATTTAACTCAAATCAATGCAAAAAACTGTCCCGCTTGCACGGGACAGTTCTTGCTTAGGTTTTTGCCGAGGTTGTGCTAATTGCTGATTGCGTATCTCGAGGTAAGCGGTAACCCCAGCTGATACATTACTGTTTCCTTTTTTTCCTGCATTTTCAACTTGTTTTGCTTGCTTTGTTTTTTGTGCTCAATCAGGTGCAGTGCTTCGTGAACAGTGAGATAACAAATCTCTTTTTGCAGTGAACAGTCATAAAACTTTGCAAGCTCCTGTGCCTTCTCCACTGAGATAAAAATTGTTCCGAATACTCCGTCCTCGGGTTCCGGCAGCCACATAGCCCCCGCTTCAATGTCTTTGCCTGCATACCTTTGTTTTAATTCTCTCATCTTTGCATTGTCCGTAAAGGTAACTTTAATTATGCATGGGCTGCCAATATTCTCCGTTTGCAGCGCTGCTAAGCAGCTCCGCCTGACAATCATCCTTATCCCTTTAGGCACCTTTACCGATTTTTGGTCATCGGTAATGACCACCTTGGTTTTGTCAGACATAACTAAAACCTCCTTTAAGAAAATATTGAAAATCAATAAAAAAATAGTTAAAAAAGGCGCAATTAGTTTCTGCACTTATATTCTATCAAAAAAATGACAAAATGTAAATTCGCAAAATGTATAAGATACATAAACAATTTTTGTATTTTTTTGATTATTTTACATCAAATACGCTTGACTTTGCTCATTTTAGTGATATAATGTAATCAAGAGGTGGTCAAAATTGCTCACACAAGAAAGATATCATTCAATTTTAAGCATAATTAACGAAAAGCACGCAGTCACGGTATCGGAGCTTTCACAACTTCTTGACACCTCGGAATCCACAATAAGGCGCGACCTTACGGCGCTCGACCAGCTCGGCAAACTTAAAAAGGTTTTCGGCGGAGCAACGTCGATAAAACAGACCATCGGCTTTATTGAGGACCCCACATCCACCAAGGAAACCCTGATGCAGGAAGAAAAGACCGAGATAGCCCGTTACTGCGCAACGCTCATCAACGACACGGATTTTGTCTACATCGACGCCGGAACGACAACCTCGCGGCTGATCGACTTCATCCCCGAAACGAGCAAGGCGGTATACGTAACAAACGGCATCGTCCACGCGCGCAAGCTAATAAAGCGCGGACTCAACGCCTATATAGTCGGCGGAAAGGTAAAGCCCGCCACCGAGGCGATAGTCGGCGCGGAGGGCATCTCGAGCCTTAAAAACCTTAATTTTTCAAAGGCTTTTATCGGCACTAACGGGATAGATGTAGAAGCCGGGTTCACCACCCCCGACATCGATGAGGCAAAGATGAAAGAAGCGGCAGTCGCCAAAAGCTATATGGCATTTGTCACGGCGGATCACACAAAGTTCAAGCGCGTCTTTCCCGTGTCATTTTCTCCGCTCAGACAATGTTGTATAATCACCGACAAGGTGCCGGACAATTCTTTCAGTAACGCAACGGTAATAAAGGAGGTAATGCTTTGATTTACACAGTAACTCTCAATCCCTCGATCGACTATGTCGTAAGGCTCGACAAGCTGACGAGCGGTATCACAAACCGCACAACAAGCGAGGAATACTACTTCGGCGGCAAGGGAATAAACGTTTCCTGCGTGCTCGCCGAGCTCGGGCTTGACAGCACCGCCTACGGCTTTGTTGCGGGCTTCACCGGAGAAGCTATCGAAAAAGGGATCCGCAACGACCGCATCATTACGGATTTCATCAAGCTAAAGCACGGTATCTCGCGCATCAACGTCAAGATCAAGGCGGGAGAAGAAACCGAGATCAACTGTCAGGGTCCGCATATCGACGACTCGGAGCTCGAACGGCTGCTCCAGAAGATCGACCGTATCAAAAACGGCGACACCCTTGTGATCGCGGGCAGTATCCCCAACACTATGCCCGACGACGTTTACGAGAGGATGCTCGAGCGTATCAGCCACAAGGACGTAAGGATCGTTGTCGACGCGACAAAGCAACTGCTTGTCAACTCGCTCAAATACAAGCCTTTCCTGATCAAGCCGAACCGTCAGGAGCTCTCCGAGATATTTGACACCGAGGTCAAGACCGAGGCGGATATTGAAAAATATGCCAAGGAGCTCCAAAAGATGGGCGCCCGGAACGTGCTCATCTCGCTGGGCGGCGAGGGCGCGATGCTCATCGACGAAAACGGCGGAAAGCACAAAGCAGGAGTCCTAAAGGAAAAGGTCATCAACACCGTCGGCTCGGGCGACTCGATGGTAGCCGGATTCATAGCGGGCTACGAAACAAAACAAAGCTATTCCTACGCGCTCAAGCTCGGCAGCGTTTGCGGCAATGCCACAGCGTTTTTGAGCGGACTCGCGACAAAGGAAAAAATCGACGAGCTGCTTGTTAAATTCGATAAAGAATTCGGATCCTGATCAGGCAACAGCAAAGCGGACAACAACGCGTTGCACAGAGTATTGGATAAATATCGTTTTCCGTTAAAAATCGCCTGATAGATTATAAAAAAACAAAAACTAAGGAGGAACACTATGCGCATCACCGATTTGCTTAAAAAGCAAAGCATCGCCCTTGGCGTTTCGGTAAAAGACAAGGGTGAAGCAATCAACAAGCTCGTGGAATTACACGAGAAAAGCGGTAACTTATCGGATGCGGCCGCCTACAAAGAGGGCATTCTTGCCCGCGAACAAATGGGCACCACCGCGATCGGTATGGAAGTCGCTATCCCGCACGCTAAGAGCGAAGCCGTAAAGGCTCCCGCGCTCTCGGCGATCACAGTACCCGCCGGCGTTGACTACGACTCTCCCGACGGACAGCCCTGCAAGCTCATCTTTATGATAGCCGCAACACTGGACGGCGACGTTCACCTTGAGGTTCTCGCAAGGCTTATGCAAATGCTTATGCACGAGGACTTCACCGCAAAGCTAAAAGCGGCAAAATCCGCCGACGAATTCCTGAAGATCATCGACGCTCAGGAAACCGCTCAGTTCCCCGAGGAAGCGGCAGCTCCCGCGGGTGAGCAAAAATCAGGCTACCGCGTACTGGCGGTAACAGCCTGCCCGACAGGTATCGCCCACACCTATATGGCAGCCGAGGCTCTCGCCAAGGCAGGCGA
>CADBXH010000011.1 GCA_902798605.1 uncultured Ruminococcus sp. | reverse complement strand
CGAAGCCGAACCTGTTTTGTCGGCAAGGCTATCTGCGTTTTCCCTTTCACCTGCGGATACATTGGAAAGTGTGTAGCCTTTGAATGCGGATTCATCCCCAACATCAAGGGTTGGTAAAGAATCAGCGTCAGTCTTAACCGCAGGTTGTTCGGTGGTGTAACCCGGGTTTGTTTGCACTGCCGCCGAAACGGTGGGAAATGCCGTAAGCAGCATTGCGCCTGTGATGAACATAGAGATTAGTTTTTTCATGATGATACCTCCTATTTAAAAGATGTCTGGATGTTCAGCCAGCTTTTTCTTTTTCATTTTGGATTTTCGTTTACAATGAACTGTTTTCATAACGGTCAATTCCGTAGTTTTCCCAAAACAGCCGGTCGTTTTGACTGTCATATAGTAAATTATACGCAATCGGAGCGTCATCCACACGATTCAGTTTAAATTGATACTTTCTCCGTACATTCTCCGGCAGATCCGAAACCGGCGTGCCCTTTTGATAAACGGTCAGCTCGCTGTCGTTATCCATACCGTTTTCGGCATAGGTAACGGTCACTGTTTTATTGATAATCCGTTCCTGTCCGCTTATGCCGGGCGTTTGGTCAAGATGCCTGTCGCCGAGCGTAAAAGAATAGGTCGTACCGGAGGTTTTTTGAAGGTTGTTCACTGTACAGCGCATGGTGCTGTAATGCTCCGCCTCGTTTATAAAAACATTGTAGGTTCCGGCAACAGGCAGCGCCGACGCGATGGGCTGTCCGCTGCTTTCCTGCTGCAAATAGGTCAGCGCGTCGTCGTAGGTTTTGGCAATCGGCTTCGCACTGTTTTTTATGTCGTCAAAGCCCGGACGGTAAGCGGGATGCTTAGTGGAGGATCTCAGCATCAGCACCGTCGAGCAATTTTCGGAAAGTTTTCTTGCGCGCGCGGTAAAGGCATTCTCCTGTACCTTTTGTCCGTCAACGTAATAGTCATTCACCGGCGTATCGCCTGTATGGTCACTTGTATGCCGAACAAGCGTTTTCAAGGAAGCACCGTCAAAGCTGCGAATCAGCGAATAATTCATCAAGCCCTCGCTGCCAAAGGCGTAGAGATACAAGGTTTTTTCGCCTGCGCGCTGATAGAGCGCGTAGTTGGCGGTGAAGGGACCGACATTCTTGAAATCGGCAAAATCCAGCCTTCTCAATTCATCGTCCGGCGCCATTGTATAAACCGCCTGCGCCGTGCCGTCTTTAAATTGGTAGATTTTTAAAAGCGCATTAGTGCGCAGCACGTCATCCGTGCCGAAGCAGCCGGTGAGAATCATTTCGGGTGTTTCGTCGCCCATAATGTCGGCAAACGCCACCGACTTGCTGCCGTTGACAGAGGGATAGTCCATTTGTTGCCAGTCGTAGTCCCTGACAGCCTGCTCGTCGGCTTGGAGCGCCTGCAAAAAAGCGGTATATGCCGCGCGCAGCGGCGGCACTGTCGGTGCTGACGTGGTTGCGGGTGCTGTCGGTGCCGACGTTGTTGCAGGCGCGGTTGACGCCACTGTGGCAGTACGCTCGTTGTCCGATTGTGCGTCGGGTCGGCGGATGTTGTCCATTAAAAGCTTTACGCCAATTCCGGCGGCGGAAACGGCAAGCACCGCGCCGGTGGCAACGGCAGCAATTTTTACGCCGAGCGAAAAACCGCCGGTGGCAGCCGCAGTGCCGGTTGCCGCCGTTGAGGCTGCGCCTGCCGCAACGATGCCTGCCGAAAAAGCGGCTTGTTGAGCGGCAAGGAGGATTTTGGCTCCGACCTGCGGCGTAAGCATGGTTTTTGCCGTGTTTTCGACAATAAACCTTCCGATAGGAATAATGCCCACCGCAAAGCCGTAAAACCGCTGTCCGCTTTTTCTTTCCTGCTCCTCAATTTCGGTGCGGATGGCGTTTCTGGCAAGGTACAGGCGCGACTTTACGGTTCCCTGCGAGCAGTCCATAATTTCTGCAATTTCACCGACGCCTTTATCGTGAAAATAATACAGCACAACGGTTTCGCGCTGAACGGGCGAAAGCGAATCTATGATGGCAAACAGCCGGTTGTGCAAATCGTTTTTCTCGGCGTATTCCTGCGGCAGCATGAGTTCGCTTTCCAAAAATTCAGCCTGTGAAATATCACCCAAATCTCTGTCAAGTATCATATCTTTGTTATGCCTTGCTTTATAAATATTCAAGCTTCGTGTGTAGGTAATGCGATACAGCCAGTTGTCAAAGGCGCCCTCGTTTTCAAGGCTTTGAATACTGTGCCACACGGTAATCAGCGCCTGCTGCATGGCGTCCTCGGCGTCCTCTTTGTTTTTGAGCAGCGCAAACGCAATGGCGTATACGCGGTTTTTGTTTTCATCCAGCAGGGCGTTCAGCGCCGCGCTGTCGCCGCTTTTTGCCTGCTGCACCAAATGCAATTGTTCATCTTTCATGTTTGTGGTTCTCCGAAAATCGTTATACAAATTTTGGGGCGCAATATTCCTGCCAACCATTCTCAATATCATCTTTGCTGCATTTAAAGATACGAATATTATATTGAGAGCAATCTATTATAGAATAAAGGCGGCGCTTTTTTTATTTCATTTCTTTAATCTTTCATTACAGTTTTTTCATGCGTTTGTCGTGATAAAATCCGTCCGGAACCGCGGTGCATCGTTCCGGTGTGCGGTATTACCTGAATCCGTAAAACTGAAATCATCCATCATCAACCATTATGTAGGGGACGGCTTCCCGGACGTTCCTAAAAGCCTGACGTTTTGTGCAGTGGGACGTCAAGGATGCCGTCCCCTACGGTCAGGTTTCACTTTCATCATATAGGTGTTTGTTATTTTTCGCGTTTTTTCCGGTATGCTCTATCTTTATTCAGGCTTTGTATCCGGAGATTCACGGATTCAGATATTACTTATATTCAATGATATTGCTTAAATACGCGATAGCTTGATCGAAGGTCATAGATTGATTGGGGTAGCGTTCCGCGTCCAGTCCGAGAGAACGGGGATAGCTGTTTCCCTGAGAATCACTGGAGCTTATCAGCAAAGTGTCTGTGCTTTCGGCAAGCGTCAGATAGGCTTCTTTTGCTTCTGTCGGAGCTGCTACAGAACCGTTTATTCTGGACTGACCATACTCTGTGTTCTGCAAATCTTTCCTCGGGCTGTATCGGATAACCTCCGCCGGATAGATGGAGCTGCTGTCGCTTTCATCGAAACGGTATGCCGTTTCAAAGCTTGCAACACCGGGAGCGGAATACTCAAATAAATAGAGTGATCCGTCAATTTGTGACAGAAACATACTTCCCGGCATACGGTTGTTGTTATCGGGAAGCTGATAATCTGACGCTTCAACTGCGCTTGCGCCGTTATAAGAGTATACTTTCACATTTGCGTTGTTGTTATTTGAGTACACATAAATCATCTCAGGTGTATCATCACCCATGATATCGGCAAAAGCGATGGGTTGAGGCGTATCGGTTTTATACTGCCAGGTATAGGCGCGAATGTCGCTTTCGTTCTCCCGCAGCACCTCACGGGCGGTTCGGTCGGCGGCTCGGTAGTGGCTTCTGTCGGAGCGGCGGTCGTCGGCTGTGTAGTGGCTTCTGTCGAAACGGCAGTTGGCGCATCTGCAGCCGCTTCATCGGGAGTAGCGGCAGGGGTACGGTTCGCCGTAATGATGGCGTAGGTAATTCCCAGCGACGCGGCGAATACCGCAATGGCGACTGTAACGCAAATAATAATAGTTTTCTTTTTCATAACTCTCTCTCTTTTATTGTCCGTAGTATGGGTGATCTTGAGAATGGGTTGGAATATAAATGATATTGTGTGCTATCGGTGAGCGAGCTCTTTCAGACGTTTTGGGATTATCCGGAAAGATATAGGATGTGAAATGCGATTCTTTCATGTCGGACGGCATTAAGCCTTTGGCATACAAGGTCATCGTCCCCTCCGTTTCAAAGGGATGCTTCACAAACCCGGCGTGCATACTCTTTTCCGTGTGCGTAAGAATGTCTGTATAGGTGATATCGCCGCTTTCCCCCACAGGATAATCATATGAAACATCTGTTATGTGAAAGGTATAGGTATAATCGCCTGTTTTTGTAAGATTTTCTATTTTACCCCTGAAAAGGGAGTATACGGCGGGGTCAGTGATGGAGCCCTGTCCTTTTGTTTCTTTGGGATCATAGTAATATTCCGTTTCAAACATACCGTTGCTGTCAATCTTCAAAGAAGATTGGAAATGTCTGGAAAATGACGTGGTGTATCTGCCCGCGATAACGGAGTAAGCCTCTTCTGACGAATTGTCATTTGTACCGGAGCTTTCCCCCATCTGCTTTTTGAGATAAGCGACTGCCTCATCATAAGTCAAGGCTTGGTTCTCATGGCTGTCCATCATATCTTTAATGTATTTGGCTCGTTCTATAGCAGTATCGGCATTACTGCGCATCAGAACGGTTGATGTGTTTTTATTGATTTCATCAAGCTTCGAAAAAAACATATCTTCGGTAACAGCAGCGGAATCAATCTCCACCTTGGGCTGCGTATCGACCGCGAACGGTTTGCTGTAAGACGCTTTTTTCCGTGCGGATAACCTGCCCTCTGATTCGACAAACGAATAAATGTCCTCGGAAAAGCTTCCGTCTATTTGCGCCCTGTGCAGACACAGCTCTTTGTTGTTTTTCTCTTGAAATAAAACAAATATATTTAGTCCCCCGGGACCGTTGTAGTCCAGCTGGAAAAAGCCATCTGTTTTACTGTTGTCCATAGAATAAACCTGTTTTACCGAGTTGTCCTTGTATTGAAAAATATTGAGAAAAGAGGATACTGTTGTCGAAAGCGTCGGATTACAACAGGCAACAATCATCTCCGGTGTTTCATCTCCCGCGATATCCGCAAAGACAACCGGACGACTTTCATCATCGCCTAACTGCCAGTCATAGGCTTCAATATCGCTTTTGTGATTCTCAAGTACCTCAAGATAACCGCGATAAGCGTCAACATACGACTCGGTAGGAGCTTCTGTCAGCGGCTCGGTGGCGGCTTCTGTCGGCTTTTCCGTAAACACCTCGGCTTCGACCGGCGTTTGTGTGTCTATCGGAGCGGAAGCATCCTTATTCTGACTGTCAGCCACCAGCTTTGCCGTTATGATACCGACAACCGCTACGGCGGCAATTCCTACGACAGCGAGAACCGTCTTTATTGCCGTCGTCATGCCTTTGGCGGCTGTCTTTGCGGCAACCTGCGGCGCGGCGTTTGTTTCTGCCTGCTGCGCTGTCGTTGCCGGATGATCCAACGTACCGGCAGGCGGCAGATTTTGTTTGATATGCTCCTCAACAAAATAGCCGATGGGAAGGACGCCCACCGCGACGCCGTAAAATCTCTCGCCGCTCTTTCTTTCCTGTTCTTCAATCCTTGTCTTGATAGAATGGCGGGCGAGATACAGGCGGGATTTGACGGTGTTTTCGGAACAGTCCATAATCTCGGAAATCTCCGCTACGCTTCTGTCGTTAAAGTAATACAGGACAATCGATTCACGCTGAACGGCAGACAGACTGTCAATAATGCGGAACAACCGCTTTCTGAGATCTTCACGCTCCGCATAGACCTGAGGCAGCATCAGATTGCTTTCCATATCCTCCAGCTGAGGCATCTCGCTGATATCCTCATCCATTATATAGCGATTGTTTTTCTTTGATTGCAGAACGTTCAGGCTTCTTGTGTGAGCAATCCGATACAGCCAGCTTTTAAAAGCTTCCGGATTTTCAAGCGTTGAGATGCTCTGCCAAACGGTAATCATCGTCTTTTGTACCGCGTCATCCGCGTCCTCTTGATTTTTCAATAAGGCAAAGGCAATCGCGTAAATATAGCGTTTGTTGTAATCCAACAGGAGATTCAGCGCGTTTTCGTCGCCGCTTTTTGCCCGCTGCACCAAATGCAATTGTTCATCTTTCATGGTTGTGGTTCTCCGAAAATCGTTATCTAAATTTTTGGTCGCAATATTCCTGCCAACCATTCTCAATATCATTTTTGCTGCATTTACAGATGTCTATATAATATTGAGAGCAATCTTCCGAATATCTAACGCGGATTGAAACGGTGGGAGAGTCCAAATTATCTGTTAGCCATCGTCCTTTTTGGAACTCATTTTCGTGATATTCAAGAGGAATCTCGCTGTAGCCGTCTGCTTTAGCTAATGTGAAAAAGTTTTCATAATCCTGTTTTGTTGGCGCTTGAACCATGAAATACAATTCTTCATCCGATATTGATGTGTTGTAGATGCGTTTTTCGTTAATCTTGGAAATGAATCCGGGACACAGCGGACTGTCTTGCAGTTTTTTAATCTTTATATCAGGGCGGGACAACCCGAGTACAAAGCCGTCTGCATCGCGGATAATGCTATACCGGCGTTCCCGCTCGGGGTAAAAGAAAGATTCCAGTTTTCCGTTGTCGCTCCGGTATTCAAATTCGTTAATCCAATGATCTGCTATTCCTTTTAATCGGTTATTGCTATCATAGCTGATGGAATGCGATTTGGAACCCATGGTATATGTCACCATACGTCCGGCGTCGTCATACAAATATGCGATGGTATTATTATCTTCGGTTTGCGTTTGCAGGTTTCCTTTGCTGTCATATGAGAAGGTATACTCGTTTGTTTCGTTTTTTGATGTTTTGGTTATCTTCACAGGCATTTGCCGGTCATTGTAGGTAAATGTGTAGTTTTCATCGCTGACGGCGACTGAATCCGCCAAATTATCCTTATTATAGGTGACGGTGGCGTTTTGGGACTCTCCGTTGTCGAATTTCATAGCGCCCTTTGCCATACAGCTTCCGTCGCTTTGATAGCTTAATGTTTCGGATTTTTTTTGGATATTGTCTGTTATCTGCACAATTTTGCCGTCTTGAAGATTAACCGCCAATTCCGATGAATTCGGACTATTGCGTTGAAGCGGATCCATCGGCATCATAACATTGTATCCGGTTGCGGTTTTGCTGACAATTCCTTCGGTTTCGCCGCAGCTAACACCGCACAATTCTCCGTTCTCCGTATATGAAAATCGATATGTGTGATTAAGCGGAGCCAATTCCCTGCGAGTTGTTTCATCCATAGCATCCAAAAGATTGTAAATGTAAACCACACCGTCATAAAAAGGTTTTGTTAGGGCAATATTCAACAAATCGGTGTCCAACTTGTCATATGATAAAACGGTGCCCACCTCTATTGCCTGCAGACGGTGCGTTTGAGGATGAAATGTATACACAAGCAGACAGGGAAATAATGGCAAGGCAGGGCGTGCCAAAACTATTTCTTTTCCCAAAAAATACTGCATACAGCACGCGCTGGGAACCGCAGTTATGGACATACGCAACCTGTGAACAACCACCGTGGATTCCACCGTGGGCTTGCCGCTGAGCGGCAGCAGCCTTAACGAATCGTCGCCTGTTTTTACATATCCTGTCCTTACGGCTTCGTTTGCCATGTAAATGTCGCCCTTCTCAAGGCAGTCCTTTGCAGCGCTGATAAAATCCTCCACCGTTTGACAATCACCGAAAACCGCTGCAGCGGAACCGGCGGAAGATTCTGCCGAACCGCACGCAGCCAGGGAAGCGGCAAGAATCACCGCAAGACATAAAGCTATTATTCTTTTCATTTAAAATTCCTCCTCATTTTTCATCGGCTTTCAAAAGCCTTACATAATAATAGACAGCGGATTTACAAAAAAGTTTTAATTTTTTTGAAAAAAATTTTTGACTTGTATTTTCGCGCTATTAACCTATTAATATGCCATACAGGATTATTATAATATACTATCGTGCTGATGACAAGTGAAAATTTAGTTTTTTGTTTCTTCTGCGGCGTAGCTCTCTTGTGTTTTTAGGAGGATTTTAAATTTCTTAATACTTTTCCGTTATGAGGTCCCTTTGTCGCCCCGATCATCAAGCTGAGAATAATGAACCCCGCGCAGATGGACGCAAAAACTATACCGGCTTTAGGGGTTTTGTTCAGCTTTCTTTCCAATACATTCAACTTACCGGTCACCATTGCAATCTCGTCATACTCAGCCGCTTTTTGAGAGAAATAATAAATCAAATTATCAATCTCTCTGAGCTCAGCTTGGCGGACTTCGTACCTTGAATTATAATGATTGTTTCCTGCGTTCTGGTTATTATTGACCCTTATCGATCCGGGTTGATCTGCCGTGCCATGGAGCGCTCCGCATTTGGGGCAATACTTTGAGTTATCCTGAATTTCATTTCCGCATTTTTGACAAAACATATTTATTCTCCTTTTTTATTTCAGATTATGTTTTCTTTTCCTGTTGACTAAAGTATAGCACTGGAAAAATGCGGATTTAAAAAAGATGACCGAAAGCAAAAACGGTTAAGCTGATATACAACCTAACCGTTCTTCGTATATAATTCAGATTTATATTGAGATTTATAGGGCGGATTCTTTGATATAATGTTATTGATCTAATGAATTGCGATAACTACCCAAGACTTTTAAGTTTTCAATCTCATACTCATTAAGTCGGTTTCCAACAACATCCATATTTGTTGTATCAGGGCTGTACCAATCATAAGATTCAAAGTGACTCTTGTACGGTTCTTCAGCAAAATAGTAGCCATGTCTTGCGAATATTTCATTAATAATTAATTGAACTTCATCAAGGGTCATACCTGATAGCTCGCTTCTAGAAATATATCGAGAAGAAGCATTTAATTCTTTATTATCGGATTTTTGTGATGAACCTGTATTTTCTTCATAAGGGGAAGTTGTATCGTATTCTATATCGCTATTAAAAATATTATCAGGATTGTCTTTTTTTAAATCATCATATTTTTTTTGAGCGTTTTTGGCTATCGCATAATACTCTCCGGTTATATTAGTCTCGTCTGTGCTGTTTTTTCCTCCTATTTTTACTCGGACAACAGTTTCATTATACAGAAATATTTGGTATATATAATCACCCTGATCAGAATATATATAGAACAATCTACCATTGTTAAAATAACACTCATATTTGCAGAGCGATATTCCTTGAAAATGGATTGGAGTGCCCTGTGTTTTTATAATAGCCATGTTTTCTGATGTGATACTTATCTCGTTAGAATTATGAGTGAATGTTTTTATGATGTTATTATTCATATACTCTATATTCTTACGAGATTCGTTAATCGTTTGATTAATTTTAAGGTCTTTATATTTTTTTGAATTATTAATAGTAGTGTTTTGACCGATAGTTAATATACTGAAAGCTATAGTTAATATAAAAACAGCAGCGGCAGTTGCAATGAACAAAACACGTAAACCTTTATTTTGCACGACTCTTTTTCTGGTGACCGTGCTTGAACTTTTTTTCAGCGGCACACCCATTTTAGGAATGCTTTGTCCAAACAATTCGTTAAGAGCTTCGCTTATATCTTTATATCTGTCCTTTGGATTTGCTTCGCAGCATTTAAGTACAACTTTTTTAAGCTCGTCGCTGCCGCATACAGGTTGGGGCAGTTTTTCACCGTGCAAGCGGCAGTCTGTATTGTAATCAAAATCTGACTGTGATTCTTCCTCTGAGAACACAGGGAATCTTAAATCGTTCAGTATATAATAAAGAGTCATTCCGAGGTTATAAATATCTGAACGGTAGCTGTACTCATAATATTTGAATGACTCAGGCGCCATAAAGTTGAGCGTTCCCGTTGTTGTCAAGCCGCTCATATCGCCTATCCTTTTTGACACGCCGAAGTCACCCAAACGGAAATGACGTTCACCAGTTGAGTTATCAATAAAAATATTCTCCGGCTTGATATCACGGTGTAATATTCCATTGGAATGGAGTACGCATAACGCTCCGCCGATTTCCTTTGCAAGCTGTACGCAGACTTCGTTCGGGTCATATTCCTCCTCGCGCAGGAATTCGGAAAACGGCTCATATTCATTCATATGGATAAGAAAGTCATACCCGATTTTTTCACCTTTTTGGTTGTTTACTTTTTCTATGCGGTAGTCAAGGCACTCAACAAGATATTCGCTGCGCAGTGTTGCCATTGTTTCTATCTCATCCTTTACCGCGTTGTATTTGAGCTGATTGTCTTCTATATAAATAACTTTTACAACCGAGCGTTTTTCTCCCTTGGAAAGTCCTAACACGCATCCCGAACCGCCCGAGCCATATAGTTTACCGTTATAGACCCAATCGTCCCAAAGCGGTTCATATGATTTTAGGCGATTGATTACTTCTGCTTCGTTTTTCACGTTTATCTCCTTTTTAATTATTTAGTTGTTTTTGGTCTGATACGGCTTTAACCGAGTCTTTTACAAGAGTATTGTAATCAGGAAGCGTATCGTATAAATACAAGTAATAATCATTTTTTATACCGGTGTTGGAACTATTGGTGGAAACTCTTAGTGTATTTTGGTCAGGCACTACTGAAATATACGTTTCTTCTTTATCGTTTATCATTATTATTGAACTTTCTATTGCTATATAGTAATATGGATCTTCACTCTTGCGCTGGGATTCATACTCAGTTATAGAATCATCTGACAAGCTATATCTTGTAACTTCGACATTGCCTTTTTCGCAATCATATACCTTGATTATCGGCGCTTCAGATGTGTAATCAACCCATATCCCGCTATCAATGATATAATTAGATGAGATTTCTTTATATACATGATCTGTTTCGTTATTATATATTAGATAATAGTCAAGTTTATTATCGAGATTTTTGTCATAATCATAGACATTATAACCAGTCAAATCGCCATTCTCATCTTTAGAAAACTCTTTTGTGTATTTATCAAGTGCGGGCAAATAATCAGTTGGTGAACCAGGATAATAAATATCAAATCTGTCGTTACTGCAAATGTCTTTTGCGTTGTATCTATCCGTTCCAATCGGATCATCATGATTTTGAACAGGGTTAAAATTAATTTTTATAGAATCTGTAAATTCGCCTATTGACGCATGTGAGGCTAATTTTGAAATGCTTGCATGATAAGAGAGTTCATCGTTTATATATATTGTTTGAAAGTATCCTTTATTGATTGTCGATTCACCGATCAATCGTTTATTATATATCAAAAACGTTCCATCTTTTAATATTTGAAATGATGTATTATAATACTCATCATAATAACTTAAATCAGTGTATATCCCTGTTATTCTTGAAAAAAATTCATCTTTGTTTTCTACAGGTTTAGGTGATTCTGTTCCAGAGCACCCGGATAACGTTACTATCAGTGCGCTGATCAAAAACGCCAATATCCTTTTTTTCATACTAACCTCCTGCGCTTTCGCCGTATAACCTTACTGCATTATATCGGCGACAACATCCTCATAGTTATCCGTGCTTTCGACCTGATCTCGGATATAGTCAAAAATATCATCCAGATTGTCGTTAAAGCAACCAAAATCGCAGCTGTAAAATCTCTCTACCTCGGAGCGATACTGCTCACGTAATTTGAGGTTCGAGCCGCCTTGGATATAGCTCAACGCGTTTTTGAGCTCCAAATCGGGGTTTTCTTCAACAGCATTTGTCAGCATAACGATCATCATGGCGTCAAGCTGATCGCGCGGATAAAGCTTTTGCATATTTGCAAGCTCGAGCATAGTATTTATATCTTGCTCGACCATATTCAGCAAAACGCCGATAGTTATCAGCTGACCGCGCTTCGGTAAGATTCGTTTTGTTCTGAGCTGAGAAAGCGCGACCTCGAGCGAATCGTTAAGTCCCTTTTGCTTTATCAGAAAATGCAGGCTAAACGGTTCCTCGTCCTTATCGTGTATCTGATTATACTCATCTGCGCGGATCTTTATAAAGTCGTCGATGAACCTAACCAGCTTATTATAGGAATTGAAGAATATATTTCTGTTATCAAGAATATACCGCTCAAAATCAGAATCGTCTTTTAAGCTCGCTATATTCTGATGCGCAATTACCGTACTCAGGGTTTTGCCGTTAAGGAGCTTCAACTGGTTTTCTTTGTATTTTTTCCGAACCTCCGCACGGATATCGGCAAGCTTTTCGTTCCACTTTTTTATTGAATCAAAGCTGTAGTTAGGATCGTCAAAACTCCCTTGGCGCTTTTGGATAACATAGATAATTATTGCGTCGTACAGGTCTTTTGGATAAAGTCTTGAATATGATCCGTATTTTTGGAGCAGATGATTTGTCTGCTCGAGGTTCATATTCAGCCCAAATGCGATTTTTATAAAGCTGTCACGGTTTTGGGGCTTTTTGCCCTCGACGCACCACTTTTTGACGGTGTTTTTACTAAAACCGATTTTGTCGGCAAAGCGAGTGTATTTTCCGCCGTTTGATTCGAGCAGATAATTGATATAGTTTTTCCAGCTCAAAAAATTATTGCGGTTGTTTTTTATGTATTCTAAAACGCTGCCAAGCGAGCCGTTATCAACAAGATCCATCCTGACATATTGTGTTGTGCTTGACATAGTAACCCTCTTTCCATCATGACAATATCATTATATACTGATTTCGGATTTTATTCAATATGTTTTTGCTTGCTTTAATTATATCATTATTATTTTTTCTGTTTTTAAATTTTGACTTTATTAAAATAAAAGCGGTTAAGCTTATATAGGCAATAAGCTTAACCGTTAGTTTTTGATTTGTTGGTTTGAACTTCTTTTTTTCCGTGCTTTTTATTCTGAGCCAAAATATCCAGCGCCTGACCGAACTCGAATTTGCAATTTTGGCAACGTTTTGCGTCATCGGGATTTTCGGACAAACAATTAATGCAATACTTCATTTTGATTCGCCCTCTTATAAGTATATATAAATTATATCACATTGTTTTCGAGTGGTCAACTTTTAAAAACGCAGGGATTATGACTGATATAATTATTGTAAACTAACCGGAAGATAGCTTATAAACGATATAAAAGAGAAAAGGTGCTGATTATGAAAAGTTATTTGCATTCGTTATGTTGATTTTGATGGTTTTGCTGACCGCCTGTTCTGCAAAACCGTCCGGGACAGAGGATTCACAGGAGGAAACTCAGGCTCAGACAACCATCCTGGCGACTACGGCGCAGCATACCACAGCGCAGCCGACTACAGTACCGCCGGTAACGCGGCGGATATAGCCCTCGGGGTTATCCATAGCGGCAAGCTCGCTTAACCTGCCCGATATCGCGAGCGCGATTTCCTGGCTCACGTCCTCGACGTCCTCGCGGGACAGGTTGTTCTTACCGCATACAGAACCGGAGATCATGCTGATTTCACGGTACAGCATGTCCCACGCCGCGCTTTCTCCTTTTGCTGCGCGTGCTGCGAGCTGTTGCAATTCTGATTTTTTCATTCAGCACCTCCGTATCCCGATATAAATATTTTATTTATTTTATCATGTTTTTGACAAAATGGCAACTCTAATTTTTTTCTCTTCTACTTAATAAACGGAGAAAATCGAAAAAAATATTTAAATTTTTCATTTATTTAAATCATTTTACAAATTTTTTTCGTTATAGTAATTGAACGGACAAATAAACGGGAAGAAAAATCGGGTTAATTACATAGGCGAAAATATGATATTATATATAATTTGCGAATCTTGATTTGATATATTTTTCAAAGGAGCTTCAAGGTTTTCGATTATCATAGGCTACGGCTCAGTAGCTTATTAAAATAAAAATCTTTATAAAAGGAGAAAAAAATATGAAAAAAACAGTTGTTAAAAAACTTATCGCTGCTGTATTGGCAGTATCAACGATAACGGCGTCTGCAGCCTTGTTCACGGGCTGCGGCAAAAACGAAGCCCCCGCCGTATCCGGCGCGCAGTCATCAGGCGCGGCAACTGAGTCCTCTCAGCAGGCTACAGAGACGAGCGGTCCGATAGACCTTAAGGGCTTTCTCAGTGAGATCGTTGACAAAAAGCAGTACACGGTAAAGGTCGAAGACTATGTAGCGACCGATCCTAAGATTGGTTTCCCGGGAAAAGCATTATTCAAGTTAGTAGCAAATTCTCCGATCGAGGCTGACGGTTACACATTTACAAAAACAACAGACGAAGAACAAAAAGTCCCAAATAGTTCTGTAGCGTCATACAAGTCAGAATGGGAAATCAGCTCCGGTGATAAAAAGCTCGGTACTTTTGAATTGTCTGCGCATCACGAGGATGATTGGGGAGCATGTAAAAAAACAAACCTGTTCAACATTTACGCCGGTAAAAAGACCGCTGATAACGCAAGCAGCTCGGCGGTGGAAATCAAAAGCGCAAGCGGAGAATTTGAGATCGACGTCCCTCCAATGATGACAGACGCCGAGTGTAAACAACACCTTCCGGAAATTGAGAAAATGATCGAAGATACCGTATCATTTGGGGATTATAAAGACAAGAAATTGGAGTTCAACAGTATTTATTACGGAAAGGAAACAAAAGGGTTTGGCGCATATGACCTCGTTACCATACATGCATTCTATTCAGACGACGAAGAAAATTATTACGAAGCGGCTTATGAATATCCGTTTATGGACAGCACGCAGGTGAAAGCTGTTTACAGCAGCTCGGTTTTGCGGGGAAGCACCGATCCCGCTTATATTGGTGAGGATAATCCCAACATACTCACCTGGATCAAGCTTAAATAGGAGATTGAAAAATGAAAAAGATTAACTTCACAAAAACCATCGCTGCTTTATTGGTGTTATCAATGATAACAACTTCGGCAGCCTTGTTCACCGGCTGCGGAAAAAAGGAAGCTCCCGCTGTGTCCGGCGCGCAGTCATCAGGCACGGCAAACGAGTCCTCTCAGCAGGCGACAGAAGATAGAACAACTACCGTAAACCTAAAGAACTTCCGTGACAAAATCGTCAACGAGAAGCTGTATACGGTTGGATACGATCCCGACAGCGAAAGCGTGCTTTCGCTTCCTCAGTTTTACATTAAGGCTGATTCTCCAGTGGAATCAGACGGTTTTACTTTTACCAGAGCAAGTGATGATATAAGGAAAGACAGACATTATACATCATCTTGGGAGATAACCAAAGACGGCGAAAAATACGCGAATTGTATTTTTGATTCATCTTGTATGAATGGTCAAAATAAATTTAATATCGGCGTCGAGATTGATCCTACTTCAATGAGCGCGAAACACTCGTCGGATAAATATGAAAAAGCGCCCAATGACCAGTTCGACATTGAGCTCCCGCCTATCATTTCCGCTGACGAGTGCAAAAAACGCGTTGACGATATCCAAAAGCTTTATGACGCGCGCGTCAAAAAAAGCGAATACGCCGATCTTGATCTCCAGCTCGACAGCATTTATTACTACAAGGGCAAGCCGAACGAGACCTGCGTAAGAGCGTTATATTACTTTGCCCCTTATAAAGATGCCCCGGATTACAAAAATTATGTTTATCTGGAGGGAACATATCCGTTTTTGTATGAAAACGCTGTACAGGTCGCAAAGTGGGATCAAAAGAAACTCAGGGATGATCCCGGCAACTACGATAATTGGATAAAAATCAAATGATCGACAGGACGTTTCACTAACGACGACAAAAACAAGGAACAACTTGTTTTAGATGATATTCTTTATAACCAAACCCAATATAACAAGGAGAAAGAAAAATGAAAATCAAAAAAATCATAAGTACAATGCTCGCGGGAACGTTTTTGTTAAGTGTTCTTACCGTTGCCCCGCTGACTGTCGGAGCAGCAGAGGACAAAGCGCAGGTTGTTGCCGCGGCGGAAGAAGAAAGCTCTGTAGGAGCAAACTATAACGGTATAGAGTACAAAATAGAGTCCGGAAAAGCCATTGTCGAAAAATACACAGGCAACGCGTCAGCGTTGACAATTCCAACTAAACTTGGAGGTTATCCCGTTACCTGTATCGATTATGCTGCGTTTGAAAATAACCTGACCCTAACAACGGTATCGCTTCCGTCAACGCTAAAAAGAATCCGTGAGGTTGCTTTTCAGAATTGTAAAAAGTTGACATCGGTTACGATCCCTAACAGTGTTAACGTTTTAGATGGAGGTGCTTTTTTTAACTGCAATTCGCTCACGTCCGTAGTGGTCGGCAGTGGGGTTACTTCAATGGGAAGTTCGATATTCAGCAATTGTAGCAACTTGAAATCGGTCAAAATTCTGAACGGGGTAAAAGAAATACCAACACTCGCTTTTGACAACTGCGTATCATTGGCGGCTGTAAACATTCCAAATAGTATTGAAAAAATCGGAGATGGTGCGTTTAGGTGGTGTGAGTCAATTGCAGAATTTAATATTCCAAACAGTGTAAAAACCATTAGCGGCGGAGCATTTGAAAGGTGTAAAAATTTAGCTAAACTTAGTATCGGAAGTTCGGTTAGTGAGATTGGCGCAAGTGCGTTTTGTGATTGCAACAAACTTACAAATGTAGTTATTCCCAACAATGTGCAAACAATCGGAATTTCAGCATTCTCTGACTGCAAAAATCTAAAAACAGCAAGCCTTGGCAGCGGAATTAGATCAATGGATGCTTATGTCTTCTTTGGATGCACCGCTCTGACCGTGGTTTCTATTTCTCAGGGAGCGAAAAAAATCGGTTACGACTGCTTTAGTGGCTGTACCTCATTGACAACTGTCACAATTCCCGATAGTGTAACTGAAATCGGCAATACAAAAACAACAAGCAGCAATCTTTCTGGTGACTGGGCGTTTAATAATCATCCTGCTTCGCTGACGATTTACGGAAAAGTCGGTTCGTTTGCCGAGAGATACGCCAAAGCTAACAATATAAAATTCTTACAGTCTCTTTCCAAAGCCAACATCACGTCGCTGACTTATAACGGCAATAATACCCTGAAAATAAACGCTGTTCCCGGCGCTAACAAATATCAGATCGCGCGTTTGAAGTCGGGCGATAAGGCGTATACATATTTCTACACCACATCAACGACATTTACCGAAAAAAATGTTGTCGGCGGTATCGCCTACACCTATCAGGTTCGCGCTATGTATCAGACAGCAAACAGCGGAACATCCTATGGCGCTTGGTCGGCATCAAAATCAGTTCCTACACTTGTCGCTCCGACTGTAACTCTTGCTAACAAGTCGAACGGGATCAGAGTAACATGGAATTCGATCCGAGGCGCGAAGAAGTATATTGTTTATTACAAAAAGTCGACCGACAAAAACTGGTCATCGGCTTCAACAACTAACACATATTATCCGATCCTGAATGTTCAGCGCGGCGCGACATATTATGTTCAGGTTCGTCCTGTCGGCGCAACAGTCAGCAAGCCGTATTCAAGCGTAAAAAGCATTGTGTTTAAATAATAGATTAAAAAATAAAAATGGAAAGTTTTAAAGGGGTACTTTATATGATCAAAAGATTTTTATCAGTTTTACTTGCCGCGATAATGGCATTTACTATCGTCGCGGGAACAGTAAGTTCGGTTTCGGCAGCGGGTACGGAAAAACCATTTACTGTAAAAGTAACATCGAATATTTTTCCTGAACAGATCAATTCATATAAAGATATAAATATGTATAAGGACGAAAACGGTGATGTATTCATTACGGTTGAGTGTAAGCTTTACGCTCCCGAAAAAATCGTTATTAATTTTGATTTTGAGTTAACTTGGGATCCGGAAGTCCTTGAATATAAAAATGCATATAATTATGTTACCGTAAACAAAAGACAGAGATTAAATATTTTCCCATTTCTTGTAGAGAATAATTCAACTGCAGTGGTCAATGATTTTGGTGACGAAAACTGCGGCCGTATGGTTGGAAATTACACAAATGTAACATATTGTCCTTATGCGTATAATGAGGATGAAAACGGTAATACTTCTCCGATAACATTTTGTAAATTTATATTTAAAGTACTTGACAAAGACGCCTTGTACACTAATGTTAATGTGGATTTTCGTACCATATCGCTTTGTGACGAAGATGAACCGGAGCCGTGGAGCATGTATCCGATTATTAATTGGCGCGGTGTTGATCCGGAATTAGCATCCTTATACGAGACAGAAACAAACATTTATCCCAAGGGCGATGTAGAAACTACATTCTTGATCGGAGACGTTAATAATGACAAAAGAGTTGACATACTTGATTCTGCCATGGTACAAAAATATGCTTCCGACAAAACTGATTTGACTGATAAACAAAAGATTTTGGCTGATGTAAACGATGACGGCAACGTTGATATTTTAGACGCAGCAGATATCCAAAAATACGCGGCGGGAAAAATCTCTGAGTTTACGAAAGCAGCTTGATCACCTAATACAATGAAATAATATAATCCGAAGCTTTGTTCAGAAAATAAAAACCGGTCTTCTATAAGTATACAAAGCTTTGGTGCATATAAAAACCAACAGGCATACCATAGCGGTATGTCTGCTGGTTTTATATCAACATATTATTTCATAAATGCATTGTTATTCTATTATTAAAGGAGTAGTATGTCAAATATGCGATATTATTTATCAACTAATAGTAAAGCATAGGATACTTATTTCATCCCGCTTTTCCTTTCGAATCCGCGACGGCTTTTAGGAATTCTCTTTCCTTTTGCTCGCGTTCATTGACCAGCTCAATAAACTCATCCAAAATCTGCCTGCGCTCCCTGTTGATCGCGTCGAGCTTTTCGCAGATCGGGCTTTTGAAATTATTTAATTCGAGATTATGGGCAGTCTCGCGTTTTGGTCTTATGTACTTGACGCCCGCCTTTTTCATTAAATCCCTCCATGTCGCGATTTTGCAATGTCTAGCGACGGTCTCCCATGTCGGTGTGCCTTCATCGCGGAGGATATTGAACTGTCTGCAATTCATCCCCTCTTTTTTATGTTTGTTGAACTGCTCTGCAAAGCAATTAATCCAGTCCTCCGGTTTTTCAAAGCCGTAGGGATTAGCAAGCTCGGGATCAACGTGCCTCTGATTCCTGTTTTCAGGGAAAAGCCGCTTGAGCAAAAGTGAGGGCTTCATATTGAATACAGACTGTATCGTGACGCCATTGGGCATTCCGTGTTCCTTTAGATTAGTAACGGTCGGCGCGCGTCCGTTTCTCTCCTTGTAATCGTTCAGCGCCTTGATAACACTCTCCTTTGTCCAGTTTTGATACCAGTCGGACTGTTCGAGAGAACTAAGAAGCTTTATCGCCTGCTCCTTTTTTCGCGGCGGGATATCGGTTCTCGCTTCGATTGATTCAATACCGAGCTGAATGGCTTGTACAGTAGACAAAATACTCATAATCGGACCTCCTAAAGGTTGAATAATTGTATTTCGACTTTCTACACCTCATCGGAACGCCGTAGGTGGAAAAGCGGACGTTTAGCGACGGGTCAAAGTTATCTATCGCCTTTATAAGACCTATCACGCCGACTTGGAAAAGATCATCGGGGTTCTCTCCCCTGTTTGTAAAGCGCTGGATGACCGAGAGCACAAGGCGCAGGTTGCCGTTTATCATCTCATCGCGCGCCTTTTTGCTTTCCGCCGGCGTGCCGTTTTTGATTATATTCAGCAACTCCTGCTTTTGCTTCTCGCTGAGCACCTTTAATTTTGAAGTATTGACCCCGCAGATCTCGACCTTTGAATACTGCAAAAAACCGCCCCTGACAATTTAAGGATGGTGAGAGTCGAACCCCAATCGGTTCTTAGCGGCAGATTTCCGCCTACTTATCGTCAAAATCCTCGTAAATATGACGGGTTACGAGCGACGATAAGCCGATAAAGACTGAAAAATACTCATTATCGGCGGTTGGGATTCGATTCCCGCCATCCTTATTATTCTGTGATAATTATTGCCAAAGGGCGGGGTTTTATTCATTATTCGATCTCGGCTTTCATTGATAAACCGCTTCCTTCATAGCTCTGACATACTCCCCGATATATGAAGGCGCGTCCTTGCCGTGCTTTTCGAGCAGCTTTACTATCGCAGAACCGACAATCGCGCCATCTGCTATGGCTGACATTTTCTTTGCCTGCTGTGGGGTAGAAATGCCGAAGCCGATCGCGCAGGGAACGCTTGTATTCTCTCTGATGATTTTGACTATCGACTCGAGGGACTCGAGGTCTGTGTTTATTTCGCTCCTCATACCCGTTACGCCGAGGCTTGAAACGAGATAGATAAATCCCTCTGCTTCCTTGGCGATCATACCGATGCGGTTTTCGGAGGTCGGCGCGATAAGCGAGATCAGCGCAACATCATATTTGCGGCAAATCGGCAGGAATTCGTCCTTCTCCTCAAACGGGATGTCGGGAAGGATCAAGCCGTCTATCCCGATCTCGGCACAGGTTGAGATGAATTTTTCCGCGCCGTAGGAGAACACAACGTTCGCGTAGGTCATAAACACCATCGGCACGGTCACGTCGGTGCGAAGCTCTCTGACGAGTTCAAAGACCTTATTGGTATTTACGCCGCCTTTCAGCGCGCGGATATTCGCGCCTTGAATGACGGGGCCTTCGGCGGTCGGGTCTGAGAAGGGAATGCCCAGCTCGATCAAATCAGCTCCGCTCTTAACAGCCGCTCTTACAGCCGCGGCGGTCGTTTCCAAATCCGGATCGCCGCAGGTGATGAACGGGATAAACGCCTTGCCGTTTTTAAATGCATTTTCTATTCTATTCACGGATATCCTCCCCTCTGTAGCGCGCGATCGCCGCGCAGTCCTTGTCGCCTCTGCCCGAAAGGTTGACGACGATGATTTGGTCTTTGTCCATTTCCGGTGCTATCTTCATAGCGTGTGCGAGTGCGTGAGACGACTCTATCGCCGGGATGATGCCTTCGGTTTTTGAGAGATACTCAAAGGCGTTCACCGCCTCGTCATCGGTTATCGCCACATATTCTGCCCTGCCGATGTCGTGCAGGTGAGCGTGCTCGGGACCTACGCCGGGGTAGTCGAGTCCCGCGGAGATGGAATATACAGGAGCGATTTGACCGTCCTCATCTTGGCAGAAGTAGGACTTCATACCGTGGAATATACCGAGTCTGCCGGTCGAGATAGTCGCTGCGGTCTCGAAGGTGTCGATACCTCTGCCCGCCGCTTCGCAGCCAATAAGCCTGACGCTTTCGTCGCCGATAAAATGATAAAAGCTGCCGATCGCGTTTGAGCCGCCGCCAACGCAGGCAAGTACCGCATCGGGAAGCCGACCTTCCTTTTCAAGCATCTGCTCTTTGATCTCCTTTGAGATTACCGACTGAAAATCACGGACAATGGTCGGGAACGGATGAGGCCCCATAACAGAACCGAGGCAATAGTGGGTATCGCTGATACGAGTTGTCCACTCGCGCATTGCTTCGCTGACGGCGTCCTTCAAGGTCGCCGTGCCTGTGGTAACAGGTATAACCTTAGAACCGAGCAGGCGCATTTTGTAGACGTTGAGCGCCTGACGTTTGGTGTCCTCCTCGCCCATAAATACAACGCACTCCATTCCCATAAGAGCAGCTGCGGTAGCCGTCGCGACTCCGTGCTGACCCGCGCCTGTCTCGGCGATAAGCCTTGTCTTGCCCATCTTTTTGGCGAGCAGCGCCTGTCCGAGAACGTTGTTGATCTTGTGCGCGCCGGTGTGGTTGAGGTCCTCGCGCTTTAGGTATATTTTCGCGCCGCCGAGGTCGTTTGTCATCTTCTCCGCAAAGTACAAGCGCGACGGTCTGCCGGCATACTCATTAAAGAGCTGCGTAAGCTCCCGGTTGAACTCCGGGTCGTTTTTATAGTGATCGTAGGCTTCTTCCAGCTCGATCACCGCGTTCATAAGCGTTTCGGGGATATACTGTCCGCCGTGAACGCCGAATCGTCCTTTTGGATTTGTCATATTACCCATCCTCTCTGACGGCGTTAGCAAACGCTGTCATTTTTTCTCTGTCCTTAACGCCGTCTGTTTCAATACCCGTGCTTACGTCTACCGCATAGGGCTTAAGCGCTTTGACCGCGTCGGAAGCGTTAACGGGATTCAGTCCGCCCGCCAAGAAGTACGGACGTTTGATATCTTTGAGCAGGCTCCAGTCGAACACCTTACCCTCACCTTTTCCGCCGTCGAGCAGAATGTAATCGGCGGTCGATTTTTCGGCGCGCTCAACATCCTCTTTGGAGCGGATAATAAACGCCTTGATGATAGGCTTGCTGGTGATTTGGCGCACCCTTTCGATATACTCCTCGTCCTCGGAGCCGTGGAGCTGCACCACATCAACGATCCCGAGGTTTAGCATAGACGCTACAAAATCGAGCTTATCGTCTAAAAAAACTCCGACTGCTTTGATATCGGGATCCAGCTTGCTTTTCAGCTTGCTTGCCTCCAGCGCGGAAACCCTTCTCTTGCTTATCTCGGCAAACACAAAGCCAATGTAATCGGGCTTTATCGCGTTTGCTGCCTCTATATCTTCTATGCGCGATAATCCGCACATTTTTATCTTAGTCATCTTAATCCTCTCAATTCTTTTAGTTTATCACACTTGTTTTCCGCTTTCATCAGCGTTTCTCCGACCAATACCGCGTCTGCGCCGATCTTACGCAGAGCCTGCACGTCGTCAGCTGTCTTGACTCCGCTTTCCGATACGAATATAATATCGCGCGGTATCAGATTTCTGAGCCTGCGGCTGTTCTCGGTATCGACAGAAAAATCCTTTAGGTTCCGGTTATTTACGCCTATTAGCCTTGCGCCGGCGTTGACAGCCGTGAGCGCTTCCTTTTCGTCGTGTATCTCAACGAGAGCCGATAAACCGAGCTCATCGCAGATTTTTATATATTCGCGCAGCTGCGTTTCGGAAAGTATAGATACTATCAGCAGTACCGCCGAAGCGCCCAGGGTCTTTGCCTCATATATCATATATTCGTCGACGGTAAAATCCTTGCGGAGGCACGGGATGCTAACGCCTGCGGCAATCTCTCTCAAATAATCATTTCTGCCTAAAAACCACTTTGGTTCCGTCAGTACTGAAATGCAGTCAGCTCCTGCCGCTTCATAGTCCTTGGCGATTTGGAGATATGGAAAGTCCCCGGCAATCAAGCCCTTTGACGGAGAAGCTTTTTTGCACTCGCAGATAAACGAGATGTCGTCCGATCTCAGCGCGTTTTCAAACTCAAAGCCGCCCTTAGGCATACTCATAGCAACGCGGCATATTTCTGATAAAGAAATATCTTTTTTTGCTTCAGCAACGCGCTCTTTGGCGTGTTCCGCAAGCTTGTCAAGTATCGTCATACTTCCACCTCGGGGCTGTTGCTCGCTTCAATCAGCTTTTCGAGGGTCTGTAACGCCTTGCCCGAATCTATCAGCTCGGCGGCGAGTGACACACCTTCTTTCATACTGTCCGCTTTTCCGCCGATATACAGCGCCGCGCCTGCGTTGAGCAGAACGGCGTTGCGCTGATGACCCTTTTTGCCGCTGAGGATATCGCGCGTGATTCGGGCGTTGTCGTCGGGAGTACCGCCCTTAAGATCTTCCTTTGTGCATCGCTCAAAGCCAAAGTCCTCCGGCTTTATGAGGTAGGATTTGAACCAGCCGTCCTTGATCTCGCAGATCTTTGTCGGCGAGCTGAGCGATATCTCGTCGAGCTTGTCCATACCGTAAACGACCATACCGCGCTTTACGCCGAGGTTGATGAGGACCTGCGCCAGCGGCTCGACCAGATACGCGTCATAAACGCCCAAAAGCTGCATTTTGGGAGAAGCAGGGTTGGTGAGCGGTCCGAGGATATTGAATACCGTGCGGAAACCAAGCTCGCGGCGGATAGCGCCGACGTACTTCATTGAGGAGTGATATTGTTGAGCGAAGAAAAAGCACATTCCGACCTCATTTAGAAGCTCAACGCACTTTTTAGGGCTTTGGCTGATATTGACGCCGAGAGCCTCAAGGCAATCGGCTGTTCCGCTGTTTGATGAAGCCGCGCGGTTGCCGTGCTTTGCGACCTTCATACCGCCCGACGCGGCGATAATAGCGGCTGTGGTCGAAATATTAAAGCTCTGCGCGTTGTCGCCGCCGGTTCCGACGATCTCAAAAACGTCCATTCCGGTTTCTACCTTTGTGGCGTGGTCGCGCATCGCCGCCGCACAGCCCGCAATCTCATCGGTAGTCTCCGCCTTCGCGCTCTTTGTGGAGAGCGAGGCGAGGAACGCAGCGTTCTGTGTGGGAGAAGTCTCGCCGTTCATGATCTCGTTCATCACGGCATAGGCTTCGCTATAAGTCAGATCTTCTTTGTTGACGATTTTTACAATTGCTTCTTTGATCATTTTAATTTTCCTTTCTATAACCCTATTTTAACCTTTTATAAAATTTCGTAATATCTTTTTCCCGTCAGGAGTCATAATCGACTCGGGGTGAAACTGCAAGCCGAAAATGGGATATTCTTTATGCTGAACCGCCATTATCTCGCCGTCATCAGTCCTTGCCGTGACGTTCAGACAATCGGGGACAGTGGCTTCGTCCGCCGCGAGCGAGTGGTATCTCGCGACTAATGCGGTATCTGGACAATCCCTGAATATCGGACAGCTTTTATCAAAGCTGACTTTGCTTTGCTTGCCGTGCATAAGCTCCTTGGCGTAGGTGATCTTCGCTCCGAACGCCGCGCAGATCGCCTGATGACCGAGGCAAACGCCGAGCATCGGGATATCCGCTCCGAGCTTTTTAACGGCTTCGATGATGATTCCGGCGTCCTCGGGTCTGCCGGGACCCGGCGAGAGGATTATCCTGTCGGGCTTTAGCGCCTTTATCTCATCCGTCGTGAGCTCATCGTTGCGTATCACCTTTATATCCGGCTCGATCTCTCCCACATATTGGTATAAGTTGTAGGAAAAGCTGTCGTAGTTGTCGATAAGTAAAATCATAACTCTTCCTCCTGTGCTAACTCCAGCGCTCTCAGCGAGGCTCTCGCTTTGTTCAGGCACTCCTCAAATTCCTTTTCGGGGTCGGAATCGGCGACGATACCCGCTCCGCTCCTGACAAACACCTTTCCGTTTTTCTTGTAAGCAATGCGGATAGCGATGCAGGTGTCCATATTGCCCGTAAAATCTATGTACCCGATCGCTCCGCCGTAAATCCCGCGCTTATTGTTCTCGAGCTCTCCGATAAGCTGGCACGCCCTGATTTTCGGCGCTCCCGAAAGAGTACCCGCGGGAAGTACGGCTTCTATATCGTCGAGCGCGTCCTTATCGTCGCGTATCTCTCCGCGGACGGTCGAGCCGATATGCATCACGTGAGAGAAACGCTCAATACAGTGGAGCTTTTCCACCTCGACTGTGCCGAATTTGCTGATTTTACCGAGGTCGTTTCGTCCGAGATCGACCAGCATATTGTGCTCTGCAAGCTCCTTTTCATCTGCGAGCAGCTCCTGTTCAAGCGCTTTGTCCTCGGCCTCTGTCTTTCCTCTCGGTCTTGTGCCGGCTAAGGGGAAGGTATGCAGGATACCGTTTTCGAGCTTGACCAGCGTTTCGGGCGAAGCTCCCGCGACCTCTACGTCCGTACCTGAAAAGTAAAACATATACGGCGACGGGTTTATCGTCCTAAGTACGCGGTAGGTGTTGAGCAGGCTTCCCTCAAACGGTGCGCTCAGGCGGTTTGACAGAACGATCTGAAAGATGTCGCCTTCATAAATATGCCGTTTCGCGCGTTCGACCATATTGCAAAAGTGTGACTTGTCGAACAGCGGAGTTACCTTTCCCAACAGCTTTCCGCCCGGTTCCTCGCGCTTTTTGCCGTTTCTCAACAGCTCATTCATTTGCCTGAGCTCAGATACCGCATTGTTATAGCCCACTTCGACATCATCAAGCCTCATATTTGTTATCAGTATTATCTTCTGCTTCACATTATCAAAGGCGATCACCTTATCAAACAGCATCAAGTCTACATCCTTGAACGCCTCGCTGTCCTCGACGTTGCATTTTACGGTCGGTTCGCTGTAATCGAGGTAGTCGTAGGAAAAATACCCCACCAAACCTCCCGTGAAAGACGGAAGATTTGACAGCCGCGGGCTTTTGTACTGCGAGAGAATCTGACGGAGATATGCCGACGGATCATCGGTATCGACGGTCAGATCTCCGAGCTTCATTTTGCCGTCAACGCAGGTTATGCTCAGCTTTGGATTATACCCGAGGAAGGTGTATCTTCCCCAGCGGTCATTTGCCTGTGCCGACTCAAGCATATAGCAGTGAGTCGATATATTTTTCAAAATTTTCATCGTCTCTATCGGCGTTGTAAAATCCGACAGGATCTCACAGCTGACCGGAACGATATCATACTTTTTTTCAGCTGCGATCGCCTTTACTTCTTCAAGCGTTGGCTTGATCAACATAACTATAACCCCCTAAAGCAACGTGACGTTGCATCCAATCCCGCCTATTATTGAATTTGCTTAATCTTAAAATTTTACTAACGGCGGGGTCGAAACAACGCGATTTCCTATAAAAAAACGCCCCTAACAGAGTACAAGAACTCTGTTAAGGACGAATAAATACGATTATCCGCGGTGCCACCTTAATCTCACGGCATGACCCGTGCTCTCAGCGGGATACCAACATATCCCCGGCAAATAACGTCTGCCTGCAACGTCGCAGAATACTAAGGAGAAGCCTCCCTTTGACTGCGCCCTCAGCGGTCCATTTGACAACTTGTTTCTCGCCTGACTCTCAGCACCACAGACTCTCTGTAGAGGCATCATTGCCGTTATCTCCGCTTCAACGGTTTAGCTTATTAAATTATATGCATTATATCACCGTGAGAACTATTTGTCAATATTCATTTTTCCCGTTTTGTACTAAAAGCCCTGTGCAGTTTATCGTATTCCACGCCGGCGTACCGTTTTTAAATTTATATAATTATTGCCAACGGGCGGGTTTTTATTCTGTGTTAAGCTTTTGAATTTCAGACTATTGTTAAATTTTTCAAACAACTGACATGCAGCATAAATCCAATCAAAATAAATCGGTGTTTTAATATCCGCGCAAATTGTTGAATTGTGTAAAAAAAGGTGATATAATTATTTATATAAATGTGGTTTTATGAAAGTCGGTGCTTTGATTGATAAAACCGGCCGAACACCGAAAGCAGATAAACGTACGGAACAGGAACAGCTGCCCAAATACGTTACAAAAGCCAAAAACAATAACCGAATTGCTCACATGAGGTACAGCCGTGAATAATGTATTGATTGAATTTTTTGACCAAGATTATCTCGAAAACATCATCGCTTCGCTTGACGGAAGCTTTAACAAGGTGATTTTCTTTTACGAATCACAGAACAAGAAATTTGTAGAGGAATCCAGCAAATATCTGAAGATGTTCCTTTATCAAAAGAAGAAAATGAGCGTTGAATTCAGGATGATAGAGCCTTATGACTATACGTCGGTTATCTCGTCGTTCGATCAGCTCCCGATGAAGGATACGAATTATGTGTTTGACACTACCGGCGGTTCAAATTTCTTTATCGCGGTAGCCGGATATTACGCGGCTCATTTTCCGCAGGAAAACGAAATCAGGATCTACGATATAAATAAAGGCATCTGCTATTCAAGCAAAGAGGAGCAAAAAAGCCGTAAGATCACACTTCCTAAGCTAAAGGTTGAAGAAATCATCAAAATCCACAACGCTTCCGTGATCAAAGAACCCGGCAATCTTATCCGATACACAATAAACAACGCCGATCAGAAAGTACTTGAAAGGCTGTGGAAGCTCGCAAGTGAGGATACTGCGCAATGGAATAAGTTTATGAATAACCCAAGAATAATATATCCCCATAAAACGATCAACGGAAAAAACGCCATAACAAGAACCGATACTGTCTATAATGATGACCTTGCGTGTCATAACCATGTAATAAAACGTCTGAAGGAATACGGCTTTGTAAAGTTCACAAAGAAGACCCCCTGCGAAGAAAAGAAAGGCGCCATGGAAATAAAATATGATCTGTTCGTTCCGGACAGTATAAGCTCTGTATTCAAACAGGCAGGGAACCTTTTGGAGCTGTATACATATGCCGCAGCTGACAGATGCGGCTGCTTTAATGATGTTGTCACGGGAGTTAACCTTGACTGGGATACAAAAGAGAACAAAAGCAGTGATGAAACCAGCAACGAAATCGACGTTATTGCCACAGCCGGCTGTATTCCGATAGTAATAAGCTGTAAAAACACCGACATTGTAAAAGAGCATTTATATGAGCTTGAAACAGTAGCAAACCATTACTGCGGCAAGTATTCGCGCAAGGTGATCGCAACAAGCGCTAAAGCACCGCCGGTTATCCGCAACCGCGCCAAGGATATGGGGATCATTGTAATTGACGATCTGGCAAATACCGGTTTTACGAAGTTTCAGGAAAAGCTGAAAAAAATAAACCCGATACAACAATAAGTTTTCTGACGCCTCTATACCCGGGGCGTCATTTTTTATCGATCGGGGCTTGGCAAACGATGTTGATTTTTATAAATTTAGTTAAATTATGTT
>CADBXH010000010.1 GCA_902798605.1 uncultured Ruminococcus sp. | reverse complement strand
ATATTTATCCGGAAGCATTTATATAGTATTGAGCGTAGCGTTTTGTATTCTCGGCGTTTTACTCGGGAAAAAGATCTCTGTGCTGTTGCAATTATAATAATCATATTTTTATAAACCGGAGGTGACGAGCATGAAAATGATACCATTAAACAAGCAAAGTAAAAAGGAACAGAAGAAATATCATGCTCGCAGCCGCCGTGACTGGAACGGATTGAAACCGACAACCAGAGTGGTTAAGAACAAAAAAATATACGACAGAAAGAAAATGCAGAAACCGAATATCGAACAGGATTGATAAGGAAGTGAAATGTTATGGCTAAAATCAAGATGTTCAGATTTGAGAAGCGTATGGGAAAGCCATAATGAAATACGGATTTATGTCGTAATTAGCGAAAACGATCGTACAAGATCGAGGGTGGATTTTTCCACTCTCTTTTTGTGCTTAATGTTGAAAGATTCAGCGGATTTACGCAGCCTCCTTTTGAAATAAATCTACTCCTAAACGATTGTCCAAGGTTCTGTTTCGGAGTTTCTTTCTGTGTGGTTTTCTTAGCAATTAAATTATACAGTAAAAGCACTGACCGGGCAACCCTTTCGGGCTACCCGGTCTTTTACTTTTTGTTAGGGCTTAGTGCGACAGCCCCGTATCTTTAATGAGGAAGGAATCAAGTCGCCTGCCTACTATCAAAAACAGCTGCTTGGCAAGAGTCTCGGGTACAACAAGCCGAAAATCGGCTTGAAATATCTGTGGGATAACACAGGAGTAAAGCGGATCCTGCAAAACGAATTCTATATCGGAACGCTGACCTGCCACAAGACCTACAACAACAAAATCACCCACATCCGCAAGGACGTTCCCAAAGAAGAACAGTATGTTCACGAAAACTTTGTAACGCCGATCATCTCAAAGGAGAAGTTTGAATTAGTCCAAAAGATGATCGAGCAGAAGAAAAAAGGCAACGTCAGAGCAAGTGCAGGGCAGCCCTGTCATAGGTATTCAGGACTGCTTGAATGCGGCGACTGCGGATCGACCTTCGTAGCAATCAAGCGCAAATGGCGCGATAAACCGTTGAGAATCGAGTACGCCTGCAACGGCTACCACCGCTACGGCAAGGAGAACTGCTCCGCACACAGAATAAACGAGAGCGAAATTGACGAGCTTGTCTACAATGAAATTCTGAATATCCGTGAACAGGCAATGGAAAATTACAAGAATATTGATAACGACGTGCGCCGATGGCTGAAACAGAAAAGCACTGTCACCGGCAAAATCAAACAGCTCAACGCCGACCTTGAACAGCGCAAATCCGACCAGAAGGAGATCCTGCTCGAACGTATCCGTGACAAGGAGCACGCCGAGATTTACGATGAAATGCTCAAAGCGTGTGAAACTGACATCAAGAAAATCTCCGGCGAGCTGTATGATATTCAAAACTACAGTGAAACCATCAAAAAACGCAAGGCAGAGATGAAGCAGACAGTCGATTTGATTGAGGAAATCGTAAAGGAAGGTCAAATCAGCAACACCAATCTCCGGCAGTTGGTTGACAAAATCATTATCTTCGAGGACGGAGAAGGGCTGAGGATCCAGATCAACCTGAACGCCGCCTTCACAGAGCATATGACGATATTCGGCGACGACGGAAATGAATTAGCCGATCTTCAAGTGATCAATAATAAATATCCTCTTGCTATGAAACGAAGGATAAAGTTCAAGGAATAATCAAACTGCATAATCAGTGCGCTAAAATGAATTGGCAGACGCGTAAGGTTATCAACTAAAGATTTAGTAATAGCGACCAAATCTAACACTCTGAATTTGTTGAAAACAGCCAACACATTCACGAGCATACCTTACGCGTCTGCCAACATTTTTTGTATCCTAAAACAGCAAAAAGCCCGATAAAGTCGGGCTTTTTTTGGTGCGGATAACAGGACTTGAACCTGCATGAAATTGCTTTCACATGGACCTGAACCATGCGCGTCTGCCAATTCCGCCATATCCGCATATTTAATTTTTTGCAAGTAAAAAACGTGATTTTGCAAGTTCACCGACGTGGTGTAACCTGAACCATGCGCGGTGTGTCCCGCTTGAAATACAGTCGTACCGCGTCGTGCTAAAGCACTTCCTTGTACTCCTTGTTTCAAACCTCGCTTTTGCTCGCTTCATCTGCCGCCGGCAGCGCTCGCAACGCGACCAATTCCGCCATACCTGCGTATTCTCTCATATTTTTACACGGCTGAGAGTTGCCGAGGCGGAGCTATCGCTTGATCCACAAGCGTTATTATATCAAATAAAAAATGGTTTGTCAATAATTTAATCCCCACCGTATGGATTTAGTTTTTCTTCTTTTTTACCTTAACGTCGGTCAGGTCAAAGCTGAGGTCGACGAGGGCTTTTATTCTTTCGTCATCGGCGCTGCCGTCGAGCGCAATTGAGATCCAGTGCTCCTTGTTCATATGATACGCGGGAAAAATCCCCTTTTCCTGTCTCACCGTGCCGATAAGGACCGGGTCGCATTTTAGATTGACAACGCCGATCTCTTCCTCGCCGCTGAGCCCGAGGCGCGATTTGCGAACGTCCATTATAAGAGCGAACCACTTGTTGTTGCTTTGGTGCCTGAAAACCGCTCCGTTGGGAATATTCTCCCACGGGTAATCGGGCTTTACGCCGTAGGCTTCGAGTATGAATTTTTCAAGCTCATATCTGTTCATTTTTATCTCCAAATAATACTAAGTATAACAGGCAACAGGCAGGCTGCAAAAGCCTGCCTGAATCTGTATTATAATACCTTGTGCTCGGTTCTTGCGATAACGTCAAGCTGCTGCTCGCGGGTGAGGTCAATGAACTTGACCGCGTAGCCCGACACACGGATAGTAAAGTTCGCGTACTCGGGTTTTTCGGGGTGCTCCATACAATCCTTGAGCTTTTCAACGCCGAACACGTTGACATTGAGGTGATGCGCGCCCTTGTCAAAGTAGCCGTCGAGGATATGCCAGAGGTTGTCGATCCTCTCGGCGTCATCGTGGCCGAGAGCGTCGGGGCTGATGGTCTGTGTATTTGAGATTCCGTCAAGAGCGAACTCATACGGCAGCTTTGCGACTGAGTTGAGCGAGGCGAGGAGTCCGTTTTTCTCCGCTCCGTAGGCGGGGTTCGCGCCCGGCGCGAAAGGTGCGTACGCCTTTCTGCCGTCGGGTGTTGCGCCTGTGGCCTTGCCGTAAACAACGTTTGAGGTGATCGTCAAAATCGAGGTCGTGGGCTCGGAGTTGCGGTAGGTGTGGTGCTCCCTGACCTTCTTCATAAACGCCTTTAACAGCCAGATCGCGATCTCGTCAGCGTCCTCGTCGTCATTGCCGTAGCGCGGGAAGTCGCCCTCAACCTCGTAATCGACAACAAAACCGTCCTCGTCGCGGATAGTCTTGACATTTGCGTACTTGATCGCGCTGATCGAATCGACAACGTGCGAGAATCCCGCGATACCCGTTGCAAAGGTGCGGCGGGTGTAGGTGTCGATAAGCGCCATTTCGGCAGCCTCGTAGTAGTATTTGTCGTGCATATAATGGATGAGGTTGAGCGTGTTGACGTAGAGCTCAACAAGCCAGCTAAACATAATATTAAAGTTGTGCATAACCTCGACAAAATCGAGATACTCGCTTGTGATAGGTCTGATTTCGGGGCCGACCTGCTCCCTCGTCTTGAAGTCAATGCCGCCGTTTATGGCGTAGTTGAGGCACTTTGCGAGGTTGGCTCTCGCGCCGAAGAACTGTATCTCCTTACCCGTCTGAGTAGCGGAAACGCAGCAGCAAATGCTGTAATCGTCGCCCCAGACCGGACGCATCACGCAGTCGTTCTCGTACTGGATAGACGAGGTGTTGACCGAGATCTTTGACGCGTATTTCTTGAAGTTTTCGGGAAGCCTTGACGACCAGAGCACCGTAAGGTTAGGCTCGGGCGCGGGCCCCATATTCTCGAGCGTATGCAGAAAACGGAAGTCGTTTTTGGTGACCATATGTCTGCCGTCCATACCTACTCCCGCCATCTCGAGAGTTACCCACACGGGGTCGCCCGAGAACAGCTCGTTGTAGGACGGGATACGCGCGAATTTTACAAGGCGGAATTTAAGAACAAGGTGGTCGATAAGCTCCTGCGCCTCGCTCTCTGTCAGGGTTCCCTCATCAAGGTCGCGCTTGATGTAAATATCGAGGAAGGTCGAGATACGTCCGACGCTCATCGCCGCACCGTTTTGGGTCTTGATTGCGGCGAGATAGCCGAAGTACAGCCACTGAACCGCCTCCTGAGCGGTTTCTGCGGGGCGCGAAATATCGTAGCCGTAGATCTTCGCCATCTCTTTCATTCCGTGGAGCGCGCGGATCTGCTCGGCGATCTCTTCCCTTAGCCTGATGTGCTCCTCGCTCATATTTCTGTCGCCGCAGTAGCGGAGATCTTTTTCCTTGCGCTTGATTAGGTAGTCGAGGCCGTAAAGTGCAACGCGCCTGTAGTCGCCCACTATCCTGCCTCTGCCGTAGGTGTCGGGCAGTCCTGTGATGATGTGGTTGTGGCGAACCTTTTTCATCTCGGGGGTGTAAACGTCAAACACCGCCTGGTTGTGGGTCTTGTGGTAGTTTGTAAAGATGTCGACTAAATTCTCGTTTACGTTGTAGCCGTAGGTAGACGCTGCCTGAGCCGCCATTTTGATGCCGCCGTAGGGCATAAACGCGCGCTTTAGCGGCTTGTCTGTCTGGAGTCCGACGATTTTTTCAAGGTCCTTGAGTTCCTCGTCGATATATCCGGGGCCGTATGAGGTCAGCGTTGACACAACCTCGGTCTCGCACTCAAGCACGCCGCCCTTTGCCCTCTCTTCCTTTTGAAGAGCCTGGACTTTGTCCCAGAGCTTTTCGGTAGCCTCTGTAGGAGCTTCAAGAAAGCTCTCGTCGCCGTCGTACTACGGAGTGTAGTTGTTCTGAATAAAATCGCGGACGTTGACGTCCTCCTGCCATTTTCTGCCTTTAAAACCTCTCCACGCTTTCATTTTCATTCTCCTTCTGCGTTTCCTGTCAAAATTTCCTTTGCCTTTTCTATACCTTCATCAGTCGGAGGTTCAACTCCCTCAAGCGGATAATCCATTCCGAGTTCCTTCCACTTGTACGCGCCCATCGTATGGTAGGGCAAAACCTCGACCTTTTCAACATTTTTGAGTGTGTCGATAAACTCCCTTGTCTTGACTAATGATTCATCCTTGTCGGTAATGCCCGGCACGAGCACCTGACGTATCCATACCGGCTTGCCGATGTCCGACAAGAACCGGAGCATATCAAGAATATTATCGTTTTTGACGCCTGTCAGCGCTTTGTGCTGTTCGGGGTCGATGTGCTTGATGTCGCAGATGAACAAATCCGTCAGGTCACAGAGCTTTTTGAACTTTGAAAAATACGGCTCCTGCCTTGTGAACGGCTGACCCGCGGTGTCGATGCAGGTGTTGACGCCGTTCTCCTTTGCCTTTGCAAAGAGCTCGAGCAAAAAGTCGATCTGCAGCAGCGGCTCGCCGCCGCTGACGGTGATGCCGCCCTTGTCGCCCCAGTACGCTTTGTACCTGAGCGCCGTCTTGATAAGCTCGTCGGCAGTCTTTTGCTCGCCCGAGTTTTTGTTCCAGGTATCCGCGTTATGGCAGAATTTGCAGCGCATATTGCAGCCCTGTGTAAAAATCAAAAACCTTACTCCCGGACCGTCTACGGAGCCGAAGCTCTCGGTGGAATGGATCCTGCCGTACACCATAAAACAACCTCCGGATCAGTCAAAAATAATCGGTCGTATCCAACCGTACCCCAAAACTATACCACACAAGTTATGGTTATGTCAACACTTCCAAACACAATATATAGTATGTTTGCGAAATTGTAACCTTATAATTATATAGAAGAAATAACAGCGGATTTTGTAACAAAATTACACCCTTTTGTTGTTGAAAACTCCGTCATTTTGATATATAATCAATATGTAAAGAAAAATACTATAATTCTTTAGAGGAAATAAAAATGAGGTACAATCTACACACCCACACCAAACGCTGCAATCACGCGCAGGGCGAGGACAGAGAATATGTTGAGGCGGCGATAAAAGCCGGAATAAAAACTCTGGGCTTTTCAGACCACTGTCCGCAGTTCTTCCCCGGCACCGATTATTACAGCAATTTCAGGATGCGTCCCGAGGAATTCGAGGGATACGTTAACAGCATAAGGGCTTTAAAAAAGGAATACAAGGACGATATCGAGCTCCTGCTCGGGCTCGAAACGGAGTACTACCCCAAAACATTCAAAAAGTTTATGGAGTTCGTAAAGCCCTACAAGCTCGACTATATGATCTTGGGTCAGCACTTTGTCGGCAACGAGTACGACAAGGATTCGTTTTACGCGCCGCGCAAAAACCTCGACGAAACGCTTTTGGAGCGGTATGTTGAACAGGTCTGCGAAGGAATATACACGGGCGTTTTTACCTATATAGCCCACCCCGATATCCTCTACTACGAGGGCGACCCTGGATATTACCGCGAAAAAATGGCGCAGCTCTGTGTTTGCGCAAGAGATATGCACATCCCGCTTGAGTACAATCTTTTGGGTATCACAAACAAAAAAGGCTACCCAAAACCGGAGTTTTGGAAATTAGCCTCTGAGATCGGCAACAGCGTGGTTATAGGCTACGACGCCCACACTCCCAACGCCTTGCTTGACGACGAAGCGTTTTACAAATGCGCACTCAACCTTAACGCGATGGAACTGCCGTTAATGGACTATTCAAATTTGAAATTTAGAAGAGTATAAGAAAACAATAATTCGTAGGGGTCGGTCAAAACCGACCCTTACGTATTATATGGATATCTTAAAAAAACGGCGACCGTGAGGGTCGCCACTTCATCCTATCGGTTTACTTAAATATATCAACATAAAAAAGAGTAAATTTGATGTTTGGAGGATTGAAAAATGGGTATTTTTGTGATATTATAAAAGTGCTACACGAACTTAATATTATGGCTTCTATGGGAATAGCGTTTTTACTTCGGTAAAAGCGCATTCTCCACTTGCGTATTCCCAGAGAATGCCATAAGTTTGTGTAGCAACAATCGGAGTTATGCGTTTTTCGGTGTGTAGCTTCGGATCGGAGTTACACACTTTTTCATTTTTGAGGAGGAAAGTATGAAAATTTGTTCTTTTTGCAACACAGAAAACGAAGATAGTGCAGTTCAGTGCATTTCCTGCGGCGCTAATTCGTTCAAGCATAAGTGTAATAATTGCGGAACGGAGTTTACCGATGGTGTTCACTGTCCGCACTGTGGCGTAAAGGTCGGTCAGCAAGCAAGGATTTGTCCTAAGTGTCACACACAGTATTATTCAAATGCGTGTCCGACCTGCGGATTTGTGCCTAATAATTCACCCGCTAACCATACCGGTCAGCCTGTTCGGTCTGTTCAGCCTGTTCAACCTGTTAAGCCAAAAAGGAAGACATGGTTGTGGGTACTTGGTTGGATTTTTATTTTTCCGTTGCCGTTAACTCTTATTCTTTTGAAAAAACAGAATATAAACAAGGGCTTGAAATATGGTATCATTATTGCCGCATGGGTAGTCTATGCTATTTTTGCGGTTATCGGTATGTTCTCGAATGGCGACAACCCGGAATCGACTAATCAAATCACATCGAAAGAGACAACTGCCGCTACCGAAGTCACAGCCGTTACGGCTACGCAAAAAGAAACTGCAGCTCCTACTGAAGCCGAGCCGACGGAACCTCCGTCCGAAAAGCCTGCAACACCACCAACGGAAGCCTCGACGCCTATTGAGTTTATAAACTATACAGATCATGTTGACGCAGGCGCGACCGCCACTGTGAAAATCAAAGGCGCTCCAAACACCGAGTATTCAATTGAGGTGTATTATGACAGTACAGAATCAAAAGCTGATGGACTAAACCCAAAGACTTCGGACGACAATGGATTTGTATCATGGGAATGGAAAGTCGGTACAAACACCTCGAAGGGTGAACATTCAATCACTGTTAGCGGTGGTGGTACTTCTAAAACTGTAGAATTCACGGTAGGTTGATTAAATGAGAGAACGCATCTATCAAATCATTGAAAAGTCAGAAGGCGACGACAAGATCAGCGCGGCATATGATATCTTTATGATAGTGATGATTGTTCTCAGCGTTATTCCGCTTGCATTTAAATCGGAAAACATTTTCTTCTATATTATCGACAAAGTCGCGATGGTAGTATTTATCATTGACTATCTTCTACGGTGGTTGACCGCCGATTTCAAGTTTGGCAAGAAAAGCGTATGGTCGTTTATAAGATATCCGTTTTCATTTATGGCGATCATCGATCTTCTTTCTATTTTGCCGTCGCTGTCGATCGTAAACAGTGGATTTAAGGCGCTTCGTGTGTTGCGTATGATACGCGCCTTTCGTGTTTTCCGTATATTCAAGGCGTTCAGATATTCGTCGAGCTTTCGCATCATTGGAAATGTTGTAAATAAATCAAAGAAATCATTGATTGCCGTCGGCATTCTTGCCCTCGGTTATATCATCCTGTCCGCACTGATCGTCTTTAATGTTGAGCCTGATTCTTTCGCAACATTCTTTGACGCGATATATTGGGCGACTGTGTCGCTGACAACGGTTGGGTACGGCGATATCTATCCGGTTTCTGTGTTGGGGCGTATCGTTACTATGGTCTCCTCGATTTTCGGAATCGCTGTTGTCGCACTTCCTGCCGGTATTGTTACGGCCGGATATATCAGCGAAATCGAAAAAGAAAAAAAGAACCGTAAATCTGATGAATAAAAATAACATTTAATATGGACAAGACAAAAAGGAAGCGGGACTATTCCGCTTCCTTTTTGAATTTTCTTTTATAATCAACTGTTCAAATACTTTACCGCTTCCGTGGCGGCAACAGCGCCGTCGGCTGTGGCGGTGACGAGCTGGCGCACCTCTTTTGAGCGGACGTCGCCCGCGACAAAAATGCCGTCCGTTTTTGTCTTGCAATCCTCCGAAGAGGCAAAGTAACCCGCGCTGTCGGTATCTGCGAGGGTGTTGAACGCTTCGCTTTCGGGGATCCTGCCGACAGCGACAAACAAGCCGTTGATCTCGAGCGTTGTAGCTTCTCCCTGCTTGTTTTCGACCTCAACGGCGGTCAGCCTTTTGTCGGCGATAAGATTTTTTACCACGCTGTTATAAACAAACTCAACGTTTGGCTTTTCTTTCAGCTTTTCAACGGTGGACGCCTCAGCGCGGAAGCTGTCGCGGCGGTGGATAAGGTAAACGGTCTCGGCGACATCCGCAAGGTAGAGCGCGTCCTCGAGTGCGGTATTACCGCCGCCGACAACGGCGACCTTTTTGTTTTTGAAAAAAGCTCCGTCGCAGGTCGCGCAGTAAGAGATACCTCTGCCGATGAGCTTGTCCTCTCCCTCAACGCCGAGCTTGCGGTTTTGCGAGCCCGTGGCGATTATCACGGCTTTTGCCTGATATTCTCCGCGCGGGGTTTTTACGGTCTTGATCTCTCCGTTTTGGATCTCAAGCGCCTTTTCAAGCTTTATTTCCGCGCCGAGCCCGGACGCTTGGCTGTAAATTTTCATTGCGAAGTCAAAGCCCGAGATATGATCCGCAACGGGATAATTCTCAATATCCGGTGTATTGACAATCTGCCCGCCGTAGACATTCGCCTCGAGCACCAGAACTGTTTTTGACGCTCTGCGCGCGTAGATCGCAGCCGTTAAGCCCGCGGGACCCGCGCCGATTATGATTATGTCATACATAGCTATTCCCCCTTTTGATTTTATACTCTAAATTTACCAAATCAATTTGCAGCTGTCAAGAAAAGACTTATAAAACAGTTTTATTTTTTTGTCGGGCGACTGAGTTTGATGATAAAAACTACTCTTCCCGAACTGCGGCGTCGCCGCCGCGACTGTTTACAAGCGGATTTTGTTGTGGTATTATTATATTATAACCCGCAGGGAGATGATTATATGAAGCGAATCGGCATATTTTTTATCACCGTACTGCTCGCGGCTATCGCGGCGGTATCTGTCGGGTGTGACGTCCCTAAGCTCGAATTAAGCAGCGCTGCGGGCGGGAGCTATGATTTTACATCCTCGGCGCAGAGCTCAAAAGCCTCAACTGACAAAAAATCCTCCGCTCAAAGCTCGCAAACGGACGCCAAAACCTACACGATGGCGGATATCAAAAAGCTCAAGAATACGGAGCACTTTGCCAAGAACACCCTTGAGCATATCTTTGACGGCACGATCAACGGCAAGGGCAAGGCTACGGGCTATCACTACTCAATGGTGACCGACAGCAAGGGAAAAATCATTGACGGCACGCGCTCAAAGACCGACAAAAACGGCGTTTTCACCGCGAAGGTCGAGGTAAACGGCAAAAAGAAAAACGGGTTCAGCTCGTTTTATCCCGAGAGCTGGAGCCCGCAGCAGGTCGTGGACGCGATCAACACCGCATATGACGACGCGCTGAACGATTCCGATAACCCTCACGGGTCGCTGTGGATAGGCTACAGCGGAGATATCGAGATAGATATGTACCTAAACTCAAACAAGCAGATAACCACCGCCTATCCCGTTTATGAAGGAGACTGACTATGATAAAATACGAGATCAAAATTTCGCAGGGCAAGCGCCCTATGCCCGTTGTCATCTTTGAGGATGAGAGTTTCAGCCTGCTCGGCGAGTTTTTGACTGCCGAAAAGAGTTTCCGGCGCGAGATACTCTCAACAGTCAACGAGGTCGATTTGGGAATATCGGAATCGGAGAGCTTTACGGGCAACGCCTTTACGCTCGATGTAACCAAGGATGTTTGCATAATCACGAACGATATAGACGAACGGGAGCTTGAAGTCCCGACAGAGGATTTTAAGAAGATACTGCTCGAGTACATCTACACTCTGCGCGAGATAAACGTAAAAGAAAAGATGGCAAAGCTCGGGCACCATCACAACCACGAGCATCACCATCATTGATAACTTGTTATGACAGCCTCTGCGGCTGTCATTTTTTATATTAAAACTTTATTTTTCACTTCCGTTAATCCAGCGTCTTGGGTGCAACGGCGGCTTTCTTTTCATCACGGGAGAAAATCAGCTTTAGGATTATCGGCGTTATTATACTTGACACGATGATAAGCAAAATCACCGACGTAAAGTACACCGGGCTTATCATCCCGCTTGACAATCCCTTTTGCGCTACGATCAGCGCGACCTCGCCGCGGGTCATCATCCCTACGCCGATTTTGAGCGGGTCGGAACCCCTGAACCCGCACAGCCGCGAGGTAACGCCGCAGCCGATTATCTTCGTCACCAATGCGACGAGAACAAAGCCGATAGAGAACCAAAGCAGATCGAGCGAGAGCCCATCAAGGCTTGTTTTCAACCCGATACTCGCGAAGAAGATCGGCCCGAACAGCATATACGAGCCCGTATCCATTTTTTCCTCGATATATGTCGAGTCCTTCAATCTTGAAAGCACGATTCCGGCAACATACGCGCCCGTTATGTCGGCGATACCGAAGAACTTCTCGGCGATAAATGCAAAGCTGAAGCACAGCGCCAGCGCCAAAATCGGGATACGCCTTGTGTGAGGATACCGCTTATCGATCTTCTTGAAGATTTTGTAGATAATAAATCCGACTATCATTGCCAGCGCGAAAAACGCGACTGTGCGAAGCATTACCCACAGCGGTTTGGAATCGGGATCCTTGAAGCCGATAACGAATGTCAAAACAAGAATTCCGATAACATCATCAATAATCGCCGCGCTGAGGATGGTCGTGCCGAGCTCCGTTTGAAGCTTGCCCATCTCCTTTAGCGTTTCAACGGTGATGCTGACGCTTGTGGCGGTCATAATAACGCCGATAAACACCGCGGTGAGGAACTTTTCCGAGCCCCACGGCGCAAAGCCGTAGAACATCATATAAAGCAAGGTTCCGCCCGCAAGCGGTACGGCAACGCCCGCGCAGGCGATCGCCAGCGCCTTTGGACCGGTTTTCATAAGGGCTTTTAAATCCGTACCCAAGCCCGCCGAAAACATCAAAAATACCACGCCGATCTCAGCGCAAACGCTCAAAAAGTCGTTGAGCTTAACAAGCCCGAGCACGCTGGGGCCTATTATCAAGCCCGCTATGATCTCTCCCACTACCTGCGGAGCGTGCAGCTTGCGCGCCAAGATTCCAAATGCCTTGGCAAAAATCACGATAATGGCTATATCCTTAAAAATTGACAGTACGTCCAACAATAATCATCTCTTTTTTACGAAGTTTCAGCTCCCTTGCCGGGAGCTGATTTTAATTTATATTTCCAGTCCGCTGACTGTTTGCAAAAATTCTTTTAAGGAATTAAGAATTGTATCGACGCCGCCCTCGCTGTCACTCTCAATATTGAGCGGCATTATCGGGTCGTGCACCGAAAGCCGGAGCAAAAACCAGCCGTCGCCGTGGTCTTTGTCAAACGAGACCCTGATTCCCTCGCGGTTATCGTCGGCTACGTTCCAGCCGTCCTTTGCCTCAGCGTAAGCGGTGAGGTCGGCGATTATCCTCTCGCCGCAGGCTCTGAAATCCTTTTCAGTGATTTTGTAGCGTATCTCTCGGCTTTCGAGCGGTTCGCGCAGGCTCGCGGTCAGCTCGTCAAGGCCTTTGCCCTCTTTGCGGAGCTGAGCCGCCTTGATTATGATTTTTGTGCAGAGGTACGCGCCGTCATCAAGGAAGTAGTTCTCCCTCATCGCGGCGTGACCCGAGGTCTCGATAGCCAAGGGGCAGTTGATGCCCTGCTCGTTGAGCTCAAGCGCCTTGTCGATAACGTTCTTGTATCCCCTGCGGTAGCGGTAATGCTTTCCGCCGAGGTCTTTTTCGATAAAATCCTTCAAGCCGCTCGAGGTGATGGAATCGGTGACAACGGTTCCGCCGTCGTTGCCCTCGAGCGCGATCGCCGCGGCTACCGCCACAAGACGGTTGCGGTTGATTTCGTTACCCTTGCTGTCGACAGCGCCGCCGCGGTCAACGTCTGTATCAAAGATAACGCCCAGGTCGGCGTTTGACTCACGCACCGCCTCGCAGATCGACTTCATAGCCTCGGCGTCCTCAGGATTGGGAACGTGGTTGGGGAACATTCCGTCGGGGTCAAGGTAGCGGCTGCCGTTTGTGTCGGCTCCCAAAACTTTGAGCACCTTGTCGGCATAAAAGCCGCCCGCGCCGTTACCCGCGTCAACTACGATTTTAAAACCTTTGAGCGGATGGTCGTAATCGTCGGCATTGACCTCTTTTTTTATCTTCTCGCAAAGGCCGTTTGAGTATTCGGTCATATAATCGTATTCGGTTTTTGAGCCGTTTTCGCTCTCTTCGGGGTGACGGTCATCCTGCGCGTACTGCAATATCGCCTCTATATCGCTGCCCTCAAGTCCGCCGCCGCGCGTAAAGAATTTTAGGCCGTTGCGGTTGAACGGATGGTGGCTTGCGGTTATCTGCAGCGCGCCGTCACAGCTCAAATCAACGGTAGTCATAAACATAGACGGCGTAGACGCCAGACCGCAGCAGAGCACCTCGGCTCCCGCGCGGACAAAGCGCTCGGTCACAATATCCATAATATGCGGACCGGAGATCCTGCTGTCGCGTCCTACGGAGATTTTGAGTGCATCGGCAGGCTTATTTACCTTTTTTGAAAGCCAAAGCACAAAGCCGTCCGCCATATCGGCAACCACGCTGTCGGTCAGGTTTACGTTTTGACCCTCTACTCCCTCAACGGCAACGCCTCGGATATCGGTGCCGCTTTTGAACTGTTTATAAAAATCATTCAGCATAATGTTCTCCCCTATAAGTTGATTTGGTACTATTTTAGCACATTTTGCGGCAAATCTCAATACAATATATCAAACAATATCGCCGTTTTTCCGCATAAAAACAATACAAACCGATGAAATCAAAAGTTTGTAAAAAGGCAACCTTGTTTTTGAAATAAAGAATATTAAGTTGTACAAATTGCTCATCCATCGGTAACAAACTTGTCGCATTGTAATCGTTTGGAAACCTGTTTTGTTGCAGTATGTACAATTTGTTGCGCAATTATTTGTGCATTATTGACCGTCATTTGACATTTCAGACAAATCAAAGAGGCTGTTTTTGTTGACTTTTTTGATTTTTGGAGTATAATAATAATCGTTAAGTGAACAGCTCGCTTGACTATCGGCAAATTCTTTTGCCTTACTCACAGTAACAATTGAATACAGAATGTCGATATGATGATCATTATTGCCAAATGGTAAAAGGCACAAATATCGGTTAACTCCTTAAAGAGTTGATCAAAGTTAAGGAGGAAATTTTTTGACACCAATTCTTAACCTGCATAATATTGATGTCGTTCAGTTCCTCGCCGTGCTTGACACCTGCGAGGGCAACGTTTATCTCGTAACAAACGAAGGCGACAGACTCAACCTGAAAAGCAAGCTTTGCCAGCTTATCGGACTTACAAAGCTGATTAAAAACGGCAAAATCGCTGAGGCGAGTATCTATTGCGAAAATGTTTGTGACGAGAGCAAAATGTTCAGATTCAACTGCTTTGGTGACACAAGCTGCGCTGAGGTCGGTTGATCGAACAAAAAGTTTTGGAAAGTATATTGAAGAGTTTTGAATTTATAATCATCAACCAACAAACACACTATTTTCTTAATTTCACTAATCCCACGTTTTCACGTTAATTTCAAAACTTCTAAATCCGAAAAAGGCCGCTGACAAGCGGCCTTTTTCGGTTGTCCGGGAGTCCCGACGGACAAAACGGGACGGATAAATCGGTTTATTTGGAAAACTCGAATTCCCGAAAACAAACTTTACCGATAAATTTAAAGGCTCCCCCAACACTTGTTTTGGGGGAGCTGGCATTTTGCTTGCAAAATGACTGAGGGGGCATCCTTTCCGTTAACGCCCCGTTTTCTGTTTCATTATCATAACTCGCGCTATAGGGAGCGCAACCCCCTCCGTCAGCAAAGCTGACACCTCCCCCGTAACAAGTGACGGGGGAGGCTTTAAAGGTGCAATTACAAATCCAAAGCGAAGCGACCCAAAACTTTCAACTTTCAACTCGTATCAAAAAGGCTGCCAACCTCTCGGTCAGCAGCCTGCTTATCATTCTTCCTTATCACTTTTTACCACCGTTACCCAAACGTCAACCGACTGACTGCGGTTGAGCGCGTCGGTGATCGAGTATGTCACCTTGTACCTGCCGGGACGCGAGGTGACTACATTACCTGTTATCTGCATTTTTTCCGTAATATCGCTGCCGCAGGTATCAAGGGCTTTTACCCCCTGCTTTGGCGAGTAATCGGAATCCTGCTCGATCGTTATATCCTCTGCTCCGGTGATCTTCGGCAGAGTGCTGTTATATGGATTGCCTTTTGTTCTGTCGGTCGGATCCCAGCCGAGACCCTTGCCGTTTATGCGAATAGCGGCAGGTCTGCCCAAAGGCTCGGGCTTGTCGCTGTCGTAAATCTTTACATGGGTTCCTATCGGGCAGTTTTCGTATATCCATTTTGTGTCCTCGACCGCAAGTCGGACGCATCCCATCGACGCCTCCTGGCCGAGCTTGTTGAATTCCTCGATCTCGAGCGTTGATTTTTTGCCCATATCGGCATACGGAACGCTGTGGAACAAAAAATCACCCGAGATACCGCTGATATACTGGCCGTAAACATTGTTGTACAGCGCATGCCACTCAGCCTTGAAGTATATATCAAAATCACCTGTGATAGTAGATTTTTTCATACCGCAGGAACAGAGCATAGCCCTTACGGGAACGGTGTAGTTGCCCTTTTTGTCGTAAGTGTAGACCGTAACCGTGCTTTGAGCGCGGTTTACGTTGATCGAATAAAGATTTTTGCCGGTTTTGGTTTCCTCTTCGCCGTATCCTTCGTCGTAATCCTCGGCGTAGTCTTCGGCTGCTTCTGCTTCTTCTTTCTTTTTCTCTTCGATATTCTTTTTAAGGATATCCTCGTTTGCTGTGATCGCAGTCGTAAATTTATTCGTCTCAGGCTGCTCCGGAGCTTTTGTGACCGTGACCTCAAACTTGGCACTCTGTCCCGTGGACAGCTCTGCCGTAAGCATTGCTGTGCCCTCGGCAACAGCGTCGGCTCTTCCTCCGCTGTCAACGCTTACGATCCAGCTGTTAGAGCTTTTCCAGTTTGTTACATATTCCTCACATTCATCATCAAGAGAGAGTATCTGCGAGCTTCCCTGCGGAATACTTATATATTCTGTTGTAAGCTTAGCCTCGTCAACGGTAGCGGGCGCGTTATTACCTGCGCCGAAAAAGTCGGCAGTGAAAAACGCCGGTTTCCAATGATCGGGAGAATCCACAACAGCCGAACACACGATCATCGCCGCCAATACGATCACGCCGAACAGACATACCGCAAACGCAAAGGGTTTCTTCATATCTAACCTCTGTTTGTTGTATTGAATCGCTTTTAATTCTGTAAAGCAATTAATTTATTACAAGTTTTTAACCTTTTCAACCTATTTTATCATTTTTTTCGGAAAATAGCAAGAGATATTTAAAAATTTAAAAAAGTGTGTTAAAATAGCAACGTGACGTTGCATTCGTTCCGCCTATTATAACCTTATATTTTACAAACCTCTCATCAACGGCGGTGTCAAAACAATGCAATTTTTTACGATAGACAAATGGTGATTCTATGGCACATCCGATCAAACATTTTATTACAATTACAAATCACAGACATCAGGTCATTGCCCACTGCGCAAAGGCGGGTATCCTTTGGCAGGGCTTGCGGCACGATCTGTCAAAATACAGCCCGACCGAGTTTATTCCCGGCGCCAAGTTTTATCAAGGCGACCGCAGCCCCAACGAAAAGGAGCGCGAGCTATACGGCAGCTCGGTCGCGTGGATGCACCACAAGGGCAGAAACCGCCACCACTACGAGTACTGGAACGACTACAACCCCAAGACGAGGAGTATAGAAAACGTTGAAATGCCCGTAAAATACGTTGTAGAGATGTTCTGCGACCGCGTCGCTGCGAGCAAGATCTATAACAAGGGCAGCTATACCGACGAGCACCCCTACACATATTATCTTAGGATCAAGGGCAAAAACAGGATGCACCCCAACACCGAAGCGCTGCTGTGCTCGTGGCTTGAGATGCTCCGCGATGAGGGCGAGGAAAAGACCTTTGCCTACATCAAATCACTCGATAAAAAGGACAGACGATAATGGAAGAACAACGGATAGTCCACCCGATCCCGCCGCTGTATGACATCAACTCAAAAAGGCTGATCTTAGGGAGTTTTCCCTCGATAAAATCCCGCGAGGCTATGTTTTTTTACGGTCATCCGCAAAACAGATTTTGGAAGCTTTTGGCTATGATCTACAATGAGCCCGCGCCCGTTACAATCGAAGAAAAGTCAAAGCTAATACTCAGCCATAACCTCGCACTGTGGGATTCCATCCGCTCCTGCACCATCACAGGCTCGTCGGACAGCTCGGTAAAGGATGTAGTACCGAACGATTTGAGCGTGATACTGAGCAACAGCCGAGTTGAAAAGATTTTTTGCAACGGTGCGCTGTCGCACAAGATGTATATGAAATACATTTATCCGCAGACACTGATCGAAGCGGTCAAGCTGCCGTCCACCAGCCCCGCAAACGCCGCGTATTCGATAGAGCGGCTGTATGAACAGTGGAAAATCATATCTCAATAACAAAAAGGAGAGCCGAAGCTCTCCTTTAATTATTTTACTATGTTTAATCAGCTGTTGAGCGAATTATAAATCTTATCAAGGAGCATTCCGATCCACGGGATCTTGCTGAAAAGCGGAAGCTCTTTTTGCTTACCTGTAGCGGCATTAACAATACCGATGACGGCAAATACTCCGAGCGCCGTAAATCCCAACCAAAGAATAACAGCGAATACATTGTAAAGTGCGCTGGTTTGATAAACAGGATAATAAACTCCTACCCAACGTCCGGGTGCTGCCGCATTGATTATAGCTAGCAGGATCTGCAAAAAAATAAAATATGCAACTGAAACAGCCCAAAGGGTCGCGCCCTGCTTTACATGGAATTTACAATACTCTGATCTTTTTTTAACAAAAAGCGGAACAAGAAACACCGGCGTGATCAGAATATAAGCAAGCCACGCGAGACCTCTTTCAGAACCGGGAACAACACCGGGCTGTACGGGTTGCTGATATGTCTGATAAGGCTGCTGCTGATAGCCGGTCTGCTGGTAATTATTCTGCTGATAACTGTTCTGTTGAAAATCATTCTGCTGATAACCCTGAGCATAACCCTGCTGAGGAGCTGCCTGCTGTGCATCGTCTACGGGAGTACCGCAAGCGGGACAAAAAGCAGAATCGCTCGGAACCTGATTTCCGCAGTTTTTACAAAAAGCCATAATTGTTACCCCTTTATAGATAATAGTGTTAGTTGTGATTATTGCACCACTACTATTAAAATTATAATGCATAATAATAAAAGTGTCAAGCAAATAAAAAATATTTGTAGTAAAAACCAAAAGAAAATACGCAATATTTTGTGTTGATTTATTTTGCCGATTATTTATCCTGTGTTTTGCGTATTTACATCACTGTATATTTATGCTATTATATGTCAGTAATATTCTTTGTATGAGGTAATAAAATGAACTACGGTCTTGTGCTTGAGGGCGGTGCGATGCGCGGACTTTTTTCCGCGGGAGTGATCGACGTCCTGATGGAGCATAATATTGAATTTGACTCGATCGTCGGGGTATCCGCGGGCGCGGCGTTCGGATGCAACTACAAGTCAAAGCAAATAGGCAGAGTAATCCGCTACAATATGCGCTACGCCGACGACAAACGCTTTTGCTCGGTAAGCTCGCTTATCAAAACAGGCGATATGTTCGGCGCAAAATTTTGCTACGACACTATCCCTAACGAGCTTGACGTTTTTGACAAGGAAACATATGAAAATAACCCCGTAAAGTTTTATGCCGTATGCACCGATACCGAAACCGGCGAGCCTGTATATCCCCTTCTCGAAAAGGCGGATGAGCTGAGCTTTAGGTGGATACGCGCCTCGGCTTCTATGCCGCTGGTGTCAAAGCCCGTTTTGATCGAGGGCAGGCACTATATAGACGGCGGGATCACTGACTCGATACCGCTTGAGTTTATGATAAAAAACGGCTGTGAAAGGAATGTTGTCGTCCTCACTCAACCGCGGGACTATACAAAGGAAAAGGCGTCTATGCTGCCGCTGATGAAGCTTTCACTCAGAAAATACCCGAAGACATTTGAGGCGATAAAGCGCAGGCACATTATGTATAACCGCGCCCGTGAGCTGGTGTTTGAGGAAGAACGCTCAGGCAGCGCGCTTATAATATGCCCCGACGAAAAACTGCCGATAGGCAGGATCGAGCACGATCCCGAGGTGATGAAAAAGGTCTATGACCTCGGCAGAAAAACCGCCGACAGCAAGCTTGAAGAACTCAAAGTATTTTTGGATATATAATAACGAACCGCCGCGAGAGGCTGTCTCTGCGGCGGTATTTTTATATCAATTCTTTTTTAACTTTACGGCAAAGACCGTTACGGCTGCCGTCAAAAGTACGACGGCATAGCCGATCACCCACCAAAGGTCGGGGAAGGTTGCGGCAAAGTCGCCCGCGACCGCCGCCCTTGCAGCGTTGACAGCGTGAGAAAACGGGAGCAGATCGGCGACCGTCTTGAACGCTCCGCCGACCATTGCGGTATCGAACCAGATGTTTGAGCACCACGCGCTGAGATTTGTAAGCAGCGCTCCGCAGACACCGCCGACCGCCTTTTCGTTCAGAATCGAGCCGAACAGCAGCCCTAAAGATATGAAAACTATCGCTATCGGCAAATTCACAAAAACGGCGACGATCAGGTTCACGCTGAACGGCAGTCCGAGGAACAAAGCGCAGATGTAGCAAACCGCCGTCTGAACAAGCGCCATCGGGATCATCGGCAGCGTGTAGCCCAGAATGAATTCCGAGGGTTTTAAAGGCGAGGTGAACAGCCTGAGCACAAAGCTGGTCGTTCTGTCCTTTGCGATCAGCATTGACGAGAACAGCGCCAAAAAGCTCAGTCCGAACACCGTGATACCCGGCGCGAGCTTTGAAATCATAAATATATCGGGACCGTAGCCCTCGGGGATGCCCTTGTTGATCGCCGACAAAAGCAGCAGCAGAACGATCGGAAAAGCGATTCCGAATATCAAGGTCAAAATATCCCTTGTGATCTCCTTTGTGTTGCGCGAAGCAAAAGTAAAAATCCTCATTTTGCCGCCTCCTCTGTGAGCCTGATAAACGCTTCCTCAAAATCGTCCATGCCCGCCTTTGCTTTCAGCCCGGCGGCAGTGCCCTCGGTGAGCAAGACTCCGCGCGACATTATGCCGATACGGTCTGAGAGGCTCTCCGCCTCCTCTAGGTAATGAGTCGTCAGGATAATTGTCATTTTGCCCTTCAGCTTTTCGATAAGGCGCCATAGCTCGCGGCGTGCGAGGACATCAAGACCGAGCGTAGGCTCGTCCAAAAAGAGTATCTCCGGCTCGGTGATGAGCGCCATTGCAATGCTCAGTCTGCGCTGCCAGCCGCCCGAGAGCGTGGCAGCCTTGCTCCTCTCGACCTCATCCATATTGAATTTTTCTATCATACCTTGCGCTTTTTCCTTAGCCTCTTTTTTATTCGAGCCGTAAATGCGGGCTATGAACTCGAGGTTTTCGCGCACGCTCAGCTTGGCGGCTACCGCCGTCTCCTGCGGCGATACGTTGATCAGCGCCTTTACCTTTGCGGATTCGCTGACAATGCTGTGTCCTATAAGCTCTGCGTCGCCCGAGGTAGGCTGAGTCAGGCAGGAGAGCATTTTTATCGTGGTGGATTTTCCCGCGCCGTTAACGCCCAAAAGCGCGTAAAGCTCGCCCTTGTGGACCGTCAAATTTAATTCCTTGACAGCGGTTTTTTCCTTGTATTTCTTAGTCAGCGCTTTGGTTTTTATCGCTTCCATTTTATTACTCCTTTCCTACGAATCTGCCGATAGAAATTTTTGCCATCGCAATGCCGCCCTTCGCGGTGTCTCCCATAACCATAAGACGGTCGCCCGCCTTGATTTTAAAGACCTCTCTGGCGTGCTTGGGGATAACGACCTGTCCCCTGTCGCCTACCTTGACTATCCCGAAGATGTACCTGCCATCAGAGGTGTTGAGCGTTACGTCCTGCCCACCGAGCGGAGCACTGACAAGCATATCTATAGATATATCGTAATACTGAGCGATCTCGAGGCATTTTGTGATGTCGGGAGTGCTCTCGCCGCTCTCCCATTTTGAAACGCTCTGCCGCGACACGCCAAACCGCTCGGCGAATTCCTCCTGACTTATCCCCTCGCGTTTTCTGAGGTATTTGATGTTTTCGGCGATCATACTTTCACTCCTGTCAGATATGAAAAATCATACCGTTTCATATTTTCATTCACATTATATCACGGCACAAAGCGGTTTTCAACCAACCAATGCTTACAGTTTTTGTTAATAATAGTAGCATTTAGAAAAAGTGGCTGCCGACCTCAGTCAGCAGCCAAAACTATTCCTAATTATTTAAAATATGCCACTCCGCTCTCAAAGATTTTTTGGTCTTTTTCAAACGGTACGTTTTTATATAGGTTCTCGCCCTTACGCTCGCTGTGACCCATCTTGCCCAAGATCCTGCCGTCGGGCGAGGTGATACCCTCGATCGCGCAGACTGAACCGTTGATGTTATAGGCTATATCGCTGCTCGGGTTACCGTTGAGGTCAACATACTGGGTCGCGATCTGTCCGTTATCGGCAAGCTGCTTAACGGTCTCCAGATCAGCCATAAACCTGCCCTCGCCGTGCGATACGGGCACTGCGAAAACATCGCCCGCGTTAACGCCCGAGAACCACGGAGATTTGACCGAGGTGACGCGCGTATACGCCATATGCGAAATATGTCTGCCGACGGTATTAAAGGTCAGGGTCGGGTCTGTGGGCTTGAGCTCACGGATCTCGCCGTAGGGAACGAGTCCGAGCTTTATGAGCGCCTGGAAGCCGTTGCAGATACCGAGCATAAGTCCGTCGCGGTTTTTGAGAAGGTCATTGACCGCTTCTTTGATCCTCGGATTGCGGAAGGTCGTCGCGATGAACTTACCCGAGCCATCGGGTTCGTCACCGCCCGAGAAGCCGCCCGGGAGCATTATCATCTGCGACTCCTTGATGAGCTTTTCCATTCTGTCGATAGTCTCCTCAATGCCGCTCTGGGTGAGGTTCTTGACAATCAAAAGCTCCGGAACCGCGCCTGCCTTTTCAAATGCGCGGGCTGTGTCGACCTCGCAGTTCGTGCCCGGGAATACGGGGATGAATACCTTGGGCTTCGCGACTTTTATAGCGGGCGAAGAAACGTTGCGGGCATTGTAAAGCTCGGCGTTTACTTCGATTTCTGGACAGTCAGCCTGCATCGGGAATACCTTTTCGAGCGGAGCAGTCCACTTTTCAAGGATAGTATCAAGAGCAACGGACTTGCCGCCCATTGTGATCTTCTTATCATCGGTAACCGTACCGAGGTCATAGCTCAATACGCTGCCGTCAAGCTCTGCGCCGTCGGTAAGCTCGAGCACAAGCGAGCCCGAAAGCGGAGCGAAAAGCTCCTGATTTGTCAGCTCCTTGGTGAACTTAAAGCCGAAGCTGTTGCCGAGCGCCGCCTTGCAAACGCAGGCTGCCGCGCCGCCCTCTTTGACTACCGAAGCGGAGAGCACCTTGCCGCTTTGCATAAGCGCGTAGACCGCCTTGTACATCGCTACGAGCTTGTCCCACTCGGGCATCAAAGTCTCGTTATTTTCGGGAACGGGAACATAGATTACCTTTGAACCCGCCTTTTTGAATTCAGAAGAAATCGTCTTGCTCGCCTTTGTCATTGCGACCGCGAAGCTGACGAGCGTCGGCGGAACGTCGATATCCTCAAACGAACCGGACATACTGTCCTTGCCGCCGATAGAGGGCAGACCGAGCTTTAACTGAGCCTGCATTGCGCCGAGCAGAGCCGCCGCGGGCTTGCCCCAGCGCGAGGGAACATCGTTAAGTCTTTCAAAATACTCCTGGAATGTGAGCCTTGCTGTAAGCGGATCGGCGCCGATAGCGAGCAGCTTTGATGTGGACTCAACGACCGCATAAGCCGAGCCGTGGAACGGGCTCCAGCGTGAAACTCCGGGGATAAAGCCGTAGCTCATCGCGGTTGCGTCGTCGGTCTCGCCCTGCTCGAGCGGGATCTTTGCCGCCATAGCCTCCTGGGGCGTGAGCTGGGTCTTGCCGCCGAAGGGCATAATTACCGTAGCCGCGCCGATGGACGCGTCAAAACGCTCGGAAAGACCGATCTGCGAGCAGACTTCAAGGCGAGCCATATTCTCGCCGATAGCCTCTTCAAACGGCATATCTTTTAAGGTTTCGGGGCAGGAGTTGCGGTAGCAGTCCTCAGCCTTGGGAGCGGTGATGAACGCCTTTGCCTCCTGAGTAACGCCGTTTGTGTTTAGGAACTCGCGGCTGAGATCAACTATCTTATCGCCGCGCCAGTTCATTGTGAGCCTCGGGCTCTCGGTAACAACAGCTACCGCCGTAGCCTCGAGGTTTTCTGTCTCGGCGTATTTTATGAATTTATCTACATCGTTCTTGTCGAGCACGACCGCCATTCTCTCCTGACTTTCGGAGATAGCGAGCTCTGTGCCGTCAAGTCCGTCATACTTCTTTGTTACCTTGTCAAGATCGACCGTCAAGCCGTCGGCAAGCTCGCCGATAGCAACGCACACGCCGCCCGCGCCGAAGTCGTTACAGCGCTTTATGAGCTTTGCTACATTGCCGTTGCGGAACAGGCGCTGGATCTTGCGCTCTGTGGGCGGATTACCCTTTTGTACCTCGGCTCCGCAGGTCTCGATCGAGCTTTCGGTATGCGCCTTTGAGGAGCCTGTCGCGCCGCCGCAGCCGTCGCGTCCCGTGCGTCCGCCGAGGAGCACGATCACATCATCGGGAGCGGGGACCTCGCGGATAACGTTCTCCTTGGGAGAAGCGCCGATGACCGCGCCGATCTCCATACGCTTTGCGACATAGCCCTGATCGTAAAGCTCTACGACCTGACCTGTTGCGAGGCCGATCTGGTTTCCGTAGGAGCTGTAGCCGTTGGCTGCGCCCGTGGTGATCTTGCGCGAGGGGAGCTTGCCGTGCATTGTGTCCTTGAACGGGATAGTCGGGTCGCCCGAACCGGTCACGCGCATAGCCTGATAAACATAGGCACGTCCGGACAGCGGATCGCGGATAGCTCCGCCGAGGCAGGTAGCCGCGCCGCCGAAGGGTTCGATCTCGGTGGGGTGGTTATGAGTTTCGTTCTTGAACTGAACGAGCCATTTTTCTGTTTTGCCGTCTATTGTGACGGGAACCTCGATAGAGCAGGCGTTGATCTCGTCGCTCTCGTCAAGGTCGGGTATCATACCCTTCTTCTTAAGGGATTTCATTCCCATAAGAGCCATATCCATAAGGGAGACTATTCTGTCGGTATCCTTGCCGTAGACCTCGTCGCGTGTGGCGTAATACTCCTTGAGCGCGTCCTCGATAACCGAGCCGAGGGCTGCCTTTTCGATCTCGACCTCGCTGAGTCTGGTGAGGAAGGTCGTGTGGCGGCAATGGTCTGACCAGTAGGTGTCGATAACGCGCAGCTCGGTAACGCTCGGGTCACGGTGCTCGGTATCTCTGAAGTAATCGCGGCAGAATTTGAGGTCTGCAAGCGTCATCGCAAAGCCCATTGAGCCGTAATACTCCGCCATCTCGTCATCGTTCCATTTGATAAAGCCCTCTACGCGCTTTACGTCCTCGGGTACGGGAGTTTCCATATCCAGAGTCTCGGGCTTTTCGAGAGAAGCCAAACGGCTCTCTACGGGGTTGATGAGGTAGTCTTCGATCTTCTTCTGATCGTCATCGCTGAGGTCGCCGTTGAGTGCGATGACCCTCGCGGTGAGCACCTTGCACCTCTCGCCCTGAGTGAGGAGCTGAACGCACTGCTCGGCGGAGTCGCCGCGCTGATCGTACTGACCCGGCAGGTACTCCATAGCAAAAACCCTCCAGCCGCTTTCTACGGGCAGGGTCTCCTCATAAATTACATCCGCGTTGGGCTCGGAGAGAACGATCGACTTAGCCTTGTCGTACTCATCCTTTGTGAGTCCCTCGATGTCGTAGCGGACGATGTAGCGCAGGTCGGTGACGTTGCGCATACCGAGGTTGTGGCGGATATCCCACAGGGTCTGCTTTGTGACAACATTGAAGCCCTCGCGTTTTTCAACAAAAATCCTGATTACGTCTGACATAAAATCAGCCTCCCAAAATAATCATAGTCAAAAATATTTTAGCACATAATAACCGTGTTATTTTTCGCTTTTGGCAATATGTAAAACGTTTTCGCACCTTATGTAAGAGGAAACGCAACCCCCTCAGTCGCTTACGCGACAGCTCCCCCAAAGCTAAAGCGTTGGGGGAGCCTTTTATATGGATAATTATTCCTTTGTAATGTACTCGTAAAAATCCTCAAAAGAGCCATGGTGGTACACCGAAATATCCTTATCTCTGCGATTGATCAGGCAGTCTGTGATAAGGTAGGTGTTAAAGCCGAGCCGCGAGGCGCACATATCCTCGTCGACGTCGTTTCCGATCATAAGGCTGTCCTCGGGAGAGATCCCGCAGAACGAGCATAAATCGGCGTAATAGTTGAGGTTCGGCTTGCAGGTCGAGCAGTTGTCATAGACAGTGATATACTCAAAATCGTTCGGGTCGAGCCCTGCCCACTCTATCCTGCGGTAGGTCGCCGCCTTGGGGAAGATCGGGTTGGTCGCCACGATCAGCCTGACTTTTTTGCTCTTTAGGTAATCAACAGTCTTTTTTGCATAGGGCGTTACACCCGTGCCCTGTTTTGCGTAGATGAACTCGTTGCGGTAAAAGTCGTCAAAATCGCGCGCGTAGACGCGCATATCGCGGTTGCAGACGGAGTTCATAGTCCGCCAAAAAACCTCGCAGTTCATACGCATACCGTCATTTTTCGCCATCATCTCGGCGCCGCTCCAGACCGCTTTTACAAGGGTTTTTGCGTCTATCCCGATCTCGGGAACAAAGCGCTTGCACAGAGCCTTCAAATAAAGCTCTGTGAATTTACCCATATCCATCGGCAGCAAAGTGCCGTCTAAATCAAAAAGATAGTTCTTGTACATTTCCACACCCTCTAATATATAATTATATATGAAAGTGATAATAATTGCAAGCGGAAATAATTTGTGATATAATGACAATATCAGGAATAATCAAGCATATCAGTGGTGATAATATGAAAATCGTGATTACAGACGCGCAGACCGTGTTTGATGAGATCGTCAACACCTCTCCGCTTTATAAGCTCGGCGAGGTAAAGGAGTACGGGCTGCTAAAACACGAGGATGTCGCCGAGGCTGTCAGAGACGCCGACATCATCCTCTGCAACAAGACCCTGCTCAACGCCGAGACGCTCAGGCTCGCGAAGAATTTAAAATACATCGGGCTTTTCGCGACCGGCTACAACAACATCGACATCGACTACTGCCGAGAGCACGGCATCGCAGTATGTAACGCGGGTTCGTATTCGACAAACGCTGTTGCCCAGCACACCTTTGCGCTGATTTTGGAGCACTTTAACAACACTTCACACTACAAAAAATATGTGGCCGACGGCAGATGGAAGCGCAGCAAGACTTTTTCACCCTTCGTTTATCCGCTCAACGAGCTCGCGGGAAAAACGCTTGGCATCGTCGGACTCGGGAACATTGGCAAGGCTGTTGCGAAAATCGCCAACGCTTTTGAGATGAACGTGATCGCGTACAACCGCAGCCCGAGGAACATTAAGGGCGTAAAGCAAGTCGATTTTGATACCCTGCTCAGGGAGAGCGACATCGTGACAGTCCACTGTCCGCTCAATGACGAGAGCGAGAATTTGTTTGACAAAAACGCGTTTGAGAAGATGAAAAGCAGCGCCTTGTTTGTCAACACCGCGCGCGGCGGGGTTATGAATGAGCAGGACTTGTTTGACGCGCTCAAAAACGGCGTGATCGGCGGCGCGTGCATCGACACGCTCACGGTCGAGCCGATGGTCGAGGACTGCATACTTATGGAAGCGCCGAACTGCATTATCACCCCGCACATAGCCTGGGCTCCCGTTGAGACAAGGCAAAGGCTTATGGGGATAGTGATAGACAACATCAAGGCGTTTTTAAGAGGAGAAAGAGTCAACAGAGTTGATTAATAATTGTAGGGGCGGTCATCGACCGCCCGCGAACCAAAGGCAAACTTTTGTTGTTTTTCGCGGGCGAGCAATGCTCGCCCCTACACCGTTAAGGAAAACGCGGCGATAAAAAACAGGATTCGGAATTTTCCGAATCCTGTGATTTTTTATGTATTATTTTTTAGCTGCCTTTCGGTCGGGCAATAAAGCTTGATAATTCAACTGTGCTATCTTCTCTAATTGCCTGCGGAGGCTACTCCGCGTCCGAGCTTTCGTCTACGGCTTTATCCGCCTTTTTGGCGTCGCTGCTGAACAGCTTTACGAGTGTTGCGTTGTCCGCCGTGCCTGTTTCTTTGATTCCGTTCTTCTTCTGGAACGCGCTGACAGCCGCCTTTGAGGTATCGCCGTAGTAACCGGTGATGTTCTCCTTGTCGCTTACATAGCCTAGGTCAAAGAGTCTCTGCTGCATAGCCTTGACGTTGTCGTTATCGTCCTCTTCCTTGAGGCTCAAGCCGTCGAGCTTTATTTTGTACTTATCGGCAAGCGATTTTGCCGCTGACGCCGCGGGAGCGGTAGTCGGCTGGGTCGCATTCTGATTTGCCGGCTTTGTCGCGCTCTGAGTCGCGGGGTGGGTTGTGGGCTGAGTTGTGGGCTGAGCCGAATCGGGAGTTGCCTTATTCTGCGCAAGCTCGGGATGGATGAATCCGACCATCTTATCGAGCGTTTCAAGCGCTGTAAATCCCTGACGGGTCATCTCTTTTTGGGTTACCTGCAAAGTCTTGCCGCCCTTGACTGCCGCAAGCTGTGAGAGAACGCTGTCGCCTTTGACCGCTTTCAGCGTGTCTTCATCTGCATAGAATATATAGTTGGGGTTTGCGACTTTGAGTGTTTTTACGTCGACCTTGTTTTCGGAAAGATTTACCGCGACATTAACTGCGCCGGTGTAGCTAAGGAGCATATCGCCGTAGGTGCCGCTTGTCATCATCTTAAGCGAGCCGTCCTCAAAATAAAGGTAGCACGCCGTTACAAGCGAGCTTTCGGGTTTTGCGGTGGCTTTTGCTTTTCTCTGCTCCATATCTTCGATCAGCTTTCTATAAGAGCTGTCCGCCTTTGCAAGTCCGTCGACCTTACCGCCGAGGATCTTGCCGATCGTCTGATAGTTTGTCTCAAGCTGCTTGGGAGTATCCGCGACAGACATCGAAATAACAGAGATACCTGCGTCCTCGAGGCTCTTTTTTGAGTCCGGAGCGAGTTCATCGTTAGCGAACACGACCTCCGCGCCCGAATCGGTGATGTTCTGAACACTCGGTCTCTCAAAGGAACCCATCGAAGGAGCAACACTGAGAAACTCTTGGTCTGCCTCGTTGCTTCTGCCGACGATCTTTTTATCATAGTTCATATAAGAGATGATATCCGCCGAGTTGGGGTCGAGCACAACAATGTTCTTGGGCTCTTTTTCGATCGTGATATTGGCGACCTTTACGGGATAATTACTTTCTCCGCAGCCCGCGAGCACAAGGGTCGAACCCAGCACGAGCGCTAAGCAAAGGATGCCTGCAATTATTTTTTTCATAAGAATCTCCTCCAAAAACTAAGGTAAAAACATAATCAGCATAAAAGCGATTCCACATACTGCTTGGCGCAGCGCGGTGATCTTCCGCCCCGTGCAAGGGCAAATCGCTCTGCTCCCGCGGTAAGTTCCTCCTGCGGGACATCAAGCCCGCGTTCATCCGCGAGCGCGCAGACGATGCTGATAAATTCTTTTTTATCGGGAACGGTGTAGCACACCGTTAATCCAAACCTGTCCGAAAGCGACAGGGTCTCCTGCATATTATCGCGCGTGTTGACGTCGTCCTCAAAGCTGCGGTCTGAAAGCTTTTCCTTAACTATATGCCTGCGGTTTGAGGTGGCGTAGATAAGCGCGTTGTCAGGCCTTGCGGAAAGTCCGCCCTCGAGCACCGCCTTTAGCGTTGTGTAGCTTCTGTCCTGACTTTGGAACGACAGATCGTCGATAAATATGATGAACTTCATCGGCAGAGCGGCGATTTTCTCCACCAAAAGCGGAAAATCAATAAGCCTCTCCTTTGGTATCTCCACGATCCTGAGCCCGTCTTTTCTGTAGCAGTTGGCTATCGCTTTGACTGTTGAGCTTTTGCCGGTGCCCATATCGCCGTAGAGCAGGCAGTTGTTGCAGCTTTTGCCCTGCAAAAACGCCTCGGTGTTTTTTATGACCTTATCGCGCTGGCGTTCATAGCCCGTGAAGTCGTCAAGGGTAATCGTGTCGTGGTGGGTAACGGGTCGGATATCGCCGTCGCGCCAGACAAAAGCCTTGTAACGCGCGAATATTCCGCAGCCGTTCTCTTTATACCACTTTGCAATGCTGTCAAGCGAACCGTCGAATAATTTAAAACTCTCGGCACATTCTCCGCACTCCCATCTTGGCAATCCTTGGGCAACAGACGCGATTTTTTCGTAGCTTATGTACGAGGAGATAACATCATCGGCGCTGAGATTTGCAGCCGCCAAAATCGCCTCGCAGTCGCGCTGTACCGCGGTCAAAACGCCCTCGGGGAGCTCAGCCTCTCTGCCGCCCGCAGCCGCGCGGGTAAAGCAGTTTTCGTCAAACAGCGCCGCCTCGGTCATTGCATAGGCAAGGCTGTCGGCGCATCCGCGCTCGGAAATAAGCGAGTAGAACTCACCGTAAGCGCTCAAAAACTCCATCGGAGACTTCTCGGTCGAGCACAAAAGCCGATAAAACGCACTCGGCACCGACCGGCTCATTATCCCCCTGAAAATCGACAGCGATGATAATTGCAATTTTGTTTTGAGAACTTTATTCATCAAATCATTCCAATCTATTCTATTTTACCCTTTTTCACATAGATAGTCAAGTTTTTTGTGACATAAAAAAACGGGCGGACACATTGGTCCGCCCCTACATTATTAATTATTTGATTGTGCTGTTAAAAATCGATCTCGTCAAGATTAGTGTCGTCCGAAACAAGCACGGGCTTGTTGCTTTCGAGCTTGACGTTAGCGTACCTCTGCATACCTGTGCCGGCAGGGATAAGCTTACCGATGATAACGTTCTCTTTAAGACCTACAAGCGAGTCAACCTTGCCCTTGATAGCGGCGTCGGTAAGCACTCTTGTTGTCTCCTGGAACGAAGCCGCCGACATAAAGCTGTCGGTCGCGAGAGCTGCCTTGGTGATACCGAGAAGCTGCTGGGTAAAGGTAGCTTCTCTAAGGCCTTCCTCGCCCGCGGCAATGCGCTTTTTGATGATCTCGTTCTCATAAAGAACATCGTTTTTGTCGTAGGTCTGACCGGACATATAGCCTGTATCGCCCGCGTCGTCGACCTTGACCTTGCGCATCATCTGGCGAACGATTACCTCGATGTGCTTGTCGTTGATCTCAACACCCTGGAGACGGTAGGTCTTCTGAACCTCTGAGATCAGGTAGTTCATAACCGCGTCGGGACCGAGGATATCGAGGATGTCATGGGGGTTGACCGAACCGTCGGTGATAGTGTCGCCCTTGCGGACATAGTCGCCCTCCATAACCTTTACACGGAAGCCAAACGGGATAAGGTATGTCTTTTCGTCGCCTGTTTCCTTGTTGAATATAACGGC
>CADBXH010000009.1 GCA_902798605.1 uncultured Ruminococcus sp. | reverse complement strand
TACGACCAGATTTACATCTTAGTGAACAGCAGCCAATATGGCGGTGGCGGATTCTACAAGCTCCTGATCTTCGGCTGTAAAAAACACCGTAAGATCCCTCAGACAATCTTTTGCGCCGCAGCTGTCATAGATCCGGTCAACATCGACGCATACCGGCTCAAAACCGGCAGCGTTCGGATCTGCGTCGTTTTCAAAATCATTCGGCTGTGTTTCCATAGCTTCAGATACTTCCGACATAAAAATACCTCCATATAAGTATTTACAGGTTTTAGGCATTATTGTGCTCAATTGCCCATTCACTGTACAATACATTTTATGGAGGTGTTGTTTTTTGGTGATTATACCGCGTATTTTTGAAGAACTTTTTTTAAACTATCGGAAATAACCTTGCAATTCGATACAGAACTGTTTGTTAACGCGATAAATATTTCGGATTTATCGGTATTATATATTAGAGTAGAGCCGAAAGCGTCGTATCTTCCGGAGGACATAGCCGTCTTTCCGTCCAGCTTTACTCCAAAGCCGTATTCGGTTTTGCTGTCTTTTATCGACTCTATCTGATTTGTAAACATCTGCTCAAACGATTGTGCAGATAAAACCTGATTACTCAGTAAACCGTCTGTCCATTTTAAAAGATCGGAAACACTTGATATCATTCCGAAAGCCGAATACCCTACGCCCTTATAGTTAAGGCTCTGAGAAACAACTTGTTTTTCATAAGGCAGCGCGATCCTTTTGCCGGGTTCAAATCCGGTGCTTCCCATACCGAGGGGTTTAAGAATCGATTTGTCCAAAAACGTATAGTATGATTCTCCGCTTGCCTTCTCTATTATATCGCCGAGCAAAAAGTAATTGCTCTCGGATTCTTCAAATTTTGTGCCCGGCTCAAACACAATATCCTGGGCAAAAATCCAATTCAAAATGATTGCTTTATTTTCTTCAGAAGAATTATTTTCTTTTACTGCTCCGTTTATATCGCTAACAAGGTAGTTCGACGGAGTTGTAATATCGTTATGACAAACATAATTCTTTATTCCCGAGGTCATGGTAAGGAGCTGCCTGACGGTGATCTTCGCTCCCTTAGAATAATCGGGGAAATACTTGTCGAGAGTATCGTCAAGGCTCAGCTTTTTTTGCTCGGATAAAAGCAATACCGCGGCAGCCGTAAACTGCTTTGTGGCGTCACCGACATAAAAACCGGTATTGATCGAATTATCAATATGCTTTTCGCTGTTTGCGTAACTTGTTGTTTTTATGTACTCAAAATCATTTCCGAGCTTCATATAAACCGCGCCGCTGAACTTTTTATCATCAATTATCTTATCAAACTGAGAAATGATCTCGCCCGATTTTTTCTTGATAGCAACATAATCATAATTTACGCTTTTGGGCGTTTTCTTAGGATTGTCAACCGTAGCGGGCAAAGTTGTAGTCGGAGCAACTGTCGTAGGCGCAGCCGTCACGCTCTGGGTCGTCGGCTCTGTTTCAGACGATTGCTCGGGCTCGGACTCGGCTTCGCATCCGCACAAAACAACGGACATAACAAGAAGCAAGCATAGTATTATACTTATCGGTTTTAACAAAACGAATCACCTCTTTAAGCAATACCGAATCGACAAATTTCTAAATCTTTTCCATTTTGCAGAAATTTGCCATAAGTTTTTTTGTTCCTGCCTTGTCAAAGGCTATTTCAAGCAGAGTATCGTTTCCCATTTTTTCAGCTGAAACGATCATACCCTTGCCGAAAATCTTATGAAGCACGGTATCTCCGACCGAATATGTCACGCCGGATTTTACCGCGGGCTTTTGATAGAAAGCGGGCTTTGAGGGGCTGTACGCTGACGCAGGCTTGGTACCGATACCTACCGTATTTGAGCTTACGGCTCCGCCTTGGAACATACGGCTCTCTCCTGTTTTTTCAAGGAGCTTGTCCGGTATCTCGGTAACAAAACGGGATTCTTTGTTGAATGAGGTTGAACCGAAGAGCATCCTCGACTTGGTTTTTGTAAGGTAGAGTTTTTCTTTTGCGCGTGTTATGCCGACATACGCAAGACGTCTTTCCTCGCCTATTTCCTCGGGATTCATCATACAGGCTATCGAGGGGAACAACCCCTCTTCCATACCCGTGATGAACACAACGGGGAATTCAAGTCCCTTTGCGCTGTGAAGCGTCATCATTACGCAGGTGTCTGACTCCGCATCGTAATTATCAATATCCGACAACAGCGAAATCTCCTCCAAAAAGTTGGATAGATCTGCCTCGTCGCCGTAGTCTTCCTCAAACTTTATGATATTTGAAGAAAGCTCCTCTATATTTTCTATCTTAACCTCAAAGTTTTCCTTTTCGGTTCTTAGGTAATTTTCGTAATCGGTGTGCTCTATTATCAGATTATACAGCTCGGCAAGCGAATAGTCTCCGCTCTCTTCCGCCTCAATAAAGCCGTCGATCAACTCGACAAATCCCTTGAGCTTTGACGCGGCGCGTGAAAGCTGAGGATAGGAATCCGCCTCTTTTATAACGGAATATATACTCTCACCGAGTCCCGACGCTATCTCCGCGGCAACGGTAACGGTCCTCGCTCCTATCCCGCGCTTGGGAACATTGATTATCCTTGAAAGTCTGACGTCATCGTGAGGGTTGTTTACGACCTGAAGATACGCCACCATATCGCGGATCTCTTCTCTGTCATAAAAGCGGTGGCCGCCGATTATCCTGTGCGGGATACCGCTGCGCGATAATGCCTGCTCGATCGCGTTCGACTGTGCGTTCGTACGGTAAAGAACAGCGTAGTCGCTGTATTTTCTGCCGTCCGCGACGCCGTCCGTGATAGTCTTGGCTACAAACACAGCCTCGTCACGCTCGCTGTCGCAGGTATGGAGCTCCACCTTTTCGCCCCTGGGGTTCTGTGTCCAGAGGGTCTTGCCTTTTCGCGTCGTGTTGTTCGAGATCACCTCGTTAGCGGCGTCAAGGATAGTCGATGTACTGCGGTAGTTCTGCTCGAGCCTGATGACCTTTGCGCCCTTAAAGGTGTTTTCAAACGACAAAATATTTTCGATGGTCGCGCCTCTGAATTTATATATACTCTGATCATCGTCGCCGACAACGCAGATATTGCCGTGCTTTTGCGCGAGCATAGCCACAAACTTATACTGGACTTTGTTTGTGTCCTGATACTCATCGACCATTATGTACTTGAACTGTCTTTGATAGAATTCCAAAATCTCGGGATGCTGCTCAAAGAGCTCGACGGCGTTGCAGAGCAAATCGTCAAAATCCATAGCGTCGGCGGTTTTTAGCCTTGATTGATACACTTCATAGATCTTGGCGATCTCGAGCTTGCGCGAGTCAAACTCTGCTTGCTTGAGCATATCCTTGGGCGACTGCATTTTATCCTTGGCTTTGGATATCTCGCTCATCACAGCCTTTGCCGGCGTGCGCTTTTCGTCTATCCCGAGCTGTTTTGTTATATCCTTGATAAGTCTTTTCTGGTCGTCGGTCGCGTATACGGTAAAGTGGCTCGTATAGCCGAGTCTGTCGCCGTATCGGCGAAGAATACGCGCGCAGGTCGAGTGGAAGGTCGCCGCCCATATATCCATTCCGCCGTCGGGAACAGCTGCGCATATCCTCTCTTTAAGCTCGCCCGCCGCCTTGTTTGTAAAGGTTATGGCAAGGATATTCCACGGGTTGCACAAGCCCGACTGTAAAATATACGCTATTCTGTTGACGAGTACAGTGGTCTTGCCGGAGCCCGCTCCCGCAAGAATGAGCAGAGGTCCCTCGGTGGTAAACACAGCCTGCTGCTGCATTTCATTCATAAAAGAAAAGTTGCTTTTTATATCGTTTTGCTCCATAAAACTACCTTGTATCTGTATAATAAAATCGGGCGAACACCGCCGCCCGAACTCTTCATTTTCCCTTCGAAATTCATTACTATTATAATACTTTTTACGACAAAGTCAAGATTTATTATAAGATTGTAACAGAATACGATATATTGTATATTTACTTTTTTATTCAAATAAGCTATAATAATATTATTAAATAACAGAAATCTGAAAGGAGGTTTATTATGAGAGGCAGATTCAGAGTAAAGTGTCCCAATTGTCAAGCTATACTGGATATAAACGGTCCGATAATGTGCAAATGCGGAACTCAGCTGACACCGCAGCCCGGAGAGCTCAGACTATACCGTATGGGTAATTTCTTTGGCGCCGCAGGCGGATTCGGCGTTTATGTCAACGGTGAAAAATTCGGCTATATCGGCAACAGAGAGACCGTAGCGTATTCTCTTCCGTTTGGCGAATACAACATTCATATCGCTGTCGGAATGAACCGCAAATGCACCGATATTCTTGTAAGACTTACCCCCGAAATGCCGAATGCGTATTTAAAGGTACATATGGTTCCCGGATTCATTCAGAACAAATTTATTTTGGAACCCTCCACACCGGATCAGATGCCCGATCTTAAAATATAAAAATGCAAAAAGCCGTAACATCCGTTTGGATGCTACGGCTAATTTTATGCGCTTTCTTTAAGCTTTTTGCGCTTGATCACCTTTAAGCGGCTGAATTCTTCTCTGTCTTTTTCTTCAAGAGCGTCGGTGATAAATTTAACTATTTCCTCAAATCTGGGGATCATAATGTTTTTAAGAGCGTTGGCGCGCTTCTGCGTTTTCTTAATAGAAACCGCGAGGCGGTAAACGCTGTTCTCTATCTCCGCGAGCTCAACGGTCAGGTTTTTGACCTTTGTAAAGAGAATGAATGTATTGTCTACAGCGGAATTCGTTGTCCTCGTTCCGTAATGCAGATAGTTGCAGACCTCATCCGGCTCCATTGTCAAAATCGGGATCTCAACGCCCATTACGCTGCGCGAATCGAGCGCGAGACCGTCCTCTATCGGCACAGCCTTAGAGATGTCCTCACAAAAGCCGTTAGAAATATTTGCGGTTTGCAGCGCGATATACGCCTCATCATACGCGTTATCGATCTGCTGCTGAATAGCGTTTGCGTGGTCGATAAGCGTCATCATCTCTCTGATAAGGATATTGCGCTTTCTGTCGAGAAGCTCATAGCCGTTTTTGGCGAGCGCGAGCGACTTTTTCGCGTTCATCAGATTACCCTTGGTGGGTACTGCCTGTACAGCCATAATTACACCTCTTGGCCCTTGTAGTAAATGTCAAGCACTGCGTCGTCGACGCGGTCAAGCTCGGCTCTGGGCAGAGTTGAGAGCAGCTCCCAGCCCAAATCGAGACTTTGCTCAATGCTGCGGTTCTCGCTAAAGCCTTGGTTGACAAATCGAGACTCGAACAGCTTGCCGAACTCGATGTACTTTTTATCTATCGGAGAAAGCTCCTCCTCACCGATTACCGAGGCAAGCGCACGGGCGTCGATCACCTTCGCATAAGACGCGAAGAGCTGGTTTGCGAGCGGCTGATGGTCGGCGCGGGTATAGCCCTCGCCTATGCCGTCCTTCATCAAACGTGAAAGCGACGGGAGCACGCTGACGGGCGGATAGAAGCCCTGTCCCTGGAGCGTGCGGTCAAGAACGATCTGACCCTCGGTGATGTAACCCGTGAGGTCGGGGATCGGATGAGTGATGTCATCATTAGGCATCGTGAGGATCGGGATCTGAGTTACCGAACCGGGATGCCCCTTGATCATACCCGCTCTCTCGTACAGCGACGCGAGGTCTGAGTACAAATAACCGGGATAACCCTTTCTTCCGGGGATCTCGCCCTTTGAAGACGAGAACTCACGGAGAGCCTCGGCGTAAGACGTCATATCCGTCATAATTACGAGTATGTGCATATCGAGCTCAAACGCGAGATATTCGGCGACTGTAAGCGCGCATCTCGGAGTAAGAGTACGTTCGATGATCGGGTCGTTGCTGAGATTTAAGAGCATTACGACCCTTGAAAGCACGCCGCTTTCCTCAAAGCTTTTGCGGAAGTACTCCGCGACGTCCTTTTGAACGCCCATAGCGGCAAAAACAACGCCGAAGTTGTTATTATCGGCTCCGCTGATCTTAGCCTGACGTACTATCTGAACAGCTAAATCGTTGTGGGTCATACCCGAGCCGGAGAAAATCGGCAGCTTTTGACCGCGGATAAGCGTCATAAGTGTATCTATAGTCGAAATACCCGTATTGATATAGTTTTTCGGATATACTCTTGATACAGGGTTGATCGGGGTTCCGTTGATATTCGCCTTTTTTACCGGGAAAATATCACCGAGTTCGTCAAGAGGTCTGCCCGCGCCGTCAAGCACTCTTCCCAAAAGCTCGGGCGTGAGCGGCATTTCCATAGGATGACCCGTAAGGCGCGTGCGGGTGTTTTTAAGGCTGATCCTTCTTGTTCCCTCAAAAACCTGAACAACTATCCTTTCGCCCTCGATCTGAACCACACGACCCTGGCGCACGGTTCCGTTATCGAGCTTTATATCTACGATTTCTTCGTTGGAAACGCCCTTTACGCCGTCCATTACAACAAGCGAGCCGTTGATTTCTTTTACACCAACATAATCAATAATCAATGTGCGTTTCCTCCTTTACAGTGTCAAACTGCCGAGCTTTTCATCGATCTCGGTAATATAACCGTCGAACAAATCAAGCCGGTTGTTTGGAATATCATACTTCATCTTGATGAGCTTATCAAAAAGCCCGAGATGGATTATTTTTGAGATTGGTATCTCCGCGGCTACAACATCCTTTGCCTTTTCGTGAAGATGAAGGATGACCTTCATCATCAGCTTTTGCTTTTCAAGCGGAACGTATGTATCCTCCGCGTGGAAAGCATTTTGCTGCAAAAAGCCTACGCGGATGACCCTCGCGGTCTCGATAACAAGCTTCTGGTCATCGGGCAGAACGTCAGAACCGATGAGCTTAACGATCTCCATAAGCGAGCTTTCCTCCTGAAGGAGCGCGCTGATACGATTTCTGTATTCAACGAACTCATCGCCGAGGTTCTCCCTGAACCAAGGGTCAAGGTCGTTAAAATACTCGCTGTAGCTGTCGATCCAGTTGATTGCGGGATAATGCCTTGCATAAGCCAAAGCCTTGTCAAGCGCCCAGAAAACTCGCGTAAAACGCTTTGTATTCTGAGTTACGGGCTCAGAGAAGTCGGAACCCTGCGGCGATACCGCACCGATAAGGGTAACGGAAGCCTGACCGCCGCTGAGAACGTCTGCGCGTCCGCCTCTCTCATAGAACTCGGCGAGTCTTGAGGGAAGATACGCGGGAAAGCCTTCCTCGGCGGGCATTTCTTCAAGGCGTCCCGAGATCTCACGCAGAGCCTCCGCCCAACGCGAGGTGGAATCCGCCATCAAAGCGACGTCGTAACCCATATCGCGGTAATATTCCGCGAGCGTGATGCCTGTGTAGATGGACGCCTCACGCGCCGCAACAGGCATATTTGATGTATTAGCGATAAGCACTGTCCTGTCGGTCATCGGACGATTTGACTTAGGGTCAATAAGCTCCGAGAACTCATCGAGTACCTGGCTCATCTCGTTACCGCGCTCGCCGCAGCCGACGTAGATGATTATATCCGCGTCACACCACTTGGCAAGCTGGTGCTGGTTCATTGTTTTTCCCGTGCCGAAGCCGCCCGGGATAGCTGCTGTTCCGCCTTTCGCTATCGGGAAAAGCGTATCCATAATACGCTGACCCGTGATAAGCGGGATAGACGGAGTCAGTCTTTTTTTAACGGGTCTTGCCGTTCTGATAGGCCATTGCTGACACAAAGTAAGCTCGTGCTTATTGCCGTGGTCATCCTCGATGACCGCAACAACATCGTGGAGCTTATACTCACCATCCGGCTTAACCTCTTTTACAACGCCCGAAAGGTCGGGATGAAGTATAAGGCGGTGCTCAACAATGGGGGTTTCGGGCACAACACCGTAGATCTGACCGCCCTCAAGATTATCGCCCTCTTTTATCTTCATTGAAACATACCACAGCTTTTCCGTATCAAGCGGAGAAACCTGTGCGCCTCTGCTGATAAACGCGCCCGAAGTTTTCTCAATCGCCTTAAGAGGACGCTCGATACCGTCGAACATACTGCTGATGATGCCCGGTCCCAAAAGCACGTTCATCGGTGCGCCCGTACCCGACACGGGGTCGCCGGGTTTCAGGCCCGTTGTTTCCTCATATACCTGGATCGTGGTCAGTTTGTCTTTGATACCGATCACTTCGCCTACGAGGTTTTGCTCACCGACGTGGACCATCTCCATCATCTCGAAGCTGTCGGTATCCTTAACAGTAACAACAGGACCGTTGATTCCGTAAATTACATTATTGTTCATATTTATTCATCTCTTTCGCTTCTGATGGTTTAAAGTACACTCAAATCGGCATTTTCTACAAACCAGCTGCGCTGTTCATCAAGCTTGGTGTCAAGTGTTTCGTCAGCGATAATACCCATACTTTTGCAAAAGCCCTTTACGCCGCCTATTTCTATGGTATTGTCAGCCTTGACCTCCGCGTTACCGCTGAACAGCTCCCTGATCTGAGAGTCAAACGACATATCGCTTTCTTTAACATAAATCACGCAGTCCTCATCGCCGAACAAATCGGCGATCTCCTTTGCGCCGTCAATAAGCATAGACTTATACTTATCCGTCTGAGTAAACGCGACAAGCTTTTCAGCCGCCAGCTTAAACACTTCGTCGGTCATTGCGGAACGCTCGATGTAAAGCTTTTTTTGACCCTCCTGCGTTTTTTTCGCGAGCTGAGCGGTCATTTGGTTGTGCTTTTCGTTTAGCTTTTCTCTTATAAGAGCGTCCTTATCCTTTTTGCCCTTTTCATCCGCTTCCTTGAGGCGTTCCGTTTTAAGCTGATTGACCTCATACCGCATGGATTTTTTCTGCGCTTTGGCATACTTTTTTATAGCCTTCAGAAAGTTATCGGTTTTATTTTCCGGCATAAGTTACCTTCTTTCCGTGATAACGCTTTACAGCTTAACGCCGATAGCGTCCTGAACATATTTTGTGATACTGTCCTTTGTGCGGCCGTTACCGTGACGGTCGGGGATCTCTACGATAAGCGGTTTTTTCCTATTGAGCTTTAGGTCATAAATCAGGTCGGGACAGAGCTTGACGAGCTTTTCGGTCATAAGTATCACTGCGATATCCTCGCGTTCCATAGCTTCAGTGAGCTCACGCCTTACCTCTTCCTCCTCGTGTACGACCACTCCGGGAATACCCGCGAAACGCATACCCATCTTTGTATCTACGTTATCACTAATCAAATAGAACTTCATATTTTATCACTTATCCAAGCTTTGAAAGAATCATAATCGAAATAAGCATACCATAAAGCGCGATACCTTCACCGAGAGCAACAAAGATGATCGCCTTACCAAATGCCTTGGGATCCTCACTTGTCGCGCCGATAGCCGCGGGAGCAGCATTACCAACGGCGATACCGCCGCCGATACACGAAAGGCCTGTCGCGGCAGCCGCGCCGATATACGCCATACCCGCTGCACCAGCCGCAGGATCAGCTGTTTCGCCTGTTGCGGCGCTTGCAACTAACGGGCACACCATACAAATCGCGAATACAGCAGCAAAAGAAGCAAGCTGCATAAGTACGGTTTTCTTTCTGCTTTTTCCGCGCGATACCGCCTTAACGGCAATTAATACGGAAACGATCAAAAACACTACGGGTAAAGCCATAAATAAGAAATCAAAAATTGACATAATAGTAAACCTCCAAAGTTTATTCTGTTTTTATTTTTACGGGTTCAAAGGGTCTTCCCTCTCCCGAATAGAAACGACTGAACATTTCATAATACTCAAGCCTCAATACCTGAATAGCAACAAGCAACGCCTCGAGCACCATTACAACGATATTGCCTATAACAACAACCAATATATATCCGAAGCTGAACTCGGGACCTACGGTCTCGGCAAGAACGAACACAACCATCATCATACCCGCATGTACAAGAACGAACGCGCCGACACGCAAAAAGCTCATTGTATTTGTAACATAGCCGAGCAGAACCTCTATGGATTCAAATAGATTCTCAACGATATATCCGCCCCAGCTTTCGGGCTGCCAATCCTTTTCTCCGTTGACCAGATCTCCAAGCGGTTCAGCAAAGAAAATGAGTATAAACGGAAGAACCACAAGTCCGAGAATATACGGAAGCGTCATAATGTGATTGCCCAAGAACATTTCGTTTACAAGCCCGAAAACAAGCGAGCAATAGAAGATTATTCCCGCTACTCCGCTGGTACTGAACAACGCTCTGCCAAAGTTTTTTTGGCGAATGGACGTGTAAACATTAAGCAGCATGGCGACAACAAGTAAAACAACACCTATTCCGATAGCGATAAATATTATACTTGTTGTATGCTGGGGATCCATAACGTGTATGGGTTTCTCTTCAAAACCGAGCAATTTATAGAACCAATCCAGAGCGTTCTCAAAGCCGAATACGCTTCCGAACAGCGTTCCGAAAATCATTGCCGATATTCCGCACGGGAAGAGTATCCTGCCGATAGCCATCTTCTTGACCTTCCACATCAACAATCCCGCTATCATAAGGCAGAAGCCCTGCCCCAGATCAGCGAACATAATGCCGAAAATAACCACATAGGTTATGGCTACAAAAAGCGTCGGGTCGATCTCGTTATATTTTGGTACGCCGTACATATCGGTGTAAAACTCAAACGGCTTTGCAAGGAAGCAGTTTTTGAGCTTGACCGGCGGACGCTTGTCCAGCTCGTTCTTAGCGTCAGAAAAATCAAGTTCAACGCTTTTGATTTTTTTCAGCCTGCTTTTAAGCGTCTTTTTGCTATTGGTAGGTACCCAGCCGACTATAATAAAGCTGTTATTGTGCTGGAGAGCCTTTGTGCGTATGCCCGCGTACAAATACAGCTCTTCAAGCTTTGAAAGATAACGGGTTATCTGCTCTCCGTTATCGTCGAGGTAATCATCAAGCTCCTTTTGTGCCTGTTTTGCCTGTTGCTCAAGCACGGGAAGCTCCTTTTTTATTTCCTCGATCTTCTCCATAGGAGTCTCATCTTCACCAACCAGATCGGTCGGTTCAAAAAACAAGCCGTCAAAGATCTTGTCGATCTCTTCAACCTTGTCCTTGGGCGCAAAGTACACGCCCCAGCTATGGGTTTTGTCCTCTGTACATTCGGCAAAGTCAACATACTTGTAGTCCTTGTACGCCTCGAGCTTTTGTAGGCTGTCCTTGGGCAGTCTTCCGAAGCGCGCCTTCATGTACTTTAACTGAAGAACCTTTTGAATCTGAACATCCAGACCCGCAAAGTGACTTGCGATCTCAAGGTCGTGCTTTGCCTGCTCGACCTTTTGAGCGGCGGTCTCTTTTGCGTCATACAATGCGTCGATTTCCGCTGTAGTCTTTGCCGAAAAGCTCTCGAGCTCTTCAAAAGTAGGATTAAAATCGCTTTCATCCTTTATGGGGAATTTACGCTTTGTCTGGTTAAGGGCGGATCTTAGATTCGTAAGAGGCTCGGCATAGCTGTTTTTTGTTTGCAGGTGTGTAAAATCCTTTAGGTCGTCGTAAAAATTGCTGACATCATCCGGATGAAATACACCTGACTCACCAAGTACCGTGATAACATCGTCGATGTAATCCATCAAACCAATAATGTTCACGGCCTGCATTGATGATACTGCCAAATCAAAATCACCTCTTTATTGCTATTGCCTTAACAATCGTCAATGAATGATCATTGTTTTTATAGTTTTCGGATCAAGCTGATACCTGATACCTTCGATCATACAAATCGTATTCATCAGCTCGATTTCCGATAAAAACATAAATGAAATCATAACAACCGATGGGCTGTTAGAAAAATGTATATTCTTTTTTGCCAGACTGTATTGGACCCTCGGGGTAATATCGCCGGCGTTGACATAACCGATCTTACCGATCAGTCTTCCGCAGCCCGTGCTCTGCATTATCTGGAACACCTCTGCGGAATTCTCAGCCTCGCACATTTTATCTATCAGCTTGGGACTCAAGCTGCTGTACTCAGGCAACATATTCGTCTTGATAACTTCCGGTGAAAGATTATAGTATTTTTTTAACCTGAGTATCCTTGAAAAAATACTGTAATCGTTCATCGTTCTGAATATCGAAAGCAGCTCTCTGCGCTCATTACCTTTTGTTTTTTTGTTGATTATCTTAAGCATATGCCCGAGGATATACGCGTAAAGCTTGTTTTCGATATCCGAAACGGGAAGCCTTCCCTTGTCATCAGGCTTATATATTTTAAGAATATCATAATAAGGCGTATTAGCGAGCGCGTTCAAAAACTCGTCAAAGTTGCTCGCGTTTGCGAGCCTGTTTTCATCAAGGACCGTATGCTTTGACAAAAAGGCGGGAAACTGAAAGATGAATTTTTCGGTTGAATTTGAGTTGAGCAAAATCAAGAATCTAATTATCTGCTCAACCTCGGTTTTTTCTACAACATAGCGCGAAAAACCCGCGCTGACACTTGAATCATAGCGGCACAGCGAGTCAAACTCGTTGAACAGATACTGCCTTAACAGCAGCTCGAGCCAGCCTCTGTGCACGTCGCGTTCGTTTACATCCGAAAGGACAGAAGCGTAATGGGTGTGTGATTTTAAATATACCATAACCTCGGCAACGCTCTGACACGCGAGGATGCTTGAGTAATCCTTGTCGGTCATAAACCTGCCGTACTTTGCCCTTGCCTTTGCCAAGACAGCGTAGGATGTGGCGGACATAAAATCACCTCCTGTCAACCGGTAACTCGGCTGACGATCTCGTCAACCCATCTGTCGCGGTTTGATTCATAATCGGCTCTCATCTTTATCAAGGTAGACTCCTGCTTCGCGTCAACCTCTGTAAGTTTACGCGCGAACCGTTTGTCAAGATAGGCGTCGTTTTTGTCGATCGCCTCCTGAGCCTCATCCATATATTCCTGATAAATAGCCTTGGCCTCTTCTTCGATTTTCAGCTTTTCTCTTTCGGCGGCCTTTTTGTTTGCCTCTTCAAGAGCCTTTGCCTCGTTGTCCGCCTCGACTATTCTTTTGATCATATCTTGCATATACTCACCTCCCAAAGATGAATCTATATTTGATTGATTATATTACCAAGTCACTTTGCTCGATCTTTTTATTAAAGAAGCTGATTATCTTGATACAGGGCTTTCTTAAAACAAGTCCGAGAACAAGCGCGGGAATGATGAACAACAGCAACATTCCCATATTCTTTAGATACGCGTCCATATTAACGCCCGCAACGGTTTCTCTGATCGCGTTGATACCGTATTTGAACGGCAAGAACGGAGCGATAGCCTTGTAGGGTCCGGGTAAAACCTCTATCGGGAACGTGCCGCCCGAGCCTGCAACCTGCATGATCAGTATGATTACCGCGAGCGCCTTGCCTATTACGCTGAAGGTTATCGTCAGCGAATAGATGATCAGCGAATATACAAAGGCAGAAACCATACAGCTCAAAATGAACAGCGGCAGATCAACGCACTGGACCTTTAGGAAGAATACATCTCCGAGCGCGATGATAAGTGCCTGTATCTGACTGAGCACGAAGAAGATAACATACCTTCCGAAGAACAGCTGCGTGGAGTTTGCCTTGCCGAGCTTTTTGCGGTCCCGTTTTGTCAAATCAACATTAAGCACGGCGACAAGTACGACTCCGCCTACCCACAGCGCGAGCGATGAATAGAAGGGCGACATTGCCGAACCGTAGTTTTCTATCGGGAACACCCTGTTGGTGTCGTAATCGACCGGAGCCGAGATGAATTCGCCGAGTACCTGCGGATCCTCGATTATCGGCAGCAGCATATTCTCGAGCGAATCGTCGTTTTTAACATCTCCTATACGCTTTATGGTCTTGTCAATTTTAACCTCGAGCTTATCGAACGCGTCCTTTAGCTCAACTAAAACCTTTTTAAGACTTGCAATAGAGGTCAAGCCTGATTTGAACGCCGAGTTAAGATCGCCGTTTTCAACGTCAACGGTCTGAGCGAATTCAGAGATCTTATCAAGAGTGCCGTAGGAATTGTTGATCGCGGTGTCGATTTTTCCCTTTAAGGTCGAATATTCGGTCTTAACAGCCGCAAGCTCGGTGTTTGCCTGCGAAAGAAGGCCGTCAAGCTCCGCTTTGGCGTTCTCGGGAATCTTGCCTGTCTTTTTGATGTTATCGCAAATGCTGTTGATTTTATCAATGATAGACTGCTGCTTTGCGTTGGCTCTTGTAAGAGCGTTGATCGCCTTGGAGCAATCGACCCCGAGGTTATCCTGGATCCTTTGGAAAACGGAGATCAGGCGGTTGTTTAATTCTATCTTTAATTCATTTGGTTTTTTGATTTTATTTAGCTTATCCGCGACCGTGTTGGCGTCGCCGCTGACATTGGCAAAAGCGTCGTCAAGCGCGTTTGAGATATTCTCCATATGCGCGTCGCCCGAGTCTATCAGGTCTTGTATCGTAGAGGTAAGCTGCTGGGTTGTGTTCTGCGCGGCCTGTAACGTTGACTTTATATCGCCCGCAACTACGCCGGCTTTTGTTATCGCGCTCTGGATCTTAGGCAGCATATCCTGATTTGTTTTGATAAGCTCCTCGATCGAATCGAGTGTGGCGATAAGCAGATCGATTGATTCCTTTGCGCTTTCTATATCCGCCTTGGCGTTAGTGAGCGAGGTAGTCAGCTTATCGGCGAGCTTTACCTTGTCGCCCTTGAGCTCCTCGTTTGTCACATTGAGCACCTTGGCTATTGTCTCAGCTATTGTGCTTACGTATGTCGCGTCGACCGACTCCTGCATAGCCTGGATGCCCTTATCTGTGATCTTGGGAGCGATGGCGTTTTTCTTTTCATTAACATAATATTGGAGCTTTGCCTGATTGAATTTGCCGTTTGTTATAGATAGCAGGTTTTCGCTGAAATTCTCGGGAATAACAACGGCGGCATAGTATTTGCCGTCCTCTACGCCCTTCTGTGCTTCTTCCGCGTCATCGACAAATTCCCAGCCCATTTTATCGTTGGACTTTAATCCGTCAACGATTTTATCGCCGGCTTTGATGTCAAGCCCCTTGAATTTATAGCCCTTGTCGAGCGAACAAACCGCAAACGAAAGGTCGCCTGTGTTAGAATACGGATCCCAGTTGGCGGCGATATTGAACCACGCATACAGAGCAGGAAGGATCGTGATACCGATAATAACGACAAAAATGATCAGGTTTTTTGTCATACTTTTCAGATCCTGATGGAATATCTTAAATATCTTTTTCATTCATCTTCCTCCTCTTCAAAATCCTCGTCATCCTCTTTTTTAACGATACCCAATATCTCTTTGAACTGATTAAACACATACTCGGCGCGTATCATCAATGCTACGCAAATCAAGTCTGTGATCACCCATAAAATTAGAAATTCAATTTTTCTTGAAAGAGTGAATATCAGGGCAAGAAAGACTATTCCGGAGATTATAACGAACAGAGGACCGTATTTTTTATATTTTTCACGCTTTTTTTTGGCTTCGTCATAAGCCTGCAAGACATTAATAAAGACCTGATGCTCATCGGCGTTTGCGGGATCAAAAGCCTTTTCGAGTTCTTCATCATCCAATTCGTCTTCTTCGTCAAGCTCTTCATCGGTGACATCCTCGTTTTTCAGCTCATCATCGGGCGATTCCGGGGCATCAAGTTCTTCTTTGTCGGGGGGGTCATTTATTTCTGTAGTTAATTCCTTTGTATCTTCCGATACATCGGTTTTCTTTTTCTCAGACATAATCTCTCCTCCTTCTATATACCTATATGAATTATATCACTAAAATAAAAAAATACAAGTCTTTTGTAGCCTTAAATCGGTATTACAAAATAGTAAACAGTACAAAATAACGCCAAAAGCGCACAAAAACGGCAAGATATCACACCTTGCCGTTTTGCATTTATTTCTAATTCGATTTTTTATTAAGTTTTTTTACCGCCAATAGCGTTACTCCCGCAATTCCCGCAATAAGTACAGAGCTGCGGATAATCGCTTTTCTCACAAACGGAACATTATAATCGAGCGTTGCGTATGACGGGTTTATCATATGGCGCAAAAGCGGAGAAAGGAGCTTTCTGCGTCCTCTCAGCACATCATATTTAATATGCGGCTGATCGGAAAACACCATCGTCGCTCGCGACTGCTCGGTGTATTCCTCCCACGCCAGATCATCGGTTGACGGGTCGCCGCTCCTTGCGAAGTTCGTCCACATAGTCATAACGGTATCGGACAAGGCTTCGTCAGCGGGCTCTCCGGTGTAGATCGTTTCATTGACATTGCCGAACACATAGGCAAGCTCTACCGCGTGGCAAGCCTTTCGCATAGATAGCTTTGAGGGCACCGTCCAGTAGTACATATACGCTTTGCCGCCGTTTTCATGGTGAAGAGTCGCCTGTTCAACAGCGGGAAGCCTGAACATGATCTCATCGTAAAACCGCGCCATACGCCACATACTGTGACCCTTCATATTATTGATAAAATACTTGACGCGCTTTTTATCCTTTGGCGGGAGCATTTTCATATCGTTCTCAAACTTGATTGGGATACTGAAGCGGAAAGAAACTACTCCGCCGATCTCTCCGATCCAGTAATTCATCTCCTCGCTATTTGTGCCGATAAGCATATCCACGTCCGCAGTCGTACCGTTTTCATATGGGATATAAGGGTCATGCGGTATAAGTCTTCCGTCACGCTGCGGGAAATTATTGTACTCGTTGAGCTTTTCGTTTAGCATTTTAAGCTCGTACTCGGACAGCTCCAACAGCTCTTTTACCGAGCTCGCCTTACTCTCTTTCATCAAGCGCCTTGAAAACTCCCGACACTCCTGCTTTGAGAATGTCAGCGCGACCGAGCCGCTCTCTGCGATAACTCTCTTAAACAATCCTTTGGCGCGAGGTATCATCGGGAGAAGCGACACACTGCCGCCGCCCGCCGATTCGCCGAAGATCGTGACGTTTTTCGGGTCGCCGCCAAATGCGGAGATATTCTTTTTTATCCAGCGCAAAGCTTCTATCTGATCGAGTATACCGAGGTTCGGAGCGTCCGAATATTCAGCTCCGCCCTCAAAATACGACAGATCGACAAAACCCATAAGTCCAACGCGATAGCCGACGGTGACAAGGATAATATCCGACTGTTTTGTGACAAAATTGGTTCCGTCATACATTGGGTCGGCGGTACCTCCCCAGCCGTATGAGCCGCCGTGAAAAAACACCATAACAGGCTTATCGGGCGTGCTGTCCTTGCAATTTTTCCAGATATTTAGATAGAGGCAGTCCTCGCCCTGCATATAGTACGAAGCCAGTTCGGAAGGCCATTCCGTCTGTATCGGAGATTTGCCGTTGTAGACCGCCTGCCATACGGTATCGTCGTCCTCGACAGCCTCGGGAGCCTTCCATCTCAGCTCCCTCACGGGCGGTTTTGCGTAAGGAATACCGCGGAACTCGCAAACATCGCCCTTTTTTGTTCCTACAAACGTGCCGTTGCTGCATTTAGCGGAAAGAAACGGATCAAATTTACCTGTTACAATCAAATTCTTTCCATAACTTCGGTGGATTTTTGCGATTTTTTCATCTGTCATTTCTTTCTACCGAAAACAGCCTTGATGGTTTCAAAGAAATCGAACTTGCTTCTGTACTTTCTTTGCAGCTCGCCAACAGTGACGTCGTTCTGGGAATTGTGAGTTACAAGACCCTGAGCTACTCTGAGGAATACATCCTTGAATTCATCCATACTGTGGTCTTCGTAAAGGCTCGCGGTATAGTCGATCATAAGCATCAGGCCGTCCTCACCATCGAGGATCTCCATATCGAGAACTGTCTGCGAAGCAGCCTGGTTCTGACGGATGTCGATAGTTTCAACATCCATACCGTCAACGCCGCCCATATCGCGGATATCGCGCTGATACAGCAGGTACGCTGCTTCATCGCTGCCCGCCTGGTTGTTGATATCAACATACGGATAGCAGCTGTGCTCTATGCCCTTCTGGACCTGCTCCTGAACTTCAGCGAACAGCTCGCGCAGAGTCATATCTTCTTTTAATCTTAAACCTACCGGAAGCTCGCGGAACAAGAGTCCGACCGAATTCATAGCGGTCATATCCTCGCGTCCGTTGTAGATCCAGCAGAGCTTTATGTCATTTTCTCTGTTGTAGATCGAGATAGCAAGCGCGGCTACGGTGATAAAGAACTCGTTACGGCTTAGACGGTAACGCCTCTCCATAGCCTTCATCTGGGGCTGCTCGATGCCGATCGGCACTAACAGCTCGCCCATCTCATTCTTGCGTGATTCGTGGTCTGTCTTGGGATAGCACGACCACTCAACACCCTCAAAGCGCTCCTCAAAGTAACGCCTGCTCTCCTCGTAAAAGTCAGTCTCCTGCTCCTCTTCGCGGTTTTGCAGGATAAGATAATACAGATCGGGATCGGGCTGCATACCCATATACGCTTTGCCCACGTTCTGCATAAATACGTTGAGTGATGTTCCGTCGAATAATGTGTGGTGAACATCAAAGAAGATGTAGCCGTTCTTTTCGGTCTCGAACACACGGCAGCGGTGCAGACAGCCGCCGATGATCTTGAACGGCTGAACAAGGTTATCCTTGATGTTGTTGAACTCAAATTCGCTCACCTTTTCAACGTGGATATCGCGCAGTACATCGGGAGTATAGCGCTGGATTATCTCGCCGTCCTCGTTAAAGTGGAAGGTGGTAAGCAGAGCAGAATGGTTGCGGATAGCGGTGTGCATAGCCTCCGCCATCTTTTCCATATCGAACTGCTCCCTGTCGAGTTTCATCATCGTGAACAGGTTGTACATCGTCGATTTCGGCGTATAGAGCTGATAGTCGACCATATAGAGCTGCTCAACGGTGAGCGGATGATCGACCTTCATAGCGCGCGCGTTCTTGATCTCGGGCGCTTCGCCGTCGTCGTTGGCATGGTTCTCCTCGTACAGCTCGGCGATCTTCTTAGGAGTTCTGCCGCGGAAAATCTCGCTCGCGTTAAGTCCTGGCAAGTCGCTCTCGGTGATGACCTTGATAGAGCCGAGTGAATCTCCGCCTAACTCGTAGAAGTCGTCGTTGATACCGAACTGCTCGAGCTTAAGGACTTTAGCCATAGCGTTGCAGAGCTTTTCCTGAGTTTCGTTCTCGGGCGGAACGTAGTCGGTCTTGAAATCGGAAGCGTCGGGCTTTGGCAGTGCCTTTCTGTCCATTTTTCCGTTGGCTTTAAGGGGAACCTTATCGACCTTTACATAGTACGCGGGGATCATATAGTAAGGCAGACGGTTTGAGAGCTTTTCGCGCATCTCGTCGGCGTCGACCTCGATGTCGTCCAAGTAATAAGCGCAGAGGTAGCTCTTGCCGTTTTCTTCAAAGCCGCGTGCAGCAGCCCATTCGATTCCGAGCACCTGCTTAACAGACGCCTCGATCTCGGCGGGCTCAATGCGGTTACCGTTGATCTTAATCATATCGTTGGAACGGCCGAGAAGGACATAATCGCCGTTTTCGTCCTTGCGGGCGAGGTCTCCTGTGTGGTAGATGCCGTTTTGGAAGGCTTTCTCGGTCTCTTCGGGAAGATTCATATAACCGCGCACATAGGTGTTGTTAAAGCAAAGCTCGCCGATCTCGCCGTCGGGCGCCTCTTCCCCGTCCTCGTTGATCAGGACAATCTCACATTCGATTTCGGGCTTTCCGATCGGGCAGGTCTCGTAAGCCTTATCAATCTTGAATACACCTACCGCGAATCCGCTCTCGGACGCGGCGTAAATATTGATAAGGTCAAGGTTTTTGTTGTATACGTTGTTCGCGGGCTCGCTGCCGACAAACAGCATCCTCAAAAACGGACCTGTCTGGTTGCCGAGCATACGGACATAAGATGGCGTCAGGAAGGTGATCGTGATGCGTTTTTCAACAAAAAACATCTTGAGCGCCATCGGGTTTTTGATAGTTGCATAACTTACAACGAAGATCTTTCCGCCGCAAATGCTGAGCGCTTTAAGGATTACGATTACCGAGGCGACAAAGTTCATCGGAGCAAGCAGAGCGATCCTGTCCTTGCTGTTGAACGGTGTCTTACCGTCGACCTTGATAGACTCTATCGCTCTGTCAAGGTTGCCGTACTCGTGCAGTACACCCTTGGGATTGCCTGTTGTGCCCGAGGTATAGATAGCGTAAGCCGCGTCGTGATCGTCAGCGGTGACATATCCGCTCTTGGGCTCGACAGCCATAATATCTTCCCAGTTCTCCGCCGAGAGCTCGGTCTTGCAGCCGCAGTCCTTTCGGATGAACTCGATTCTCTCGGGCGCATAGGTATCTTCAACAAGTGCCCATGCCGCGCCGGTTTTCCAAACGCCTATCATAGCGATGATCGGCATAATACCACGCGGAAGATTGATCAGGACAAAATCCTCTTTGCCTACACCTTTTTCGGAAAGATACGCGTAAACGCGTCCGCTGAGATTATCGAGCTGAGTGTAAGTCATACCCTTGGGATGAGTTTCATCAAACAATATCACAGCGTTAGGGTTCTCCTTGGTATAGGCTTCAAGCATTTGAAGAATGGTCATTTTTATGCTCCTTTTTCGTACGTAAGGATCTCGTCAAAGCCTGTTACTTCAAAGACGTCGCAAACCGCTTCGTTAACATTAACGAGCTTCATTCCTTCTTTTGCCGACATCTTCTTGTGGAGTGAAAGCAGCACTCTGAGGCCTGCGGATGAAACGTAGTTAACTTCCTCAAAATCGAGGATCAACTCGGTCACACCGTCGAGGTTCTCGTTGATGTAGCTGTCAACCTCGGGAGAAGTCGCAGTGTCAACGCGTCCTGAGATCTTGACAAATAATGTGTTTCCTTCTTTTTTCTTTTTGATGTTCATAGCAATACTCTCCTTTTTATATTTTAATGCTAATATTATTTAATTCCATGGTGCTTAGGTAGTTGACTTTTTTTGCCATACCGCACACCATACGAATACCAATATTTTTAGTCGGGTCGTCGGATTCGTGGATCTTTATCCATTCCGTCGGATCAAATCGCTTGCAGTCATCGCGGATACGCAGCTTCCAGCCGTCATCGAGCTTGATCGCGCGGACGTCGATGCTGTGCTTTTTCTTATCGGTGAACCCGAACGTGATTATATTATTGCAAAGCTCCTCAACAAAAAGCGCAAGCATCATTGTTTGCTTATTTGTCGCGCCTTTTTCACGGCAAAAGTTTTCGACCGCGGCAGAGGCTGGGATGACCTCGTCCGAATTGACTATTGAGAAGTCAAGGATATTATCCTCTTCAATGCCAAACGACTCGGGCAAAAACAAAAAGTCCTTTGCGCGAAACGGAAAGCCGCGCTTTTTTATCGCCGCCATCGTGACAACGATGATAAGGCACAAGGTCTCGCCGATCAAAAACGACCACCACACCGCGTCGGTATCGAGAAAATTGAACAGCGCCAGCGCGGGCAGTACCACAAGCGGGAAATTGACAAGAAAACAAATCGTTCCCGACATAACCATTCGCCGCATACCCTGAGTGTAATTGATAAAAGCGACGTTGATTCCGTAAAGTATTATGCTCAAGGCGTATATCCTCAGTCCGCGCGTTGCAAGCGCGACCATTTCGGCTCCGTCTGCGGAACCGAAGGCGCCCGCGATAAAATCTGCGAAAACGAGCAAAATCACCGTAAGTATCGCGCCGACAAGCAGACTTACCTTTACAGTTATTTTAACCAAAGCCTCCGCGGCAGTCCTGTCCTGCTCGCCGAGTATCAAGCCAGCGATCATAGCGGTCGTCATCGCTACGCCGATCATGGTGGATGAAGTAAAGTTAAAGACTGTATTTACAACGCCCAGAGCCGCCACCGAGGTACTCGAAAGCACGGTCGCGACCATTATCTGGTTGAGAACGGCGTTGCGGAGCATAGAGGACGCGGAGCCGATCGCCGAGGACGAGCCCGTAACGAAAATCTCTCCCATATCCTTTATGCGAAGCCCCTTGAAAGAGAACTTGAAGATTATATCCTTTTTTGTAAAGTGCAGCAGCATTATAACCAGCGCGGTAAAATAGCTTATCGAAGTCGTTATGCCCATACCGAGCATACCGCCGTGGATAATAAGTGCGTTAACCAAATCGCCCGCAATATCGAGCACGGTCATCACGACTACCGCCACGATAACGCGGTTAGCGTCACCGTCCAAACGCATTATCGAATTGAATTCAAACAAAAACAAGACGCATGGGAACGAGAACACTACGCCGAATAAATAGTCTGAGGTCAATGAAAGCAGATGCGCTGATTTTCCGTGGGCGCCGAGAAGCACGGCGATATTATCTCTGAAAACAAGCACCACTGCCACCATAATAACCGAAATCACCACGGTTATCAACATACACATCGAAAAAGCACGGCGTGCGTTCTTTTTGCTTCCCGCGCCGATATGCTGCGCGCAAATTATCTGCGCGCCCGTGGCAAGGATCCCGCTGAACGCAGTCGCGAGGTTAATAATCGGCGTCACCAACCCGTAAGCCGCCATACTGTCGGGTCCCAGGAATCTGCCGATAACTATTCCGTCTACAACGATACCGACCATCGTGGCAATCGCGGCGGCGATTATGCTGACAACCGATTTTCGGAACAAACGGGTAATTATCTGTCCGTTGTTTTTCATATTATCTGTACCTTTCGGTCACAAAACTAAACACAACAAGTGATCAGTTTAGGTTCTTTTTGATAGTTAAAATATTTTTGCCGTCCTTGTAATCATATTCTACCATATTCATAGTCTTTTTTACAATGAATATCCCGAGTCCGCCCTCTTTGCGCTCCTTTGCCGAAGCACGGACATTGGGATCCGCCTGTTCAAGCGGATTGAACGGCTTGCCGTTATCTATAAACACTATTACGACCGACAACGGATCTTTTTCTACCGACACCCGGACAGTCGCCTTGCCGATATCGGGATTATAAGCGTACCTCGCGATATTTCCGAAAATCTCATCGATCGCTACCTTTATTTGTGTTGATGCCTTTATCGGGCAGTTAAGCTGTTCCAATTCGTAAGAGATAAAGTCCGTTACAACTTCAATGTTTTCAACAGCCGCGTCAATAGTTATTTCTTTCATATCAGGTTCTTCTTTCCCTTTGTAGTGGATGCATAGCATCGTAAGATCGTCAAATTGCGGTTGATCCTGTGCGAATAAGCTGACGTCCTCGGCCACTGCCTCGAGCAGCTTTTGCGGCTCGGCGTCTTTGATTCTATTCAAGACAGCAATAAATCTGTCAAGACCGTATTGTTCCTCATCCTCGTTCTCCGCCTCGGGAACGCCGTCGGTATAAACGAACACCTTGCTGCCGGGCTCAAGCGTCATCGTCGTCTCTTTATAACGAATACCGCTCATCCCGCCTATTACAAAGCTGTGCTTTGTTTTTTGGAGCTCAAAGTCACCGTCCGGCTTTTTTATTATAGGATACTCGTGACCGGCGTTTGCCGTGACAAGCGTTCCGTCATCGAGATTAAGGATTCCGAGCCACACCGTAACGAACATATCCTCTTTGTTATTTGAACATATCTGGTTGTTTACCGAAGCAAGCGCTTCGCCGGGGCTTTTGCCCGACATAACGGTGTTTTTTACCAAGATTTTTGACGCCATCATAAACAGCGCGGCGGGAACTCCCTTGCCCGAGACATCCGCCATAACCATAGCGAGGTGATTATCATCGACCATAAAGAAGTCGTAAAAATCTCCGCCGACATCCTTTGCCGGAGTCATTGACGCGTACAGGTCAAACTCCGTCCTCTCAGGCAAAAACGGGAAGGTATTCGGAAGCATATTCGCCTGTATCTTTGTGGCGACTCCAAGCTCCATTTCGGTGGAAGCGAGGGTCTTCTCCCTTTCCGCAAACAATACGCCGTAAATCAAAACGATAGAGACCGTCATAGCCGCGTACTGCGTTGATAATCCGAACACGTTGATCGTAACGACCTGATTAACCAATGGTATCGCAATGAATGACACCGCCACAAATCGGTCTTTCTTTGACGCCTTGGCAAACAGTATCGCTATAATAACTACCGTCAGCGTTATGCTCAGATATATCTGGCTTACATCCCACTGATCTGTGCGGCTGTAAACGCCTTTTTCATCCACCATAAAAAACAGCGGGTGGAAAAAGTTGATAAGGCACAAAATCAGCGACGGGATAAGCATTCCCGTTACAAACCAATCCGCCATTACCATCGGCCTGTCGTTGAGCCTGAGCGCGCGTCTGATGTATTCCCAGAACATATATATAAGTATTACGCCCATCATATAAAAGAGCACGTTCGCAGTCAGGTTGATTATCCTCAACTGCGGATATCCCTGAACTATCCAGCAGAGCTCATCCAAAAACAGCGCGAACGCGTTTGTTGTAAGCAGCGACACAAAAGCGTGAGTATCGGCGTTGCCCTCCTTTGAATTCAGCGTCGCGCTGAAGCACAGCATCGTGCAGATAGCCATACAGAATATATCCGCGCCGATGGAAAACAACCACTGCGTCAGCATACCCTCAAAGCCTCTGACCGCCAGCAGAACTATAGCCGCAACAGTCAAAAAGCAGGAAAATCCGAAGCAGGCGGGTACGACCCAAGACATTTGGCCGAGCTTATCTTTTTTATTGTTGATTTTTTTTACAACATCTTTCATCGTCTTATTCCCCGTCACCTATCTTGAATATCTGCAAGGTCTGCCTTAAATATTTGATATACAGAACAAATTGAACGATCGTGAGTATAAAATCTATAACTCCGAATATGACCGAAACTATTTTTGCTTGCGTTGACAGCTCGAATATCCTGATAATAAGCGCATCTATTGAAGTAATAATATAGGTTATTACAAGGAATTTTAACAGCTTATCTCCCTTTTGAGCCAAATCCGTGCGCTTTTGGTTAATACAGATATTTATCAAACCGGAAATCGAGAATATCATTACGAACATCTCAAATATCGTGCTAGCCGCGGAAAAAATAGTGTACACTGTTCCGTTGGGGATCTGAAAAACGAAGCCGATCAACGAAAACACTCCGACGATTATGGCGCATATCATTGCTTTTTTGAATTCCGCTTCATCCTTTGAGGCTTGATAAAAACCTATAAAGTTGAATATAACCGAAATTATCATCGCGGCGAAAAAGACAAATCCTGAAATAATGCTAACGGTAACAAGAGCAACGAAAAAGCCACTGTCCTGCAGCAGTGCATTTGTTTTAAATATATTTATCAAGAGCGATGTACCAACCATAAACAGCGTTGCGATGATCGCAAAATACTGACCTATAACTATCTTTTTTAATCCCTTTCCAACGTTTGAATCTTTCATATCTACACTCCGTTGTATTTTTTTTTGAAAAATCATACAAAAACATTATACCACGCATAATCGATTTTGGCAATATCAATAATGAGGATTTCGTATAAAAATAAAGAGCTTGATTGAAATCACTCACAGACAAAACAAAAAGCGCCCTAATGGCGCTCTTGTTTTTGCCTTGCGGCTTACTTATTCATTTTTCCATCTTCTGTAAATCCCTGATAATATCGCACCCGAAATGTTGTGCCAAACGGAAAATATCGCGCCGGGCACGGTTGCCATAGCAAGATCGGGAAACGCCGTTGAGGCAAGGCTTGTGGCAAGACCGGAGTTTTGCATTCCGACCTCAATAGAGAGCGCCTTGATTTTTTCGGGAGTCGACCTGATCAGCTTGCCGAGCCCGAAACCGCACGCGTAACCGAGCAGATTATGAAGGATCACAACGCATAATACCACTGCGCCGCACTCAAAGATTTTTTCTGCATTGTGTGAAACTACGGCGGCGACGATCAGACAAATAGCGACAGTAGAAACCAGCGGCAGCACGCTGACCGCCTTCTCTGTGATTTTTCCGAAAAAGTGATTGATGATCAAGCCGAGCGCGATCGGGATAATTATAACCTGGATAATGCTCCAAAACATCGACCAAACATCAACTTTGACGGTCGTTTGCAGCAACAGATATGTGATCGCGGGCGTAAGGAGCGGAGCGAGCAGAGTGTTGACGCTCGTCATCCCTACCGACAGCGCGACGTCGCCCTTTGAAAGATACGTGATAACGTTGCTCGCCGTGCCGCCTGGACAGGTTCCGACAAGCACCACGCCCGCGGTCAGCGCAACGTCAAGCCCAAACAGCCTGCTCAAACCAAACGCAAGCGCGGGCATAATGATAAACTGTGCCGCACAACCGATAAGGATATCCTTTGGTCTTTTGAAAATCAGAGCAAAATCCTTCGGCTTCAGGGTCAATCCCATACCGAACATCACGATCATTAAAAGATAATTGACCCAAGAGGTTTGTATCCAGAGCGACGATTGCGGTACAAACAGCGCGAGCGCCGCCACCGCCAGTACGATCAACGCCATATATTTTCCGATTATTTCGCTAATTTTCTTTACCTTTTTCATAAGCCACCATCATTTGAAACAGATTTAAATTAATAAAGAATAGTGAATAAAGAATAACAAATAATATAGAAACAACTCAAAGGTTATTTTCTATAAACTATTCACTATTCATTATTCACTATTCATTGAGCTTCACATTAGTAAAGCGTTTCTGGCTGGGCCGGCGGGATTCGAACCCACGCGTCAAGATTTTCCTGTGCGGCTGTGGTGACCCATCGGAGATTCGAACTCCGGACACCTTGATTAAAAGTCAAGTGCTCTGCCAACTGAGCTAATGAGTCAAATGGGGTGGGATACCGGATTCGAACCGGTGGTCTCCAGTGCCACAAACTGGCGCGTTAACCAACTACGCTAATCCCACCATATATTGCGCCAAAACGACGCAATGGCGCGACTGTTATATGGCGCGCCAAAAGGGACTCGAACCCCTGACCTACTGCTTAGAAGGCAGTTGCTCTATCCAGCTGAGCTATTGGCGCATATCATAATAAGTCAGCCTATATATTATATCTATTTAAGCAGGTGTTGTCAATAGATTTTTTTAATTTTGTCAAATTTCGTCTTTCAGCCAAAAAGCAACGATAATTTCTTCCCGCATAATATTCCAAGTATACAAAAGCCTACACTCAGCACGATATAGAGCGAAGCCAACAGATACGAGCCCTTTTCAAATAAATTATATGCTTCGATTGAAAATGTTGAAAAAGTCGTAAATCCGCCGCAAATACCGACCTTCCAGAACAACAGCGCGTTATTATTAACGTTTTCTTTTGAACTCACGAGCCCGGTTATAAAGCCAATCAATACCGCGCCGATGATGTTGATCAACAATGTTAAGATCGGGAACTCGGTTTTTACTGGAATAAGACTTATCGCATATCTGCCGACTGCTCCCAAAGCTCCGCCTAACGCTACAAATAAAAATCCCATTATGTCCTCCTGTATGTATCCCCGTACACAATAGCGAGGTACTTGTTTTTATACTGCTTTTCAAATGTCACTTCTCTTATCACCTTGACAAAGTCCGGCAGGACATACGGCTGATCTTCGCTTAAAAGCTCTATCTCAAGCGTTGCGCGGTCAGCAAAGAACGGATAGACGTCAAGCTCGTAATATGTCGAGTTGAGCGCGATGCAATACCTGTCCTTGCTTATCACTCCGTGAACATATTCTTTTTTATCAAGATAGCTGTAATATTCTTTATCGGAAATATAATTCTCTATCTCAATATGCGTAAGGTCGTTGATCTTCCGCTTTACGGTCTTGATATAAACTGCGTCCTTACCCTCTCCGCGCATACGGATACGAAACTTGCCCTCTTCGGGAGTGTCAAGATACGCCTGTGTAACAGGCACTTTGCGGCAGGTTTTTATTGAATCCAAAACCTCGATATCCGGGTATTCTATCAAAAACTTCCGCTCTATTTCAAGCGGCTTCGGTATGCCGATCACAGCCTTTACCTCATCTAAAAGGCGGCTGAGCTTCTGCTCAAAGCCCGTGCTGTTGTCGATTATCCTCAAATGCGGCGAACCCGTCCAAAGCGCGAGCAGCTTTTCATCGAGCTCTCTCGCCTGTTCGGGGGTCTCAGTCCTGACCGAATTCTCTGTATTATAGCGCACCTCTGCCCCGTTGGCGGCGGTTACAAGGTGAAAAACTCCGTCATACCTGCACCTGATCTTATTCTCACTCAGCCCGAATCTGCCGGAATAACGCTCAAATTCTTCCTTTGTTACATAGGCGCGGTTATCGAGCAATCCTCTGTCGCATATGATGGCAGAAGCTTTCGCGCCCGACTCCATAGCGGTTTTATACAGCTCTTTTTCTTTATTATACTGTTTTTCAAACAGGCAGCTGTGGAACTCAAAGCTGCCGACTTCTTTGGGGGTTATCCCCTCCTCCATAAGCGAAGTTGCGGTTTCTTCAAGCGTAAACACCTTTACACCGATTTTTTCAAGCTCTGTTTTAAGAAATTTCAACGCCTCGGTCTTTCCTCCGCAGGGACCTCCCGTAAGCGCGATTTTAACTATGTTACCCATAAAAACCTCGAATAATAATACACGAATCACGAATATGATACCATTATATAGTGTATTAATATCAATTTAGTTCGATAAAAGAATTATACTAATATATTAAAGTGCTAAAATATAATTTGGAATTATACTTTTTTATGAAAGGAAGTTATTATAATGGCAAAAGCAAACATTGATTGGTCAAATCTCGGCTTCGGTTATATCCCGACAGGCGAGCGCTATGTATCCGAATATAAGGACGGCAAGTGGGACGACGGCGTTATGACGACCGACGCCAACATCACTATGAGCGAGTGCGCATGTGTTCTGCAGTACGCTCAAACCGTTTTTGAGGGCCTTAAGGCGTACACGACCGAGGACGGCAGAATTGTAGTTTTCCGCCCCGACCTCAACGCAAAAAGGCTTATTGACAGCTGTAAGAGAATCGAGATCCCCGAGGTTCCCGAGGAGAAGTTCCTTGAAGCGGTAGAAAAGGTAGTAAAGGCAAACGCCGACTTCGTACCTCCCTACGGCTCGGGCGCGACGCTTTATCTCCGTCCGTATGTTTTCGGCAAAAACGCGGTTATTGGCGTAAAACCCGCCGACGAATATGAGTTCAGACTTTTTACAACTCCCGTCGGACCCTACTTCAAGGGCGGCGCAAAGCCTATCACTATCAAGGTCTCCGACTTTGACAGAGCGGCTCCGCACGGCACAGGAAACATCAAAGCGGGTCTTAACTACGCTATGAGCCTTCACGCTATCGTTACCGCTCACGCTGAGGGCTTTGACGAGAATATGTACCTTGACGCCGCAACACGCACCAAGGTTGAAGAAACAGGCGGCGCTAACTTCCTGTTCATCACAAAGGACGGCAAGGTAGTTACTCCCAAGTCAGACAGTATTCTCCCCTCTATCACGCGCCGTTCGCTGATGTATGTTGCCGAGCATTACCTCGGTCTTGAGGTAGAACAGCGCGAGGTATACTTTGACGAGGTCAAGGACTTCGCCGAGTGCGGACTTTGCGGCACAGCAGCGGTCATCTCGCCCGTCGGAAAAATCTACGACCACGGCAACGAGATCTGCTTCCCCGCAGGTATGGAAGAGATGGGACCGATCACAAAGAAGCTCTACGATACATTAACAGGTATCCAGATGGGCAGGATCGAAGCTCCCGAGGGCTGGATCAGAGAGATCAAGTAATATAACAAGGAATAAGTAAAGGTCGCTTCGCTCCGATTTGGAGTGAGGCGACCGTTTTTATTTAAAACTATATGCTTTCATAAAGTGATTATCCCACTTTAGCTTTCCGAATGTATCTGAATAATACTGGTTTATGGTGATAAAATCGTCCTCTCCCCTTTTCAGCACGCAAAAATAGTGCTCAACAAGGCTCTTTTTCTCTCGGATAAGGATGATCGAGATCTTGAATTCATTCGCTCTGCGCTTGTATTCTTCAAAATCGTTTATGACCTCACAGTCAACGCCGTGAGCCTTAAAGTACTTAGGCAAACGCCACGGCGAGGTTCCGAGCAAGCCGCTGACCCTGCCGAGGTGATTCAGCTCAAATTCAAGCAAAACATCGCAAAAGTCAACGGGCTTGCCGAGTTCGAGCATAACATTATATGCCGCTACTGCTCCGCAGCCGTTTTTCCCTACCTTGAAGAATATGCCGTATTTAAGATCCTTTATCCGCTCGTCGTCCTGACGGAATATATATCCGCTAATTCCCTTTAGCCTGCTTCTGTTATAGGAGTCACGTTCGCGCAAGCCACGTCGGCGGGTATTATTCAAACTGTACTTCCAAGCCATAAATATCACCTGTAACAAACGGCAGCCGGATTAAGTAACCACCGAATTTAATCAGTGCTTACTTAACGACTGCCGTAATTTAATTCTGATAAAGAATTATCTTCTGTTTCTTCCGCCGTTGCGGGGTCTGCGGGGACGTCCGCCGCCTCTGCGGTCATCATCGCCGTTATCCTCGGGAGTAAGACCGTCAACATCGATCAAAACCTGACGACGGCTGAGGTTGAGTCTGCCCTTGTCGTCGATCTCCTGAACCATTACGCGGATGATATCGCCGACATTTACAACGTCGGTCACGTTCTCTGTGCGCTTAACATCAAGCTGAGAAACGTGAACAAGGCCTTCCTTGCCGGGAGCGATCTCTACGAACGCGCCGAAGTCCATAATCCTTGTAACCTTGCCGAGGTACATTGCGCCGGGCTCGGGATCGCTTGCGATAGTCTGAACGATCTCGACCGCTCTCTTGCACTTCTCTGTATCAAGACCGGATACGAATACCTGTCCGACCTCGCCGTCTTCCTCGATATCGATCTTGACCTCGCACTCAGCCTGGATCTCCTTGATGACCTTACCGCTCTTACCGATGACTTCACTGATCTTATCGGCAGGAATAGTAGTTGTGAACATCTTGGGAGCATAGGGCGAAAGCTCTTCTCTGGGCTCGGCAATCGCCTTGAGCATAACCTCGTCAAGGATGAACAGACGCGCCTTGTGAGTCTTTTCAAGCGCTTCCTTTACCATCTCGGGTGTAAGACCGCTGATCTTGAGGTCCATCTGGATAGCTGTGATACCCTCATGAGTACCTGCAACCTTAAAGTCCATATCGCCGAAGAAGTCCTCGAGTCCCTGAATGTCTACCATTGTCATCCAGCGCTCGCCCTCGGTGATAAGACCGCAGGAAATACCGGCTACGGGAGCCTTTATGGGTACACCGGCGTCCATAAGAGCAAGTGTTGAACCGCAGATTGAACCCTGTGATGTCGAACCGTTTGAAGAAAGAACTTCTGAAACGAGTCTGAGAGCGTACGGGAACTCCTCGACCGAGGGGATTACCGGTACAAGAGCTCTCTCAGCCAGCGCGCCGTGACCGATCTCACGTCTGCCGGGGCCGCGGCTGGGCTTTGTCTCGCCTACCGAATAGCTCGGGAAGTTGTAGTGGTGGATATATCTCTTCTCGGTCTCGCCGTCGATGCCGTCAAGCAGCTGTTTGTCGGATACGGGGCCGAGTGTAGCTACGGTAAGGACCTGAGTCTGGCCTCTGGTGAACATACCCGAACCGTGAACTCTGGGAAGTACAGCGACTTCGCTCGCGAGAGGACGGATGTCATCCATTCCTCTGCCGTCAACGCGCTTTTGCTCGTCGAGCAGCCAGCGGCGAACGATGAACTTCTGAGTCTTGTAGAGGCACTCGTCGATAGCAGCCTCCTGCTCGGGATAAAGCTCGTCGAACTTCTCGTGAACAGCCTCGTAGATGGGCTTTAAGCGCTCGTCGCGAACTGTCTTGTCGTCTGTATCGAGGGCAGCCTTAACGTCTTCCTCCGCGAACGCTTTGATAGCCTCGAACATCTCGTGCTCAGGCTCAAGGCTTGCAAACTCAAACTTTGGCTTGCCGATCTCGTCCTTGATCTCGTTGATGAATTTGATGATGCTCTGGTTAGCCTCGTGACCGGCCATAATAGCGTTGTACATATCCTCATCTGATACGCAGTCCGCACCGGACTCGATCATTGCGATACGCTCGCTTGTTGAGGCAACCGTTGTAGCCATCTTGCTGACAGCTCTCTGCTCCTCGTTGGGGTTGATAACGAACTCGCCGTCGACCATACCAACGGAACATCCCGAAATAGGACCGTTCCACGGTACGTCCGAAATAGAGATAGCGATAGACGCGCCGATCATAGCCACGATCTCGGTCGGGGTCAACGCTCATTACGGTGCAGACGATAGAAACATCGTTGCGCATACTCTTATCAAACAGAGGACGGATAGGACGGTCGATAACACGGCTTGTAAGGATAGCGTGCTCCGAGGGTCTGCCCTCTCTCTTAAGGTATGAGCCGGGGATCCTGCCTACGGAGTAGAGCTTCTCCTCGTAATCAACTGAGAGCGGGAAGAAGTCTACGCCCTCTCTGGGCTTTGCAGATGCTGTTACGGCGCAGTGAACTACGGTATCGCCGTAAGTCACAAGGCAAGCGCCGTTAGCGAGCTGAGTCATCTTGCCTGTCTCTACCTTGAGGGGTCTGCCGGCAAACTCAGTCTCAAACACTCTGTACTTGTCAAATGTCATTAAACTGTTCATTGTAAAATCCTTTCTGATATAAATTTTTATATTAACGGGATCTCACACTGATTTAGCAATAAAAACATACCGCAAAGCGAGTTGCAATATCTTTTTACCGCTAAAATACAGTGGGTGAATAATCCCGTTATACGGCTGTAATAATTGAATTTAGGGCAAGAGAGCTTTCGCTCCGC
>CADBXH010000008.1 GCA_902798605.1 uncultured Ruminococcus sp. | reverse complement strand
CGTCGTCAACGTCGCTGATCATCATCAGAGGACCCGCGACCTCTCTTATTGTGCGGTATTCCTTCGGCATCAGTCGTCACTCCTTTTCAGTACATCTTTTATTTCGCTGTCGAGCTGAGCGTTGATGCTCTCGTACTCGGCGGCAACCTTTTCCTCGGGCTCGTACTTGAATCTGCCGATCCTCTCGCGCACGGGGATGTTTACAAGTAATTCTATATCCGCGCCGGACTTAAGAGCCTCAAGTGCCTTGTCGTAGTAGTTGAGGATAGCGCGCATCATAAATACCTGCTTGGGCAGGGAAGTGTATGTGTCGGTGGGGTCAAAGGCGTTCTGGTGCAGGTAGTCCTCACGGATAGAACGGGCGGACTCGAGCTTCAGTCTGTCGGGAGCGCTCAGGGCGTCCATACCGACGAGGTTTACGATCTCCTGCAGCTCGCTTTCGTCCTGGAGCAGAGCCATAAGCCTTCCGCGAAGCTCCATAAAGTCGGGAGCGGCGTTCTCGGCGAACCAATCAGCGAGCTGGTCGGTGTAGAGCGAGTAGGAGGTAAGCCAGTTGATGGCGGGGAAGTGGCGCTTGTACGCGAGGTTCGCGTCGAGTCCCCAGAATACCTTTACGATCCTCAGCGTCGCCTGGGATACAGGCTCCGAGATATCACCGCCCGGAGGCGATACCGCGCCGATTACCGACAGCGCGCCCTCTGTGTCCTCGGTTCCGTTTACGAGAACTCGACCCGCTCTCTCATAGAACTGGGCGAGACGGCTGCCCAAATACGCGGGATAGCCTTCCTCACCGGGCATCTCCTCAAGACGGCCGGACATCTCACGCAGAGCCTCCGCCCAACGCGAGGTCGAGTCAGCCATAAGCGCTACGGTGTAGCCCATATCGCGGAAGTACTCGGCGATAGTGATACCTGTGTAGATAGAAGCCTCACGCGCCGCAACGGGCATATCCGATGTGTTCGCGATAAGCACGGTCCTCTCCATAAGCGAGTTGCCAGTGCGCGGGTCCTTCAGTTCGGGGAACTCGTTGAGAACGTCGGTCATCTCGTTTCCGCGCTCGCCGCAGCCGATGTATACGATGATGTCGGCGGCAGCCCACTTAGCGAGCTGGTGCTGAACAACGGTCTTGCCCGAGCCAAACGGTCCGGGAACAGCCGCTACGCCGCCCTTTGCGAGCGGGAAGAGGGTGTCGATAGGTCTTTGACCCGTTGTGAGCAGAATATCCGGAGAGAGCTTCTCCTTGTAAGGTCTGCCCACACGGACAGGCCATGTTGTGAACATCTTAACGTCCTTTTTGCCGCTTTCTGTGTCGATTACGGCAACGACGTCGTCGATCGTGAACTCGCCCTCCTTGATCTCGGCGACCGTACCGCTGACCTTGTTGGGAACGAGTATTTTGTGGAGCACAGCGGCGGTCTCCTGAACGGTACCGAGGATATCGCCGGGAACGACCTTGTCGCCGACCTTGGCAACTGCCTTGAACTCCCACTTTTTGCTGTGGTCGAGCGAGGGAACGTCAACTCCGCGCTGCAGGTTTGTGCCCGCGATCTTCATTATTTCGTTAAGAGGGCGCTGGATTCCGTCGTAGATAGCGCCGATAAGACCGGGACCGAGCTCAACCGAAAGCGGAGCTCCGGTCGACTCGACCTTTTCTCCGGGGCCGAGACCCGAGGTCTCCTCATAAACCTGGATAGAAGCCTTGTCGCCGTGCATTTCTATTATTTCGCCTATAAGACGCTTTTCGCTTACGCGGACAACGTCATACATATTGGCGTCGCGCATACCGTCTGCGATTACCAGAGGTCCCGCGACTTTTGATATAATTCCTGTTTTCAAATTAAACACCTCATAATGTGAGTTAGTTGTTAAATGAGTTAATTGTTAAATATGATGTCTGAGCCGACCGCTTTTTCTACGAATGACGACAGCCTTTGCTTGCCTGTCTGCATATTGCCCTTTACTCCGGGGATGGGGATGAGGGCAGGGGTCAGCTGTTCCGCGCAGCGCGCGCGTTCTTTTTCCGTCAGTTCATATACCTCTTCGGTAAGGTAGATCACTGCGTAGCGTTCGCTGTCGGCGAGCTTTCTGACGAGCTTGGGGATATCGGGCCGGTCGTCGCAGGGATAAATATCGAGTCCGACCGCTGCAAATCCCTTTATGCTCTCACTGTCGCCTACAACGGCGATGTTTTTAGCCATAGATCTCACGCAGCCTTTCTCTGATTATTTCCGTGTCGCTGCCCGTACGGATACCGCTCGCGATTATGTGGATGACCTTTTTCTCGGCCTCCACGCCGAGGTAGTAGCCGATCAGCGGCTCCATACCCTCGCTTGCGCGCTTGCAGCTTTCCCTCGCCATAATTATAAGTTTGTCGTCGACAAACTTTTCAAAGGCGGAGGGTGAAGTTTTGAATTGCTCGATCGCCTTGTCGCAGTTATATTCGCGATATTTGGACAGCTCCTCGATGAGCTTGTCATAGCCCTTGAGCGTCCAGTCGATCAGCGGACGCCTGTCGAGCCCGTCCACGGCGCATAAAGCCTTTACAAGATAATCCTTGCCCGACCTTGTGCGACTCGCGCGGATGGCGATTTTTATATCGTTGTAAAAGATCTGATTGTTGAAGTAAGCCTTTATGAACTCCGATTTGAGTTCGCTTGCGAGCACAAGCGTCTGCTTCATTACCGCCTTGTCGACGATAGCGTCCGAAAGCCTCGCGTCACCCGTGTGGGCCAAGGTCTCGTAGGCTTGGTCGGCGGATTCGCCGAGCCATTCGGGGAGCAGAGCGGGCTTGCGGTGTTCGATAGCTTCCTTTATTGTCTCGGGCTCGATGGTGCAGGGGCGGAGAATAAGCTCCTTCCAGCTTCTGCCCGAGAGCGTGCCCTTTAGAATGACCTTAAAGTTGTGCACGTCGTTTTGTATGGAAAAGATCTTGAAAATGTCAAAGTCGGGAGCAACGCTTTTGAGGTACGCCCAGACGCCGTTCATATGATTGTCGATTATCTCGTCAACGGTTTGTCCGTCGCCGTAGCCCTTGTCGGTGAGCACGGCGCACAGATGGGGCACATCGGGGCTCGCCAAAAGCTGCTCTATATCGGAACTGTTGAACAGAGATTTTTCCTTTGCGCGCACAGAGCCTATTGAATATTCGTATGATAATGCCATATTGACCCCCTAACTATGCGAACAGCTCGCGGTTTATGAGGTCTTCAAGCTCATCGCGCCTTGCGCTGATGATGGCGGCAAAGTCCATATTTTCCTCTATGTCGCCGGATTTCAGCACAAATCCTCCGCTGATATTAGCGGGGGTCTGAGAAACCGTTGCGTCAAGTCCGCAAGCTTTTACCTGCTGCTCAAAATCGGAGGGCAGTCTTTTTAGGTCGCGTGAGTTGAGCATGATCTCTCCGCTTTTGCCGTTTAATTTGGCGCAAAGCTTATAAATGTATTCAAAGTAGCTTTTGTCGTCCTGACCGTTCAGGAAGGATAAAAGCCCGGTAACTGTTTTATCTATTTCCGTTCTGCGCCTTTTGAGCAGAGCGTTGCGGCGTTCAAGCTCGCTGCGGCTGTTTGAGCTTGCCTCAAGCCTTTTTACAGTGCGGCTTGTTTTGTCGGCGATTTCGCTCTCGAGCTGCGCTGCCTGAGCCTCGGCGTCGTTTAGGATTTTTTTGCGCTTTTCGCCTGCCTCAAGCTCAATGGCGTTGACCTTTTGGTCGCAGTCGGTTTTGATTCTGTTTAGTATTGTTTCACTGCCGGTCACGAGATCCACCGTCCTTTCATCTGAGTTATGATTTTGCTTCGCAAAAGTTAAGATTCCGCAAAGCGGAAGTTAAGATTTCGCTGCGCGAAAGTGAAGATTTGCTCCGCAAAGTTTTGAATTAAACCAACGGCGAAGCCTCTTAACTCGCACGGAGTGCGATCTTAACGACGAAGTCTCTTAACATTCGCGTAAGCGAATTCTTCACTTATTAGCCGAAGTTGGGAACCTGGATTACTACGAGAAGTGAAACGATGAATGAAAGCAGAGCGTAGATCTCAACGAGGGTTACGGATACCATACCCTTTGAGAAGTTCTTGTCGTCCTTGGCTGTCATAGAGATACCCGAAACCGCAGCCTTACCCTGTGCGATACCCGAGAAAAGTCCGCCGAAGCCGATAGCGAGCGACGCGCCGAGATATGCAAAGCCCTGAACGAGCGTGACGGTGGGAGCACCGCTGAGAAGGTTTGCGCTTACGAGAATAAGGAAGCCTACGATGAAGCCGTAAAGTCCCTGTGTACCGGGGAGAAGTGTAAGTACGAGCATTTTACCGAACATTGAGGAGTCCTCTGAGAGAACGCCCATAGCTGTCTGAGCGGCAGAGCCAACGCCCTTTGCCGAACCGATACCTGCCAAAACTGTTGCGATTGCCGCGCCTAAGATTGCTAAAAAGATTCCATCCATGATTATTTATCCTCCTGAATTTTAATATATTTACTGTTATTTAACGAGAACGGCTCGAATTCTTTGCCGCCGCCCTCATAAAACTTGCTGAACATTTCAACGTACTGAAGTCTCATAGTGTGAACGTACGAGCCGAGCGCGTTGAGTCCGATATTGATCGCGTGTCCTATTACGAAGATCAAGATCATAAATACGATTCCGAGTACGCTTGTACCCATCATTGTAGAAAGCATATTGAAAACCTGAGCCATAACACCGGTAGTAAGTCCGAGTGCCAAAAGTCTTGAATAGCTCAAAAGGTCGCTGATGTAGCTTGTGATGTCATAAAGAGAAGCGATTCCGCCGATCGCCTTGCCGACGATGCCTTTTTTGCCGCGTCCCTGTGTGAGCACAAGTCCGACCGCGCAGGCGATAGCGATCACCGCGCCGACCGTGATAAGGGTGGGCGAGATAACAAGTCCCGCCGCCAGTACGGCAAAGCCTATGAGCATAAGCATCCAAAGTCCTGTGTCAAAGAACGCTCCTGCGTAATCCTTCTGCTTGATGCACATTATGAACTTACAGCTCATACCGACAAGTATATGGACAAGTCCGAACGCAATGGATATGATCATCAGCGTAAGCGCGTCCTTTTGCGGGTCGATAGTCGGCCATTTGAAAAAGTCCGCCATAGTCATATTTGCGCCTGTGAACATATTGTATATTGCCGCCGGAGCGTCGCCGAAGAAGCTTCCGAACACCAAGCCCCACAGCGTTGTGGAGATTCCGCAGTACTGGAAGAGCTTCAGGTTGTTGTACATCTTTTTGTCGGGCTTGAATATCTTTATGATCAGTCCCGTCGCTATTACCATTAATAATCCGTATCCCGCGTCGGAGAACATCATTCCGAAGAAGAAGTAGAAGAAGAACGCGAGCACCGGAGTCGGGTCTATATCCGTTTCGCCCGGAGCGGCGTACATTGTCAGAATGTTCTGTGCGGGTTCCGCGAACTTGTTGTTTTTGAGCTTGACGGGAGCGTCGCTGCCCGCCTCGCCGAATTCAACAACGCAGTCGCAGACTCTTGTGCAGAGCGCCTCGAGCTTTTCGCAGTCGCTTTCGGGGATATATCCCTCAAGCACAAAGACGTGTTTTGAATGGTCAAGGCTGTTTATTACATTGTATTTTTCGGTACGGATCCTGAAATAATCCTGCGTGGATTTTATATCCTCGCGCATCGAGGCGAAGGATTCAATCTCCTTTTGAGCCTCTTCGTTTTCTTTAAGAAGCCGTTCGCGTTTTTCGATAGTCCTTTCGGTCTTGACCTTGGGCACCTTGCTGGTGGGGCTCATCGGACGCGAATATCCGAGGCTCCGCAGAGCGTCCTCCGCCATTACCTTTTGGCTGATCGGAACGAACACGACTATGTTGGTCATATTCTGCGCGCTGAAGATTATCTCGAGCTCGAATTCGAGCTTCGGGTTTTCAGCGGCGATGGCTTCTTTGAGCCTTTGCTCGTTGTATTCCTCGGGCAGACTTCCCACGAATATCGCGGTAGACTTTGTGCCCGTGGAGTTGAGAGGGATATCGAGGTTTTTCCAGCTCTCGAGCATATCGAGCTTTGCGCGGACCTTTACGAGCTCGGCCTTATTGTCCGACTGCTCTTTGTCCAGCTCGACAATCCGTGTGCACGCGGCTATCACGTCGCCCGACTTTGAGGCGATAACGCCGATCTCGTCGGGGTCGACCTCGCGCCTTCCCTTAAAGGAAGCAAGCAGACCCGCCTTTTCGGGAACGGCGTTGTCAAGGATCTTCAACGCCTGGTCGGTTAGCTGGACGTTGCGCTCAAAGACCTGCATTTGCGAGGTCTTGTCGACCTTTTTGAAGCCCTTTTTGCCGTTCTCGCACTTTTTCACCTGAACAAGACCGCTGTCCTGAAGGTGCTCAAGGAGGCGTTTTCTGTCCTCGCGAAGCGCGATTATCCGCACGGTTTTCATTTTTTCTTTTGCCAAATAGTATCACCACACTTTTATAGTTAAGGTTTTGCTTTGCAAAAGTGAAGATTTCGCTTTGCGAAAGTTAAGATTTAGCGTTGCTAAAGTTAAGATTGCTTCGCAAGTTGTAATTTAACGGCGTAAGCCTCTTAACTTGCACGCAAGTGCGATCTTCACTGAATAAGCAGTTCTGCTGCTTTTTTGATTACAGCGTCGCGGTTTTTGTCAGCGAGCGCCGATATTTCTTCGCACTGCTTTTGCGCGTCCGCCTTGGCGTCAAGGCTCTTTTTCTCAAAGGCTTCCTTTGCCTTGTCGATTTCCTGCTTTGACTTTTGCTCGGCGGCATTTTTGCGTTCATCAATCAGAGCGGCGGCGTCCTGCTTTGCTTTTTCAAGAGCTTCGGCAGCCTGCTCGGTTGCTTTTTCCTCGCGTTTTGCCGCTTCTTCCTCGGCGGCGCAAACAGCGTCAAGCATATCCTTTGCCATAGTTACTCCTTTCCTGTTGAAGTCGGGTATAGCTGATGTAAATTGCATTTACTGGTATATCCTTACATATACCAAACTATTTTACCACAAACAGAAACAGAATTCAAGAATTTACGTGCTGTTTTTGAGTATTATTTTAAGTAAATATGCGTCTTTTTTTCACGCGTCAGCGTTAATGTTCTTTTGCCGAATTATAACGCGGTTATCAGGATATCCATTTTGTCAATAGTCGCTTTGTATTAAAACATATGTTTTTAGTCGGCTTTAAGTGAAAATGTCCATTTTTGGCAGTAAATAGACAATAAAAAAGTACATTTTAGTCTTGACAATGCATTTTATATAATGCTACAATATGACAGGTAGTCATATTGACATTTTAAGGGGGATATTTATTATGATTAAAAAGACATTTTACAACCTGCCCGAAGATAAGCGTCAAAGAGTGACAAACGCTATCGTGGACGAGTTTTCGAGCACCGAGGACGACAAGGTAAGCATCAACCGCATTGTTCAAAAGGCTAACATCTCGCGCGGAAGCTTTTATCAGTATTTTGACGATAAGCTTGATTTGGTAGAGGTACTCATCAGATCCTATATCAATATGGGCATTGATGATGTGCGCAGGGCTATCATCAGCTCCGACGGCGATATTTTCTACACCTTTGAGTGTATGTATGACATCATCATCGACTTTTCAAAGGATGAGCGCAACAGAAATGTGCTTAAAAACCTTATCTCGAACGTTAGAGCCAACAACAACCTTGTATCCGACTACATCATCAAGCGCTACAAGGGTATTGAGAGCTTTATTGACATAACCGACAAGTTTTCACGCAAGGCCTTCAGATTTAAATCCGACGAGGATATGACATATCTTCAGCAGATCCTTACGTCAGTGCTCAAAAACGAGATCTACAACTACTATGTATTCAACACGGATCCCGAAGAGACAAAGAAACGTTATCTGCGCAAGCTGTATATTATCAAGCGGGGCGCGATAAAATAAGTGAGATTCGCCCTATGGCGAGTGAAATTTGCTTTGCAAGGTAAATTTGCCTTCGGCAAACTAAATTGCGATTGCCTGCAGCTTTGATTATATTTCGTAGGGTTCGGTCTTGACCGAACCGGGGCGATGAATAAAACAATTGGTTCTCAACCCGCGGGTCGGTCAAGACCGACCCCTACAAAAGGAGACAAGCTCGCGACAGCGAATTTAGCTATTGAGCAAAGTGAAATAATATAGCTGTTTCCAACGGAAACAATTTAGCTATTTAAAAGGTGATCAAATGCTATCAAGATTCAGCGTAAAAAAGCCTATGACCGTTTTTGTGGCGGTCGTACTGGTGATTGTGCTGGGTATAGTTTCTTTCAGCAAAATGACTCCCGATCTACTGCCGAATATGGATTTGCCCTATCAGCTTATACTGACTACCTATCCCGGGCAAACTCCCGAAACGGTGGAGATGACGGTAACAAAGCCGCTTGAGCAGTCTGTTTCCGTGATCGACGGAGTCAAACAAATATCATCGACTTCATACGACAACTACTCGGTGCTTATCGTTGAATTTGAGGACGGGACCAATATGGATTCCGCCGCTATCGACGTGCGCGAGGCTCTCGATGTTTTGAAGGACAACTGGGACGAAACGGTCGGTACGCCGTACCTGCTCAAAATCAATCCGGATATTTTGCCTGTGGCGATGACCGCCGTTGAGTACGGCGACAAAAGCAGGCTTGAGATCTCGGAGTTTGTCGAAAATGAGATTTTGACCAAAGCAGAAGGAATAGACGGCGTAGCCTCGGTTTCGACCACGGGTTTGCTAAAGGAGCAGGAGAGCGTTATGCTCTCTCAAAAGAAGATCGATGAGCTCAACAAAAAGATCAACGCCGCTCTTGACGACCAGTTCGCCGAGGCGGAGGACAAGCTCAATGACGCAAAGGGTGAGATCGAAAAGAACATCTCCGCGGCGGAAGACGGCGCGGGCGTGATCGATTCATCTTTGGATCAGCTCGGCTCTCAGCAGGAGGAGCTCTCCAAAAAGCTTGCGGACGCTCAGAAAAAGGCGGACAACGGACAGGTACAGATAATCTCTGCCAAGATGAAACTTCTTGACCAAAAGTCCGCGCTGACGCTCACAAAGCAACAGCTCGAACAGAATTATCAGTTGGTGCTCAGGGTCAAGCAGACCTACGATGATCTATCCAAGCAAAAAAAGGAGCTGGAGGAAAAGCTCGCTTCGCTCAAAAAGATAGGCGATGAGTACTCGGAGCTTATCAATAAGCTCAACAACACTTTGCTCACACCTGAGCAGACCGAGCAGATCAACAAAAGAATAAAGGAGATCGAAGCCTATCTTAAAACGATGGGGCTTGATACAAAATCGCTTGACACGACGATAAAAACCATTGAGGATACGCTTAAACAGCTTAAAACATCTATTAATGAGCTGAATAAGACGGTCTCGGGGATCGGCGCGTCGCTCGATGATCTCGACGGTACCCTAAAGGGTATGACCGACCAGATCTCCAAGATAAACGACGGCATCAAGCAGATCGACAAAGCGATTGAGGGTCTTGACGACAAGAGCGTTTCGGTAAATGACGCGCTCGCGATGATCTCTCAGCAGCAGTCGAGCGCGGACTATAAAATGTCTGCCGCCAACGCTACACTGCTCGCAAAGCAAAGCGAGCTCAACGCCGCCACAACGCAGCTTTCCGCCGCCAAAAAAGAGGTCGAAGATTCTCTCAAAAAGCTCGGCGAGGAAAAGACCAAGGCTAAGGATAAGGCGAACGCCAACAATCTTGTCACATTGGAAAGTATTGCGACGATTTTAAAGGCGCAGAGTTTTTCTATGCCCGCGGGTTATGTTTCGGATGACAAGGATAACCGCTATATGGTGCGCGTGGGCGACGAGGTCAAAAATGAAAAGGAGCTTAAAGAGCTCGCGCTTTTTGATACCAAGATAGACGGTATCGGAGTAATCAGACTAAGCGATGTTGCCGACGTGTTCGTGTCGGACAACAGCAAGGATATATACGCAAAAATCAACGGAGTGGACGGCGTTATCCTCAGCTTTTCAAAGCAGAGCGATATTGCCACCTCCGAGGTTTGCGACAACATAAACGCCGAACTTGAAAAGTTAGAGGGTCAATACGACGGGCTCTCGTTTACGAACCTGTACAGCCAGGGAGACTACATACATCTCATAGTTAACAGCGTACTTCAAAACCTTTTGATGGGTGCGGGGCTTGCAATACTTTTGCTCCTGCTGTTCCTCAGAGATATAAAGCCGACGCTGATCGTAGCCTGCTCTATACCCGTCAGCGTTATCTTCGCGGTTGTTCTGATGTATTTCACCGGAATAACGCTCAACATCCTTTCGCTTTCGGGCTTGGCTATAGGCGTAGGTATGCTTGTTGACAACTCGGTAGTTGTTATCGAGAACACCTACCGTTTGCGCGGAATGGGCTATTCTGCCGTTGCCGCGGCTGTCAACGGAGCAAAACAGGTTGCGGGGGCTATCGCCGCCTCAACGCTGACCACTATCTGCGTGTTCGCGCCGATCGTGTTTGTAGAGGGTCTGACCCGTCAGCTGTTTGTTGATATGGCTCTTACGGTGGCGTATTCGCTGATCGCGAGCCTTATCGTGGCGCTTACGCTTGTGCCCGCGCTCAGCCAGCGCGTGCTTAAAAAAATCAGACAGCCCAAGACAAACTCGAGAAGAGTGATGAAGGGCTACGACAGATCGCTGCGCTTTGTGCTCAGGCATAAGCTGCTCGCGGTTTTGGTCGCTGTCGCACTGCTTGTCACCAGCGGTATGCTGACCTTTATGCGCGGCTTCAGCTTTATGGAAGAAATGAGCACCGAGCAGGTGCAGCTCACTATAGAACTTAACAACAACCCAAGCTTTGAGGACACCGTCAAGGTGGGCGAGAGAGTCAGCGAGGTGTTCAACGAGCGCGATGAATTCGAGACCGTCGGCGTATTGGCGGGCGGCACGGGCTCGCTGCTCGGAATAACACAGTCTATGGGCGCGTCAAGCGCTCAGGCGGGCTCGCTGATGGCTTACGGAGTTTTAAAGCCCGAATATGTAAAGCAGGGGACCCAAATCGGCAATGAGCTTGCCGAGGAGCTCTCTGATATTGACGGCGAGATCTCAACAGGCAGCGCCATGACCTCTATGTCGACCCTTATCGGCGAGGAAGAGGTGCAGGTTTACCTGTACGGAGACGACCTTAAAAAGCTCAAAACGATCTCCGACGATTTATCCGGAAAGATAGAAGAGCTCGACAGTATTGAAGAATGTAACAGCGAAGCATCCGAAACCAGCCCCGAGATAAAGGTCACCGTCGACAGGCAAAAGGCGGCGGCAAAGGGTCTTACGGTAGCTCAGGTGTTCCAGCAGGTCAGCGAGGCGGTCGCGGACGAAAAGACCTCGACCACATTAAAGCTCGGAGGCGGCAAGAGCCTTGACGTTGTCGTTATCAAGGACGAGGCTCAAAAGACTGCTCCCGACAAGGTCGGCGCAATAAACCTGACCTATCAGGACAAGGACGGAAACGATAAAAAGGTTGCGCTGAGCTCTGTTGCAAGTATCTCGCAGTCGCAGTCGATGGACGTTATCAGCCGCCGCGACCAAAAGCGAAATGTGCTGCTCAAAGGCAAGGTCGCAAAGGGCTACACGCTGACTCAGGCGAACAATGACGCTCAAAAGATAGTTGACGAATACGAGCTGCCGGTAGGCTTTTCGACCGAATTCGCGGGCTCGAACGCCGCGACTATGGAAGCGGTCGGACAGATGATGCTTATGATGCTGCTCGGCGTCGTGATGATCTACCTGATAATGGTGGCGCAGTTCCAGAGCTTAAAGTCGCCGTTCATTATAATGTTCACTATCCCGCTTGCGTTCACGGGCGGATTTATCGGACTGCTCATAACGGGCTTTGACATCAGCGTAGTGTCGCTTATCGGCTTTATTATGCTGTGCGGTATCATCGTAAACAACGGTATCGTGCTTGTGGACTACATCAACAAGCTAAGACTTGACGGCAAAGAGAGGATCGAAGCGATCGTTGAAGCCGGCAAGACGAGGATGAGGCCTATCCTTATCACCGCGCTGACAACGGTGCTCGGACTTTCGGTAATGGCTATCGGTATCGGCACCGGCTCAGAGATGATGCAGCCGCTTGCGATAGTTTGTATCGGCGGACTGCTCTACGCTACGTTTATGACGCTCTACATCGTACCTGTGATCTACGCGGCGTTCAACCGCAAAGAGCTCAGAAAGGTAGAGGAATCAGAGCTTGAAGATATAGAAGAATAAGTAAAACGCGCTTTCATTTTGAGAGCGCGTTTTTTGAGTTAAGAGTAATGAGTTTAATGTCGCTTCGCTCCGATTTGAAAAACTTAACTTCCAACCGATACGTTTTTCTTGAAAACTTATTAAACATATGATAAAATAAGTTATCAAAACACATTATTATAAGGATAGCTTATGAAATCTCCGCGCAACAAGACGATCAATATTTCGGTGGAAGAGGGCAGCTCTTACCTTGAACGCTGCGCTTCTGTAACAAAACCCGCCGGACTGACTGATATTATAAATAAAACGATTTTAGGAGATACCCTTGAAGTTATGCCGCTTTTGCCGCGCGGGTTTGCGGACTTGATTATAGTTGACCCGCCGTATAACCTTAACAAGGACTTTAACGGCAACCGCTTCAAGAGCTCCAAGGACGACGAATACACGCGCTATACGGCGCAGTGGCTCGATTTGGTCGAGCCTCTGCTAAAGCCGACGGGCTCTATGTATGTTTGTTGCGACTGGCGCTCGGGTATGGTGATCGGAGATCTTTTGCGCGAGCGGTTCAAGCTGCGTAACCGCATCACCTGGCAGCGCGAAAAGGGCAGGGGAGCCAAGTCCAACTGGAAGAACGGTATGGAGGACATCTGGTTTGTTACAAAGTCCGACCGCTACACCTTTGACCCCGACGCGGTAAAGCTCAGGCGGCGTGTGATCGCGCCCTACCGCAAGGACGGCGAGCCGAAGGACTGGGAGCAGACAAAGGACGGAAACTTCCGCAACACCGGCGCCTCGAACTTCTGGGACGATATTTCTATTCCGTACTGGTCGATGCCGGAGAACACCGCGCACCCCACCCAAAAGCCCGAAAAGCTCCTTGCAAAGCTTATCTTGGCGAGCTCAAACGAGGGAGATATAGTATTTGACCCGTTCCTCGGGTCGGGCTCCACCTCGGTAACAGCAAAAAAACTCGGCAGACAATACGTCGGTATAGAGCAGAACGAGCAGTACTGCGTATGGGCGGAAAAGCGCCTTGAGCTTGCCGAGACCGATAAAAGGATACAGGGGTACGAGGACGGCGTTTTTTGGGAACGCAACTCACGACCTCAAAACAGATAGGAGAATATATGCAGACCGACGCGCAAAAAATCGCGGTGATCCCCGCGTATAATCCCGACTCAAAAATGATCGATGTCATCAGCTCGCTGAAGCTGCACGGCTACACGGTCGTAGTGGTTAACGACGGCAGCGACCCTGAGTTTGACGGGACATTCGACAGCGCCGATGAGGCAGACACAATAATAAAACACAAAGAAAACCTTGGCAAGGGCTGCGCCTTAAAGACGGGGCTTGCCTTTGTGCGCGAAAATTTTAAACCTCCGTACATTGTGGCGACGGTCGATGCCGACGGCCAGCATAAGACGGGCGACGTGCTAACCGTTACCCGCGCGGCGCGGAGCAATCCCGGCACGCTTATTATCGGCAGCCGAAAGCTCGGCAACGAGGCTCCGTTCCGTTCGCGCAGCGGAAACTTTATAACCCGTACCGTGCTGCACGCGGTCACGCCCGTTACCGTGTTCGACACCCAAAGCGGACTGCGCGCCTTTGACAGCTCGCTGATAGATTTGATGGTACAGATAGACGGCGAGCGATACGAGTATGAAATGCAGGTTTTGATCGAGCTCACAAAGCGTTCTATCCCCATCAAGGAGATTTGGATCAAGGCGGTCTATATAGGCGACAACAACACCTCGCACTTCCGCACATGGTACGACGCGGGCAGGATATACCGAGTGATCTTCAAAAACGCCGGCAAAAAAAGTAAAAAATTGAAAAATTAAAAAAAAATTTAAAAATCTCCTGTTTTTTGTAAGGGTCTTGTTATAGTCAGTGTGATATACTTTAGTCAAAGTCAAGAGAGACAAGCCAAAATACAAAGAGGCTTGATACAAAATCAAAATTAAATGACTGAAAATAAGTTTTATTATAAAAGGAGAGATCAATATGACAAACAAAAAAACAAAGACAAAGAATGCTATCTTCACAACAGCAACAGCAGTAGTTATGGCAGGAATGATCGGTACGACGGTGTTCTTCTGCGGATGCAATTCAAATCAGAACGCTTCCGAGACATCAGCAGCAACACAGGCAGTGACTCAGGCTCCTACAGAAGCAGAGACCGTGGCTCCTACTGCTGCAGCTCCCATAGAGGCAACTCCCGCCGCAACCGTGGCTCCTGTTACAGCGGCACCGGCACAGAATAACGCCAACGGCGCCGTCACGCTCGAAGAAGCGGTAAACATCGCTCTTAAAGACGCGGGCTTTACAGCGGCGGACGTAAACTTTACAAAGAAAGCCCAAGACACCGACGACGGCGTTCAGAAGTACGAGATCGAGTTTACAAACGGCGGCTACGAGTATGATTACGACATCAACGCAGCGACGGGTCAGATCATCGAGAAGAGCAAGGAAGCTGTAAACGACTAAGCTAAATAAAAACTTAATACGGCAAAATAAAACCCCGTTCCGAGTATATGGAACGGGGTAGTTTTATATGATTAATGTATTAAGTTGATATTCGATCAAACTCTATTAGTCAAGCGAGTTTTTCTGTGAAGCCTGTACCTTCTTCTCGTAGCAGGCGAAGGAGTCCTCCACAAGTTTTTTGTCGGGCTTGGGAGTGATCAGGCTTACTACGGGAACGATGATCAGTCCCGCGAGCATAGCGAACGCACCGCAGTTGATCGGCGACTGCAAAATAACGGGGAACATCGGGCGGAAGAAGAGGTTGAGCACCATAATACCCGCGCCGAAGATGAAGCTTACCCAGCAGGCGATCTTTGTGGTCTTTTTCCAGTAGAGACCGTAGAGGAACGGTGCGAGGAACGCTCCTGCGAGAGCACCCCACGATACGCCCATGAGCTGAGCGATGAACTTGACGCTCTCGTTCTTGCTCTGGGTCTGATAAATAGCGATAAACGCCGAGATAGCGATGAATACTACGATGAATACCCTGATAAGCACTACCTGCTTTTTCTCGCTCATCTTCTTGATGATGTTGTCCTTGAGCAGGTCGATCGTGAGCGTCGAGCTTGACGCGATAACGAGCGAGCTCAGTGTGCTCATCGAAGCCGAGAGCACAAGGATAACTACCACAGCGATGAGCAGGTCGGGTAGGGTCTTGAGCATTTCGGGAATGATAACGTCATAGCCGCCGACAGGCACGCCGTTTTCCATTGGGATCTGGTCTGAGAAGAGTCTGCCGAAGCCGCCGAGGAAGTAGCAGCCGCCCGCTACGATGATAGCGAACGCTGTCGAAATAACAGTACCTTTGCGGATATCCCTCTCGTGCTTGATGGCGTAGAACTTCTGAACCATCTGCGGAAGTCCCCATGTGCCGAGCGAGGTGAGTATAACAACGCCGAGCAGACCGAGCGGGTCGGGTCCGAAGAACGAGTTGAACACGCCCGGAGTGGTGCTTACGCTTTCGTCGGTGACCTTTGCCAGACCGTTGAGAGCCTCCATAAATCCGCCCTTGGACATAAGCACTGCCGCGATAACTGCGACGATACCGATCAGCATAATGATACCCTGGATAAAGTCGTTGATCGCCGTTGCCATATATCCGCCCGCGATAACGTAAATACCCGTGAGCACGCTCATAGCGATGATACACCAAACGTAAGGGATCCCGAACGCCATTTCAAACAGGCGTGAGAGTCCGTTGTACAGCGACGCGGTGTAGGGGATAAGGAAGATGAACACGATGATCGACGCGCCGATCTTTAGACCCTTGCTGTCAAAGCGCTTGCCGAAGAATTCGGGCATAGTAGCTGAGTTGAGGTGCTGGGTCATGATCCTTGTTCTTCTGCCGAGGATAGCCCACGCGAGGAACGAACCGATAAGCGCGTTGCCGATTCCTATCCAAGTGGAAGCGATTCCGTACTTCCAGCCGAACTGACCGGCATAACCTATGAAGATGACCGCGGAAAAATACGATGTACCGTAAGCAAAGGCCGTAAGCCAAGGACCTACGTTCCTGCCTCCGAGCACAAAGCCGTTAACGTCTGTGGCGTTCTTGCGGCAGTAGATTCCGACACCTACCATAACACCGAAGAACAGCACAAGCATAATGATTTTTATTACCATAATAAATGTACCCCCAAAAATATAGTTATGATTCAACTTTGTTGAAGTTAAGATTTGCTGTCGCAAAGTTAAGATTTCGCTGCGCGAAAGTGAAGATTGCTTCGCAAGTTATAAACTGTTCACGGCGAAAGCCTCTTAACTTGCACGTAAGCGCTAGCTTAACTCAGCTTTGCTGAATCGATCTCGTTTTGCTGAGCTACTACGCTTTCGCCGCAGTATTTTTTGCGCAGGACGGGCTTTTCGATCTTGCCTGTCGGGTTGCGCGGAACGTCCGCAAAGATGATTTTCCTCGGACGCTTGTATCTCGGAAGGTCAAGGCAGAAGTCGTTGACTTCCTCTTCGCTCAGGCTCATACCTTCCTTGACTTCTATTACCGCGGTCGCGATCTCGCCGAGTCTCGAGTCGGGGAGACCTATTACCGCGACATCCTTTATCGCGCTGTTTGAGCGTAAAAAGTCCTCTATCTGGACGGGATAGATATTCTCGCCGCCGGTGATGATAACGTCCTTTTTGCGGTCGACAAGGTAAATAAAGCCGTCCTTGTCGCGCTCTGCCATATCGCCGGTGTACAGCCAGCCCTCGTCGTCGAGGACTTCCTCTGTAGCCTTGGCGTCCTTGTAGTAGCATTTCATAACGCCGGGACCCTTTACGGCGAGCTCGCCAACGCCGCTTGCGATCTCGTTTCTGTCGGGGTCAACTATTTTGACCTCCCAGCCAAAACCGGGAACACCGATCGCGCCTACCTTGTGGGTGTTTTCAACGCCCAAGTGGACGCAGCCGGGTCCGATGGATTCGCTCAGTCCGTAGTTGGTGTCGTAGTCGTGGTGCGGGAAAATCGCTTTCCAGCGTTTTATCAGAGTGGGCGGCACGGGCTGCGCGCCGATGTGCATAAGTCTCCACTGAGAGAGCTCGTATTTGCTCAAATCTATCTTGCCGCTGTCGATTGCGTCGAGTATGTCCTGCGCCCACGGAACGAGCAGCCAGACTATCGTGCATCTTTCCTCGCTCACGCAGCGGATGATGCCCTCGGGGCTGATGCCGCGCAAAAGTACCGCCTTGCTTGCGGAGAGCAGACTGCCGAACCAGTGCATTTTAGCGCCCGTGTGATACAGCGGGGGAATGCACAGGAACACGTCGTCCTTTTTCTGTCCATGGTGTGCCTGCTCGACCCTTGCGGAGTGCACAAGAGCCTTGTGGGCGTGCAAAATAGCCTTCGGGAATCCCGTTGTGCCCGATGAGAAGTAGATCGCGCCGTCGTCCTCGTCGGTGATGTAAACGCTCGGCGCTTGGCTTGAACAGTAGCTGATCATCTCCTCGTAGCTGTCCGCGAACGACGGGCACTCGTCGCCGACATAGAAGTAATCTTTTACCTTCAGCCTGTCGTGTATCTCCTCGACTCTGCCGATGAATTCGGGTCCGAACACGAGGAAGTCGGAGTCGCTCTGCTCAACGCAGTACTTGATCTCCTCGGCGGTGTAGCGGTAATTCAGCGGTACGGCGACCGCGCCCGCTTTTAGTATTCCGAAGTAGATGGGCAGCCAGTCAAGGCAGTTCATAAGCAGGATCGCGACCTTTTCGCCCTTTTTAACTCCGCGCGAGAGCAACAGGTTAGCGAAGCGGTTCGCCTTTACGTCAAATTCGCCCCATGTTATCTGTTTTTTGAAGGCGCCGCCTCGCGAGGATTCTATCAGCGAGAACTCGCGCCACGTGACGTGCGGAACGTTTTTGACGTCGGGGTTGATCTCTACCAGAGCGACGTCGTCCCTAAAATAGGTGGCGTTTCTGGTGAGGATTTCTGTGATTGGCATATAATCTTCCTTTTCTATTAATAATAGTGGTTTTGATTTTACAACTATATTAATATCTCACTTTTTAATATATTTGTCAAGCCATAAAAGGAATTATAGAGTATCTTTGTGAAAAGTGCACTTAAACTTTAACGCTTGTTTGTTTTAAATCACTAAAGCGGTCGTGGTGACGACACCACAGTCCGCCTTTGGAAAGGTCTGGCTTATAGGCAACGTTTCTGCAACGGCGGGTCGCAGCGTTGCGGTATACTGAAGTCGCGGCGGCGACAGCGCAGTCCGAGAAGATAGCTCTAAGGCGGGGGCAAGCCCCGCCGCTACATTATAATCAAAAACAGATCCTTAACATTCGTAGGGGCGGACCTTAGCACGTCGGCAACCTTAGCACGTCGGCAACCTTAGCGCGTCGGCAATCCTTTTGTCACTTCGTGACATTTCCCATAAAAAGGGAATCACCTTTTGTCACTTCGTGACATTTCCCTTAAAAAGGGAATCACCTTTTGCCGCTTTGCGGCATTTCCCCTGTCAGGGGAATCACCGTGTGTCCGCCCGCGGGATTGACGTATGTTTTGCAGAATAACTTGATAGAACGTTAAACTTTGCTGAACATCTACGGGAGCACATATAGGTGTTCCCCTACAATGTCAAGGAAATGTAAGCAGATAACTTACAACCCTTTCCTTAACAGTATAGGGGCGAGCAATGCTCGCCCCTACATTTTAATGTTATTCAACTCTTAAAAAACTTTATCCTCGGCATGATAAGCTGCGCGCAAAGTCCCGTGAACAATCCCGCAAGACATCCCGAGACAAGCAAAAACGGATAATACGCAACGATCTGCATCGTCTGCGTCACTGTCACCGCCGCGATCATCTGTCCGGTGTTGTGCAGCACCGCGCCGAATATGCTCGCTATCCAGATGTGCTTTTCGTCGATTATCCTTTTTAGCAGCAACATTCCGAGCAGGCACAAAAACGCGCCCGACGCGCTGTAAATAAGCGCCATAAAGTTGCCGCTGAAAACCGAGCCGAGCAGCAGCCTGACCGCAACGATCATCGCGACCTCATACGCCTTGTAATGGTATACCGCAAAGACCGTGATGATGTTCGCGAGCCCCAGCTTGATCCCAGGGATGGGGAAGGGATTGGGGATCTGCAGCTCAATTATAAAAATTATCAGAGATACCGCCGTGAGCACCGACAGCTCGGCGATCCGTTTAGCTTTCATAATCTTTCCTTAATTCTTTATTAGAATAATGCTTATCTCGCGACAGCGTCAACGTCCGCGTCTTTTTCGTCCGTGAACTCAATAACAAGGTGGTTAGGCAGGCAGACGATCGGCATCGAAGATGAACTTAGCCAGCCCGTTTCAACACAGGTCTTGTCGGGGCACTCGGCGCTTTTGACCCTGATTTTGCCGTCCTTGATCTCGACCGTGTTCGAGCTGTTGCCGTAGGGGATAACAAATTCTTTATCTTCGGTTTTGCTCAGGTCAAAGGTATACAGCACCTCGTTGTTGCGCTTGATGTTGACCGTATTTCTCTTTGGGGAGAAAAGCACAAACGCGCTGCCTATAATTCCGATAAAGAATATTAAAGCACAAATAAGAATGAGGATCTTGTTCTTCATTTTATATCAGTTCAAAGCGGTTGATTTTCTGTCCGGCGTGCCAAAGGCTCTCAACAAACATATCGTAAGGCCTTGCCCAAACGTCCTCGGGGTGCTCGACAGACCTGTAAATAACAAGCTTTTCGCCGGTTTCGCTGTGCTTTGCAAAGCCCGTCACCTCATAGACGTTGCCCTTGTAGTGGCGGTATTTTTCGCCGATGATCACCCCTTCTTTTTTGGGAGCTTCATTCCTTTTTTCGGTTTTTTCAACGCTTGCGGGCTCGTCAAGGTCAAGCGCAAAGCCGCCGTTGTTTACAACGAGTATCCTTGTAGAGTATGCCTCAACATCGAGCTCGCACCAGCCGTTGCAGTCAAATACCTGATTATCGTTCATAACGTCGGTGAGCTTAGCGTTGCAGCGCGAGTCAAACCCGACTCTCTCGGTGTGGTCGGTCAGATTGAACAGCACAAACACCGTCTGGGTGTCGGTGTAGCGCTTGTAAACAAGCTTTTCGTTCATAATATTGACGTTCTCAAACTTGCCGTATTTAAGAGCTTCGAGCGCCAGTCTGATCTTGCCGAGCTTTGCGATATGCTCAAACAGCTGATAGTTAGCGTTGGGAACATTGTTGAGATCAAGGCAGGGTCTGAGCTCGTAGTCGCTCTCGCGCGTCCTTTTGCCCTCGATACCGTACTCGCTGCCGTAGTAGATCGACGGTACGCCGGGCATCGTGTAGAGCAGGGTATAAACGGGGTAGAGGTGGTTTTTGTCGCGAAGACTGCTCGCGATCCTGTTCACATCGTGGTTGTCAACAAAGTTGTAGGTGTAGATGTTTTGATAGATACCGTTTTGGAACTGTCTTTGCAGCGAGTGCGCGATCTCAAAATAGTTGTGGTCGTTGTGGCTTGAGTAAATACCCTTGTAGCACTCGTAATTCGTCACCGAATCGAGCGCGTCGGAGTTCGCCCAGCGGTTATAGTCGCCGTGGGTGATCTCGCCGTACATCCAGAAATCGGGATTTTTGGACTTACAGAGGTTTTTCAGCTTTTTGAAGAATTCGATGTCGATAACGTCCGCGGCGTCAAGGCGCAGACCGTCGATCTTGAACTCGTCTATCCAGAAGTTTACGGCGTCGAGTAGGTAATTTACAACGTCGGGATTTTGCAAATTCAGCTTTACAAGGTCGTAGTGGCCTGCCCAGCCCTCGTACCAAAACGGGTCGCCCATAGGACTGTTGCCGTCAAAGTTGAGGTTTTGGAACCAGCCGCAGTAGGGGGAATCCCACTTCTTTTCCTGAACGTCCCTGAAGGCGAAGAAATCTCTGCCGACATGGTTGAACACGCCGTCAAGCAAAATCCTGATACCGTTTTCGTGAAGCGTATCGCAGATTTTCTTAAAGCTCTCGTTATCGCCGAGGCGGCAGTCGACCTTTTTGTAGTCGATTGTGTCGTAACCGTGGCGCGAGCTCTCAAAAAGCGGATTGAACACGACAGCGTTAACGCTGAGCTTCTTAAAATGCTCGATGCAGTCATAGATCTTGTCGAGCCTGTAATTCAGCTCGCCGTCATTTTCCTTAGGCGCTCCGCAAAAGCCGAGCGGATAAATATTGTAGATAATTGATTCGTTTATGTAGCTCATAACATTACTCCTTTTCAAAACCTTAGTATATCACAAAATTTACTATTGTGCAAATCTAAAAAATGTGTTACAATAGTCTGGTAATAATTTGTTTACGGAGGATATTATGAATAAAATTCCCGAAAATAAAACAAGAAAAAGATTAAGGATAACTCTTTGCATTCTCTACCTGTTCCAGCTTGTATTCTGCGCTTGGCCGTATTACGCATATATTCAGGACGGAAAAATAGTTTCCGATTCGGTTTTTGATATGCTCAGCGCGTTGGGTGCAGGAAACGTTCCAGGTGTTTCGGAGTCCGATTATGCGGCAGCATCGCAGATATTGCCGCTCAACTTTATTTTTGTAGCGATCCCCATTATCGGATTTTTCTTCTGTGCGTTTGATAAACAGAGGAACATAAAGAATATTGTTTCGCTCTTTTTAGCCCTTGCGGGAGTTGTTTCGATCCTCACGATTGTTACTGTCAACCTTATGTCGCTCGGTTCAGTCCTTGCATTACTTGTATATCTGTTGATCAGTTTCCTGTCAACGATCTCGATTCTTGCTCGATATACAGTGAGTAAAGAGGAGCTCGAAAAAGAAAAACAACAGGAATTGAAAAAAACAGCCGAGAAAAAGGACTAAAATCAAAGATAAAAAATAATGTCATCCCGAAAGCAAACACGGGATGACATATTTATATTTTTTAGTTTTAAATTACATAGTCATTCGCGACCATTTCCTTTTGGTTGTCAAGGATATCCTGAAGCGTGATGTTGTCAAGATAATCGGATATGACCTTGTTGAGCCCCTTCCACAGCGGCAGTGTAATGCACTCATCGCGCCTTGGACATTCAACAGGATCATAATCAAGGCACGCTACGGGAGCGATACTTCCCTCGGTGAGCCTGAGTATATCGCCCACGGAATATTTGTCGGGCGATTTTGCGAGCCTGTAACCGCCCTGATAACCGCGGTTAGCGCTTAGCACATCCGAGCGGTTGAGCACGGGGATTATCTGCTCAAGATATTTTTTAGAGATATTCTGCCTTTTGGCTATGTCCTTTAACGCGATATACCCGTCGCTTTGGTGTTCCGCCAAATCGAGCAGCATCCTAAGAGCGTATCTGCCTTTTGTTGATATTTTCAAACAAATCCCACCAATCTGATAAGTTATTAGTATTTTATCATATTCTATCGTTATTTTCAAGTTTTTCATAAAAAAACACTTGATTGTTTTACAATAAAATAGTAGAATAGGTTTTGTAATCAAACAAGCGAACAAATGAGGTAATAAAATGAAAAAAAGGATTTCGGGCGTTTTAGCCCTTATTCTTGCGGCAACTTTGGTTCTGTCAATAACCGGCTGCGGCAATAAAACTAACAGTAATCAAAGCTCAGAGCAGCAGAGCAACTATCATAATCCCGACATAGAGGCAAAGGATCTGCTTTATGATTTGGAGATGATTGATTTCCAGGGAATGGTAGAAAATAAAGATGTCGATCCCGTGTATACGGATTTCGCGGTAAAGCTCGCGCAGGCTTCCGACCAAAAGGACGCGAACCTTTTGGTTTCTCCTATGTCCGTAATGTACGGCTTGATGCTCCCCGCCAACGGCGCCAAGGGCGACACACTTTCTCAGTTTGAGAAAACTCTCGGTGCAAACACCTACACGCTCAACCGCTATCTGTACTTCACAATGGAGGGCGAGTATCCCAAGGATTCCGCCAAGTTTGTGATCGGTGATTCGCTTTGGATCAACAATTCGGTCGGTTACAACGGCGATGAAGAATACCTCAAAAATATGCACACATTTTTTGACGCGAGTATTTTTACGGCTGATTTTAAAAATGTCGAGAAAGATATCGGACTTTGGCTCAGCGACAAAGGAGTCAGCCAAAACACAAAGCTTATTCCCGGTGAATCGGACGTAATGACTTCGATCAATTCTTATATGCTCAACGCTCCGTGGAATACCGCTTTGTCAGCGGACAAAACAAATACAAAGTTCACAGCCTCAAACGGCAGTCAGACAGACGCCGAATTCCTCAGCGGCAACGCCGAGCGCCTGCTTAAAAGTGACAAGGCTCAGGGCTTTGCAAAAACCTTCAAGGGCAATCATTACGCTATGGCGGTCATTATGCCCAACGAGGGAGTAAGCGTAGAGGATTATCTCAAATCCCTTACCGGAAAAAGCCTTACAAGTATGCTCTCAACGGCGCAGCAAAAGAATGTCAGCATTTCAATGCCGAAGATCACTCAAAAAAGCGATATAAGCGTTAAAAAGCCGCTCCAAGCAATGGGTATCAAGGACGCGTTTGACAGCGATAAAGCTGATTTTTCGGCTATGGGCAAGTCGGAAAAGGATCTGGTTCTTTCCGATGTTGTAGCCGATACCGAGATGACGATCGACGCAAACGGCGTCAACTCATCGGTCGCGAACGCAAGCAAAAACAAAGTGACAAAAGCCGACGCGCAAATCACGGTAAACCGTCCGTTCATTTATATGATCTATGACCTTGAGCAGAATATCCCGAAGTTTATCGGTACATACAAAAAAGCAGGCGCATAAGCCTGCTTTTGCTTTTTAAAATTCAGTGAATATCAGGTGCGCCACGGCGTTGTCGAGCACCAGCGGCTTATCCTGTTCATCCGGTTTGATCGTGCCGTATAACCTGCCGAAGACGACCGCGGTCTTTCCCATATCGGCTACCATCGCCTTGCCCGATACCGTAAACGGCTTGAACGAAATATCAACGTTTCTTTCCTTGTCGTGGAAGAACACGGGACGGTCGATCCTTTTCGGTGTGCCCTTAACGGCTATCTGTGAGAGCTTGTGCAGATTTCCGTCAACAAAATAACAGTTTTCGTTACCGTAGCGGTTGTCTCCGACGCGGCTCGCAAGGCAGATCGTAAAGCGTTTTCCGCCGATCACGCAGTCCGAGCTGAGCCTTTGGTAATTATGCAGCCTCGGTTTTCTGAACCTTGTCCGGTCAAAATACGCGCGTGCAGAATCAGCGCCGAGCTTATAAACCATACTTCCCGCCTTGATAAATCCCTGTGCTTGGTAGCACGGCATAAAGCGTTTTAGGTAGTAGTATTTTCTGTTTCGCTCAAATGGAGCGAGTTGGTCGAGCACATCGCTATTATTCTTTAAAAGAAATATATCGAAGCTCAGCATATCCAGACTGCCAAACTGATAAAAAACACATTTCAGGTTTTTGCCCTCGGCTTCATCCGAGATTTTAAGCTTCAGCCACTTGTCCTCATACTCAAACTCTCCGCCGTCCGCGCTGTCGGGCAGCGGCTTTTTTATTATCTTGTGCTTTTTAATAATGCTGTCACAGACTACTCCGCCTCGCTTTAGGTCGGCAAGAGCGATTTTTACTCCGAACGCCGCGCCTAAGTTTTCGATCGACAGATACATCGCGCACTCGCTGCTGCTTACATAGTAAGTGTCGCGCTGGCTGTGCCTGCTTGACGGATCATACCGAAACACCTGCTTTTTAGCCCAACCGGCATTCCTGACCATACCGTCAGATTCAAAAACCGAACAGCTCTCGGTGAACTCCTTTTGCATCCTATCACTCCAAAACCTCAAAAATCCGATATGATTATAGCACATTTATTTTGCTTTTCAAGAATTATAACAGGATTGTAAATCATAATCAAACACCTTTGGGAATAGTGTATAAGTAAAAGGTGTGATTATGTGAAAAAATTCGTGATTTTATTGGTTCTGTCAGCGGTTATGCTGTTTTGCGGCTGTACTCAAAACGCCCCGAGCCCGCAAAACGAGCTTACTTCCTCGCGTTGGGCGGCAACTCTTGAGGGCGGTGCAGAGGTAAAGCTTGAGTTTTTCGGCGAGCCCGATGATCTCTCCGCTGGTTTTGAGATAACCAACGCAGAAAAAACCGTAAATATCAGCGGTGATTGCCTGACAGACGGCAAAAGCTTTGTGATTTTTGACGAGTCAGTTTCACAAAATCTTGCCTTTGATTACACTCCAAAGGGCAATACGCTCGATATTTCCTACAACGGAAGCACATTGACCCTGCAAAAACAGTCATAAAACGAACAAATAATATTGCCATTTTCAACCGTTTGTGATATAATGTTTTAGTATGTACCATTATACCATTTTTTCGGAGGAATTGTTTTGGTAGTGTTTGGAATCGACCCGGGCTACGCCATTGTGGGCTGGGGCGCAATCAGCTTTCAGTCAAATACCTACAAGGCTATCGGCTACGGTTCCGTAGAAACCGAGGCGCACACGGATTTTAACGAGCGGCTGGAGTATATTTACGACGAGCTCTATTCTATCCTGAGCCGCTGCCGTCCGGATGCGCTTGCTATCGAGCGTCTGTACTTCCAGACTAACCAAAAGACCGCGATAAAGGTGGCGCAGGCAAGGGGAGTGACCCTGCTCGCGGCGCAAAAGCTAAAGATACCGATTTTTGAGTACACGCCCCTGCAGGTCAAGACCGCGGTAACAGGTTACGGCAAGGCGCGCAAGCCCCAGGTTATGGAGATGACGCGCAGGCTTTTGAAGCTTGAAGAAATGCCAAAGCCCGACGATACCGCCGACGCTCTCGCGATAGCGATCTGCCATATCCAGGCGGCAGGAAGCGACCTCAGAACGAAGATGTACAGAAACGGTACGCAGTACCAGTGATAGAGTTAAGAGGATTCGCCGTGGAAATTATTCAACTTTGCGAAGCAAATCTTCACTTTCGCGCAGCGAAATCTTAACTTGCGGCAGCAATCTTAACTTTAGCGAAGCTAAATCTTAACTCATAAGGAGATATATAATGTTCTATTCCGTAAGAGGAAAATTGATTTATATGGACGCGACCACAGCGGTCGTCGAGTGCGGCGGGGTCGGCTATAACTGCCAGACTACGATGAACACACTTAAAACACTGAGATTGGGCGACGAGGTAACGCTTTACACTCACCTTAATGTCCGCGAGGACGCCATGGAGCTATTCGGTTTTTCAACAAAGACCGAGCTTGATACTTTCAAAACGCTCATCGGCGTCAGCGGCGTTGGTCCCAAGGCGGGCTTGGCTATACTATCCGTGCTTTCACCCGAGCAGGTAGCAATGGCGATCGCCACTGACGATGTAAAGACTATCACGCGCGCGCAGGGCGTAGGCAAAAAAATCGCCCAGCGCATCGTGCTTGAGCTAAAGGACAAGCTCGCAAAATCACTCGCGACCGACGACGGAATGAGTCAAGTGACAGACGCAGCGGTCAACGCGTCTACCGGCAATATCCCCAAGGCTATCGAAGCTCTCGGAGTCCTCGGCTACGCTCCGTCGGACGTTTCTCCGGTACTCGCGATAGCGCAAACTCTCAGACAGATGGGAAGACAGTAATGAGCAACACGCATTTTTCAGACGATTTTGATTTTGAAAACAGAATAATGGACACCAACGAGATCCCAGAGGATACCGCTGACAGCGATAACCCGCTCCGCCCTAAAAACCTTGACGAGTACATCGGACAGGACAAGGCGAAGGATAATCTCAGGGTATATATCGAGGCGGCGAAGATCCGTCACGAAACGCTCGATCACGTTTTGCTTTACGGCCCTCCGGGACTCGGTAAAACCACTCTCGCGGGTATCATCGCGAACGAGCTCGGCGTAAACATCCGCATAACCTCGGGTCCCGCGATAGAAAAGCCCGGCAATCTTGCGGCGCTGCTGACGAATCTCAACGAGGGCGACGTGCTCTTTATCGACGAGATACACCGCCTCAGCCGTTCGGTAGAGGAAGTCCTGTACCCATCAATGGAGGACTTCGCGATAGATATAATCACGGGCAAGGGACAAATGGCGGCGTCTTATCACCTGCCTCTGCCTCGGTTCACGCTTGTCGGCGCGACCACAAGGGCAGGCCAGCTTACAGCGCCCCTGCGCGACCGTTTCGGCGTGCTATTAAGGCTTGAACTCTACACACCCGAGGAGCTTGCGCAGATCGTTACACGCAGCGCGGGTATCCTGGGTATCCAGATAGATTACGAGGGAGCGATCGAGGTCGCCTCGCGTTCGCGCGGAACACCCCGAATCGCCAACCGTATGCTAAAGCGTGTGCGCGACTTCGCGCAGGTGATGTCGGACGGAGTCATCACTCTCGACACCGCCCGGACCGCGCTCGACCGCCTTGAGATTGACGAGCTCGGTCTCGATCAAAACGACAGGCGTATGCTCGAAGCTATAATCCGCTTCTACAACGGCGGACCGGTAGGACTCGAGACCTTAGCCGCCGCTATAGGCGAGGAAGCGGTCACTATTGAGGACGTCTACGAGCCGTATCTTATGCAGATCGGCTTTTTGAGCCGCACACCGCGCGGACGCTGCGTTACCGCCGAGGCGTGCAGACATCTCGGCTACGACTTCCCAAAGGGAGCAGTTCAGGGCTCCGCGACTCAGCCGAATCTATTCGAGTGAAGATTGCGCAAACGCGCAAGTTAAGAGGCTTACGCCGTTAAGATTGCACTTCGTGCAAGTTAAGAGACTTCGTCGTGAACAGTTATTTTAACTATGCATTGCAAATCTTCACTTGCGAAG